>NZ_CP104143.1:3007500-3167500 GCF_025200715.1 Rhizobium sullae
ACATGCTTGGCCATCAGGTAATGCGCTTCGGTGGAAAGCGGCGAACGCTTCATATCCGGCCCATGCGCCACACCGCCGATTTCGACGACGCCGTTGGCCGGGTCGGCGCGCATGTAATTGGCCATGCCGACGATCCTGCCGGTGGCATTGTCGCGAAAGACGTGGGTAAGCCAGCCGGACTTGGCATGGGCGTTCTCGAGCCACTTGGCAAAATCGTCCAAGCCGGTGAAATCGTCCTGCGAGAAATAGAGAAGCAGCGGATTGATACCCATGCCGCCGAGGCCGTCCCAGAGCGCCCGAAGATGCTCCGCGCGGACATAGGGCTCGACGGTCACGTAGCGCCCCTTCAGTGTCACATAATCAGGTGCCGGCACCTTGAAATTCGATAGATCGCGCATGCTCACTCCTCTCATCGGAAGAGTGGATAGGCCAGCCGCCCGGGAAAGGCAACCGGCCCGCATGTCACTGTGACAAGGAAACCTTGGCGGAGGAAACCGTTGCTTCGATGTGGTCCACAAGCGCATCGGCAAGGCCGAGACGGCCGGCAAGAAGGTCGAGATAGCCGCGCTCAGCACGCGAGTCCGGCTCGATCGTCAGGCGCGAGGCCGTATAGAGCTCGACCTTCTGTTCCTCGGTCCCGGCGGCGGCGACCAGCGCGTCGAGATCGGTCGGCGAGGCAAGCTCATGCTCGATGAAGGACGCGGCTTCGCCGCTGACATCGGCGGCCTTCATCTTGTCCATGATATGCGCACGCTCGGCATCATCGATATGCCCGTCGGCCTTGGCCGCCGCGATCATGGCGCGGATGAGCACAAGGGCAAATTCATTGCTGCCTGCGGGCGATGCCGGGCCGAAGCCAGATTCGGCCGGTGCCGGCAGCAGAACGGGCGTCGAAGGTGGAGTGACATCCGAAGGCGTGGCGGGTGCCTGACCTGCCTGGTAATTCTTGTAGGCCTGGTAGCCGAGACCGGCGATAGCCGCAAGCCCGCCGATCGCAAGCGCATTTCCGGCGATATTTCGGCCCGTTTTCGTTCCGAGAAGCACGGTTGCCAGCGCTCCGGCCTTCCACGGATTGTCCTTGGCCAACTGGACGGTATCTCCGGCTCTGTCGCGGACACTGCCGCCAACGCCCGGTATTTGCGAGCCCAGAAACTGGTCAAGAAGTTTCTTCGCGTCGAACATCCTTCATCGTCTCCCTGTTAAAGGCAGACCTGAAGATAGGAAGCAAACCTGCAAATACAAATGCCGGCAAAACCGCCCGCATCCTAGAACACTCGGGGAAAATGTCAGGCCTTCAGCGCAGCCGCTTCCGAGGCGAGCTTGGTGATGCCTGCCCAATCGCCCGCGGCGACGAGTTCCTTCGGCGCCACCCAGGATCCGCCGACGCAAATGACGTTCGGCAGCGACAGGTAGTCATTGGCATTTTTGAGCGAAATGCCGCCGGTCGGGCAGAAGAACGTGCCGGCGAGCGGTGAGGAGAGCGCCTTGAGGTATGCCACACCACCCGCCTGCTCGGCCGGGAAGAACTTTAGCACCTGATAACCTTCTTCGCGAAGCGCCATGACTTCGCTGGCCGTCGCAGCGCCCGGTAGCAGCGGAACCGGCGATTTCGATGCCGCGGCGAGCAGTTCCTGCGTGGCGCCTGGGCTGACGACGAACTTCGAGCCGGCGGCAACGGCTGCATCCCAGTGCTGGGCGTTCAGGATCGTGCCTGTGCCGACTTCGGCACCTTCGACTTCCTGCGCAACGGCGCGGACCGTATCGAGTGCGGCAGGCGTGCGCATGGTGATCTCGATCGCCTTCAGACCGCCTGCGACCAGCGCGCGCGCCAACAAAACGCCGGACTTCACGTCATCGACGATGAGCACCGGAACGACTGGCTGGAGTTTGAGGATGGAAAGGAGCTTTTCTGTCTTCTCGCCCATAGCAGCACGGTTCCTTAAAGCGTTGAATTCGGGCTCCCGAATACCCCTGCGGACGGGCTTTGTCGAGACAAAACAGATGCGGCAAGAAGTGGGTATCCCTCCTGGGAGATTTACGTTACGGTACGCCGATCGTCACAAAAGGTTCACTGAAATGGCGAAAGAGATCGAGCGGAAATTTCTGGTACGCAACGACGGCTGGCGCGCAAAGGCCGAGACGAAATCGCTCCTTAGGCAGGGCTACATCGCCTCGATGGACGACCGCTCCGTGCGTGTGCGCATCCTCGACGGAAAGAAAGCGAAGCTGACGATCAAGATTGGCCGCAGCACTGTCACCCGCGACGAGTTCGAATACGAAATCCCTGTTTCCGATGCCGAAGAACTGATGCAGAGCGCCATCGGCCTCGTGATTGAAAAGACGCGCTACCGCGTGCCGCATGACAGCTTCGTCTGGGAAGTCGACGTTTTTGCCGGCGCGCACCGCGGGCTGGTGATTGCGGAAGTGGAAATGGGGTCCGAGGATGACAATCCCTCCCGTCCCGCTTGGCTCGGCCGCGAAGTGACCGGCGATTTCCGCTATTCCAACCAGGCACTCGCCACCGAATTCGAGTACGATCAGGATGCCCTTTCGCATACGGCCTGATGCGGATTTTACCGATGAGTTCCGAAGGGTGGCGACGGAACAGCTTGAACGCGCCATTGCCGTTCTTGAGAAGCGGCCGGACGGCGCGGACGAAGCGGTTCATGATTTTCGCAAGAACCTGAAGCGGCTGCGCTCGCTTTACCGGCTCGTGGCGAAAGAGGTGCCGGACTTTCAGAAGTGCGAAAATGCCAGACTGCGCGACATCGCAAAATCGCTCTCGGCGATCAGGGACGCAGCAGCTCTGATCGGCACCGCCGAATATCTGCAAAAAGGCGCCCGCAGCGACGCAGAGAGCGAGGCGCTCAGCCGCATCGTCGCCGTTCTCGAAGCACGCCGCGACTGGATGGCCAAGGCCGAAAGCGGGCTTGAACAGAAGCTTCACGAGACGGCCGTGACGCTGAAGGATGCGATCGCCGCACTCGACGAGGTTTCCTTCAAAAACAGCCATCGCAGAAACGCTCGCATGCTCGCCAAAGGCTGGCAGCGAACCTTGCGAAGGGCGCGGGCGGCGCTCACGGCATGCCACGATACGGCAGCAGCCGAAGATTTTCATGAACTGCGCAAGCGAACCTATGACTACCGGCTCTATCACGCGCTGCTGCGCAATCTGTGGCCCGCCGCGATGAAGGCGAAGCACGATGACGCCGAGGAACTGGCAGAGCAGCTCGGCCGTATAAATGATCTCTCGGTGCTTTCGCAACTGGTTGAGGCCGAGCCGCAGCTCATTACCCGCAACGAAGATCTCGCTCATCTGCTCGACGCCATCATCTTCCGCCAGCAGGAAGAGCGGCACAGCGCTCTTGCCAGCGCCGAACGCGTCTTTGCCGACAAACCGCGGCGCGAGGCTAGCCGTATCGAAGCACTCTGGCTGTAGTTTGAAGCTGAATCTCGAAGGTGGGCTGATCCGTGTCTTCAGGTCGCATTGCCAACGCTTGCGCGAAAACGCTGCAGACTGTATTTCAGCGCGCATGACCGACAGCATCAATCACACCAGCCCGTTCCTCGTGGCGGCGCTTTACCATTTTGTTTCCGTGCCGCGCTTCGAAAGCCTGCGCGAGCCTCTGCAGGCGCTTTGCGAAGAAAACGGCGTGAAAGGCACACTGCTTCTGGCGCATGAGGGCATCAACGGAACGATCGCCGGGCCGGATGTGGGCATCCGGACGGTGCTCGCCTATCTGCGCGCGCAGCCGGAATTCGCGGCGCTAGAGCACAAGGAAAGCCGCTCATCCAAGATGCCTTTCCTGCGCATGAAGGTGAAGCTCAAGAAAGAGATTGTCACGATGGGCGTCGAGAATATCGACCCTAACATGGTCGTCGGCACCTATGTGACGCCGCAGCATTGGAATGCGCTGATTTCCGACCCCGACACCATCGTCATCGACACACGCAACGACTACGAGACGGCGATCGGTACCTTCCGCGGCGCGGTCGACCCGAAGACGAAGACCTTCCGCGACTTTCCGGAATGGGTGCGCCAGAACACCGGCCTGCACAACAAGCCGAAGATCGCCATGTACTGCACAGGTGGTATCCGCTGCGAAAAGGCGACGGCTTTCATGAAAGAGCAAGGTTTTGAGGAGGTCTACCACCTCAAGGGCGGCATTCTGAAATACCTGGAAGAAGTTCCGCAGGAGGAAAGTCTCTGGGACGGCGCCTGCTTCGTCTTCGATGAGCGAGTCTCGGTCGAGCATGGACTCAAGGAAGGCGAGCACAAGCTCTGTCATGCCTGCCGCAATCCAATTACCGCAGAGGAGATCACGTCGCCTCTCTACGAGGAAGGCGTTTCCTGCAGCAACTGCTACCACACGCGCACCGACGACGACCGGCTGCGCTACCGTCAACGGCAGCTCCAGATCGCGCTTGCCAAGAAGCGCGGTCAGAAGCACATCGGGATTTAGGGTCAGGCAGCGGTTATCCGGCGCGGCATCGCGTCAAGCGCACGGCGTGCCTCAAGCATTTCGGTGATTCTGTCTGCCGGCACCGGCTTGCTGAAGAAATAACCCTGGAGGCAATCGCAACCGAAGAGACGGGCGGCGAGCGCCTGCTCTTCTGTCTCGATGCCCTCGGCCGTCACCGGAATATCCAATGAGCGGGCCAGCGCGACCGTCGCTTGCAGCATCTCGCGCTGGCTGTCGCTTTCGGTGACGCCCTCAATCAGCGAGCGGTCGATCTTGATGCGGTCGAAGCCGAACTGGCGGAGATAGCCGATCGATGAAAAGCCCGAACCGAAATCGTCGAGCGCTATCTTGACGCCGAGCGTCTTCAGCCGCTCGATCGAATGGCGGGTGCGCTGCGGGTTTTGGATCATGTAGCCTTCGGTGATCTCGAGCGTTATGCGCTCCGCCTCGATCTCCGTCTGTTTTAGGACATAGCGGACATAGTCGGTAAAGGCCGGGTTCCGGAACTGGCCGGGGGAAACGTTTACGGCAACACGCAGTTCGGGCCACTGCTTGGCCGTCTCGCAGGCTTTGCGCAGCACGAAGAGACCGAGTGCCTCGATAAGCCCGCTGGTTTCTGCGATCGGAATGAAAACCTCCGGCGAGACTGGCCCGTAGCCGGGACGGTTCCAGCGCACCAGCGCTTCGACACCATTCATCTCATGAGAGGAGGCGTCGATCAGCGGCTGATAGGCCAGTGTCAGATCGCCGCTTTCGATCGCGATGCGCAGATCGAGTTCAAGCGCATTTCGCTCCTCGCGGTCGGCATCCATAGCGGGATCGTAAAGCGTCATGCGGGCCCGACCGGCTTCCTTGGCCTTGTACATCGCAAGATCGGCACGGCGGACCAATTCTTCGCGGCCGATCGTCCCGCCAGCAGCCATCGCGATGCCGATACTGGCGCCAATGACTACGACGCGCCGGCCGATCTCCAGCGGCTCCGCCAGGAAATCCAGAATCTGTTCCGAAAGCTGCAGTGCATCGGCGTTGCCGCCTTCGGACTGGAAGGCGATCGCGAATTCGTCGCCGCCAATGCGCGCCAGAACCGCACCCTCTGGGATCAGCACCTTGAGACCGGCAGCAACCGCGCGGATCAACTGGTCACCGGTCCCGTGCCCGTAGCTGTCGTTGACTTCCTTGAAACCGTCGAGGTCGAGATAAAGAAGCAGCACGTTCTTGCCGGTCTGCTTGGCCTTGGCAACGACGTCATCGACAGCAATTCCCAAGCCTTCACGGTTCGATAGCCCACTGAGGCGATCGCGGAGGGCATCCTCGCGGGCATTGTTTTCCTCTGCCTTCAGCCGGCGTCCAGCGAGCCAGCCTATGACGAGCAGCACAGCGAAGAACAGCCCGACGAGACCGAGCGCCTTCACAACCGTCGGACGCACTTGGGCGTAGCTGATGTCGCCCGGCGAACGCGAAATCCACACGAGTTTGCCAAGCGCCTTACCGGCGGCATCATCGATCGCCACGGAATACTGCGCGTCGTAAGCGGCTGGCACCAGCTTCAAACCCTGAATAACGTAGGTCTCACCGAGGCCCTTGATCGTCGCGTCGTTCAGATGCCGAGCAAAAATCAGGTAGCGGCGCTGGCCGACGGGTGTATTCAAGGCGCCGGATTTTTCCCGCACGAGCGCAACGCCAACTGCCGCGATGCCGCTCTTGGTGCCGATGAAACCCACGGCTTCCGGTGATTCAAGTCCGGCGGCCTTCACTTTGTCGAACAACGTCCAAAGCGATGGCGCAAAGAAATCATCAAGCGCTTCACTCATCGACAGGCCATCGCGATAGACCATCAGCGGCTTCTTATCGTCATCTACGACGATTGCCATGTCGAAAAGCGCGCTGTTGGAGGACATTTCGCCGTAGTTGCTGATCGTCCAAGCCATGCCATCCGGGGCATAGACATTGACGGCCGCATCGTCCCAGGCGGCATAGTCGTTCAACGTTGCGCCGAGCTGGGCTACGAATGTCTTGAGAGCGCCAGCCGTGGTTTCACGAGAACGTTCGTCGTCGAGAATATTGGCGTTATCTGTGACGCGTGACAGCGCCGTCAGCACCATGACGGTTACGACCGCGACCATGACCGCAAAGGAAAAAAGCACACCCGTAACAGTTGCGTGGCGGCCAATCCCCAAAGCTTGATTTTTTTGCCTAAAGAACGCAGGCATACATTGCTCCCCGATAACGGAGGACTTTGCCAGTCAAGGCTTCAAAAACGGTTAAAGCGAACGGTACAAGGCCTCATCCGTGTGATTTTTCTCCATCAAAATCACTCGGCGTTAAAAACCCTCCCCGCGGAACGGGAAGGGCTTGATTTCATAACGGTGTTTTAGCCGCGGCTTACCAGCCTGCGATGACCGAGCCCTTGAAAGTATCGGCGATAAACTGCTTCACAGCATCGCTGTGGTAGGCTTTGACCAGCGTCTTGACCCAAGGCTGATCCTTGTCCTTCTCGCTAACCGCCAGAATGTTGACGTAAGGCGCCTTCTCACCTTCGCGGGCGATCGGGTCCTTCGCCGGGTCAAGACCGGCTTCCAGTGCATAGTTGGTGTTGATAACAGCGGCATCCACGTCGTCAAGCGAGCGCGGCAGCTGGGCGGCATCGAGTTCGGCGAACTTCAGATTCTTGGCATTTTCGGTGACATCGGCAGGGCCGACCTTCAGGCTCGCGCCATCCTTGAGCTTGATGAGTCCCTTATCGGCGAGGATCAGCAGAGCACGGCCGCCATTGGTCGGGTCGTTGGGGATCGCAACGGTAGCGCCATCAGCAAGCTCGTCCAGGCTCTTCACCTTCTTGGAATAGACGCCCATCGGGAAGTTGACCGTATAGGCGACGTCAACGATCTTGAAGCCGCGATCGGCGACCTGGTTGTCGAGATAGGGCTTGTGCTGGAAGGAGTTGGCGCTCAGCTCGCCATCGGCAAGCGCCTGGTTCGGCACGACATAGTCGGAAAATTCCAGGATCTCGATGTCGAGGCCTTTGGGCGCTGCGACTTCCTTCACTTTCTCCATGATCTGTGCATGCGGACCCGGCGTGACGCCGATCTTGATAGTTTCCGCCGCGACGGCAGTTCCAAAGACCGCCGCAAAGGCAGCCGCGAGGATGATTTTCTTCATCGGGTTTTCTCCTTGGGTTATGGGCAATTCGATCAATTCTTGCGGGATCGCTTGTCAAAGCGGCGCGCGAGCGCATCGCCGGCGCTCTGCACGGCCTGGACGAGCAGGATCAAGACGATGACGACGACCAGCATCACATCCGGCATGAAGCGCTGGTAGCCGTAACGGATGCCGAGATCGCCGAGCCCGCCTCCGCCCACCGCGCCGACCATCGCCGAGTAGCCGATGAGGCTGACCAGCGTCATTGTGAGCGCCAGCGTCAGCGCCGGACGCGCTTCGGCAAGAAGCACCTTGCGTACGATCTGCATCGGGGTCGCACCCATGGCGCGGGCGGCTTCGATCAGACCCTTGTCTACGTCGCGAATGGCGGCTTCGACGAGCCGCGCAAAGAACGGGATGGTTGCGATCGTCAGCGGCACGATCGCCGCCTTGGTGCCGATCGACGTGCCGGTGACGAGGCGTGTGAAAGGAATGATTGCGACAACGAGGATGATGAATGGCGTCGAGCGTGTCGCGTTGACGATCAATCCAACGATCCGGTTCACGGAAGGCGCCGGAAAGAGCTCGCCGCGACCGCTGGTCGCCAGGAACACGCCGATCGGCAGCCCGATAAGGGAGCCGATGAAGCCCGCGATCGCCACCATGCGCAGCGTATCGAGCGTTGCCTTGCCAATGAGAAGCAGGAGATCAGGAGACATAGCCGAGCACCTCCGCAACGAGACCGTTCGCCTCGAAGAATTTGTCCGCATTCGCGATAGTGGCATCGTCCGCTGCATAGGCGATGATGAGGGAGCCATAGGGTTCGCCACCGATCTCGTCGACGGTTCCGGCGATGATGTTGATATCCGAACCCAGCGTCTGGATAAGCCGCGAGATCAGCGGCTGTTCTGCCGTCCGACCGAAAAAGGTGATGCGCACGGCAACGCGCCCACCCGCTGTCTTTTGCGGCCGCAAGGTGAATGCGAGCGCTGCAGGAAGCTTCGAGCCCGGCAGGCCGGCCAGCAATGCGCGCGTCGTCGGATGTTGCGGCCGAGTAAAGACATCGAAAGTGTGGCCGCGCTCGACGATGATACCCTCGTCGATGACGGCGACGTCGCTGGTGATGGCTTTGACGACCTCCATCTCGTGGGTGATCAGAAGCACCGTTAGCCCAAACTCCGCATTGATGCGCTTCAAGAGCTCGAGGATCGACTGGGTGGTCTCTGGATCGAGCGCGGAGGTCGCTTCATCGGAAAGCAGGAGCTTCGGCTGCGTGGCGAGCGCGCGGGCAATGCCGACGCGCTGCTTCTGGCCGCCGGAAAGTTCTGCCGGATAGCGGTCGCGCTTATCGGAAAGTCCGACGAGATCGAGCAGCGGCTCGACGCGTCCGCGAATGGCTTCCTTGTCGTAACCGGCGATTTCCAGGGGCAGCGCCACATTGCCGAAGGCCGTGCGCGAAGACAGCAGGTTGAAATGCTGGAAGATCATGCCGACCGAACGGCGGAGGGCGCGCAGGCCGGCCTCGTCCAGATCGGAAACGTTGACGCCATCGACGATGACCTTGCCGCTTGTCGGACGTTCCAAGCCGTTGACAAGACGGATCAGTGTCGACTTGCCGGCGCCGGAACGGCCGATGATGCCGGTAATGGAGCCGCGCGCGACGGCAAAATCGATTGCATCAAGCGCGGTAAACGATTTGTCCTCGGCGCCGAAGCGTTTCGATATGCCTTCGAAGAGGACGGTATTTGCGGCATTTGCCGCGTTGGAAGAGTCGGAATGCATGGATGCTCTCGATGTTCAAAAAGGTCCGCAGTCGCTGAATGGCTGAGGACGCGGCGCGTCTGGTCAGGCCGGCATTCGGCAACGCATTCGGAACAGAGAGGCAGTCTTTATCATCGCACAACCGGAATATTCAATTTGATCTGCGCATGGCTGCCATACGCTGGGATGTAATGTTTATGGCGGAGTTCCAGTCGCGATTGACAGAGAGATTTTTTCTTTGAATCGGCTAGAGCAGCAAAAAACCACTCATTGTCCAATTGTCTGAATCACGAAGCGCGCCGCTTGTTTCTCCTCCCTGGTGGGGAGAAGTGCCGGAGCGTCAGCGCGGCGATGGGGTGAGCGACAAAAGGAGCGAACGACCGACAACAATGAAGTCGAGCCGGCCGTACGATCCTCCTCCGGCCTTCGGAATTCAAGCGACCTTATGGTTACCCTTGGGAAACTGGCTTGCCAGCTCCCGGTACCATTTGCCGCTCTTCTTCACGGTGCGGACCTGGGTGTCGTAATCGACGTGGACGAGGCCGAAACGCATCTTGTAGCCCTCCGCCCATTCGAAATTGTCCATCAGGCTCCAGGCGAAATAGCCGCGCATCGCGTAGCCGTCCTTGATGAGATCGGCGACGACAGCAAGGTGATCACTGTAGTAGTCGAGACGCGGCTGGTCATCGACCTCGCCGTTGACCACACCCATGTTGTAGCAGGCACCGTTCTCCGTGATGTAGCATTCCGGCAGTTCGTAGCGACGATAGAGGTCTTCGACGACGTGCTTGAGACCGGGCGCATAGACTTCCCAACCGATATCCGTCTTCACATCGCTCACACGCGGCGCTTCGACCGTCCAGGGGAAATCGCCGTTCTTCGCCGGGTCGTCGGCAACACGCAGCGGTGTGTAGTAGTTGAGCCCCCACCAATCGAGCTTCTGGCTGATGATCTTCAAATCTCCATCTTCGATGATGGGCATGCGATCACTGAGCGATTCCACGAACTCCTTCGGATAATCTCCCTTGAAGACGGGATCGAAAAAAGCACCATTGTGGAACTGATGCGCGCGCTCGCCGGCGGCGAAATCCGCCTCGCTTTGCGATCCCGGCATGACGGACATTGCGTTCAGCACTAGGCCGACCGGCACCTTCGGCGCCTCGGCACGGATCGCCTCGACTCCAAGTCCGTGCGCAAGGTTCATGTAGTGCATGGCGTGAAGCGCTGCCTGCATGTTGCGCTCGCCCGGGGCGTGGACGCCGTAGAGGTGGCTGAGCCACACGATGCACCATGGTTCGTTGAAGGTCGCGACGCTGTCGAGGCGGTCACCAAAACGCGCCATGACGGTCTTCGCGTAGCGCTGATAGGCATAGGCCGTGGAACGCGCCGTCCAGCCGCCGTCGCCCATGAGCGTGAGCGGCAAATCCCAGTGAAAAAGTGTTGCAAAGGTCTTGATGCCGCGCGCCTTGCAACCGTCGATGAGACGATCGTAAAAATCGAGTCCGGCTTCGTTCACAGGCCCGGTGCCATCCGGAATGATGCGCGGCCAGGCGATCGAGAAGCGATAGGCCTCGACGCCCATCTCCTTGATCAGGTCAAGGTCCTGTTCGAGCCGGTTGTAATGATCGCACGCGACGTCGCCATTGTGGCGGTTATAGACACGACCCGGCATGTTGCAGAAGGCATCCCAGATCGACGGCTTGCGGCCATCAGCCTTGGAAGCGCCTTCGATCTGAAAGGCAGCCGTCGCGACGCCAAAGGTGAAATCGCCCGGAAAACGGGCGGCGAGTGTCTTAGGATCGATCATTTGACCCCCTGGTGATGGACTGGTCGTTCGAGCGGCGGTTTAGCCAAGTGAACCGGCGTTGTACAGAGTGGAAATGTCAAAACTGTAACGTTGCAGACGGATACCGGACCTAGCGGTATGGGGTCCACCCCTCACCCTGGCCCTCTCCCCGTAAACGGGGCGAGGGAACGTGCCTCACTCACAGCACGTTCTGCTGAAACGGCGCGGCATATCCCTCCCCGCGAGCGACGACAAGGTGGCGGCACCCGGATGAGAGGTTAGTCCAGAAACTTGGCCATCAGACCTTCACCCAAGCGCCATTCCGCTTCGATGAAGCAACGCAGGCCTCGACGAAGGCAACCCCCTTCACGCCGTCATCGACAGTTGGATAAACCACGGCCTTGTCGACCGCTTTGCCCTTCTTGTGCGCATTGATGGCGTGCGCCGCCTCCGTGTAGATCGTCGCGAAGGCTTCGAGGTAGCCTTCCGGATGACCGGACGGAATGCGTGAGACGCGAGCAGCGGCGGCACCTGAACCCGCGCCGTTGCGGGTGATCAGCCGCTTCGGCTGGCCGAACGGCGTGTACCACAAGTAGTTCGGATCCGCCTGCACCCACTCGAAGCCGCCCTTGGTGCCGTAGACGCGGATCTTCAGGCCGTTTTCATGGCCGGGCGCCACCTGACTGCACCAGAGCATGCCCTTGGCCGGCTTCTCCTTGCCTTTTGCCTTAAAGCGCAAAAGCACGTGAGCATTGTCGTCCAGGCGGCGGCCTTCGACGAAACTATCGAGATCGGCAGCGAGGCTATCCAGTTCGAGGCCGGTGATGAAGGAGGCAAGGTTATAGGCATGCGTGCCGATATCGCCGGTCGAACCGCCCGCACCCGACTGCGCCGGGTCGGTGCGCCAGACGGCCTGCTTGGCGCCGGTCTGCTCGACAGGTTCGGTCAGCCAGTCCTGCGGATATTCGGCCTGCACGATGCGGATGTCACCGAGTTCGCCATTGGCAATCATCTCGCGCGCCTGGCGGACCATCGGATAGCCGGTGTAGTTGTGCGTCAGGATGAACAGCGCGCCACTCTCGTCGGCGACCTTCTTCAGCTTCTTTGCATCGGCGAGGTTGGAGGTCAGCGGTTTGTCGCAGATGACGTGGATGCCCCGGCGCAGGAATTCCTTGGCGGCATCGTAGTGAACATGGTTCGGCGTGACGATCGAGACCGCCTCGATGCCGTTCTTCAGCTTCGCCTCGCGGATCGCCATTTCCCGGTAGCTCGCGTAAGTGCGCGACGGATCGAGCCCGAGGTCGCGGCCCGATGCGGTCGCCTTTTCCGGTGTCGACGACAGCGCACCTGCGATGAGTTCGTACTGGTCGTCGATGCGGGCCGCTATCCGATGCACGGCGCCGATGAAGGCGCCCGCCCCGCCGCCGACCATGCCGAGGCGGATGCGCGGCTCGCGCGCCTGTTCCGTTGATCCTTCAATTGCCATTCGTTCCTCCAAAGAAATGAGTGTTCACCGACGGTGCCGCGATTCCCTTCTCTCCCGGCGGGGGAGAAGATGGCGGTAGCCGGATGAGCGGCAGGGGACGCAGTTTTCGCTGTTTGCTCAGGACGTCGCTCCACTCCTCATCCGTCCTTCGGACACCTTCTCCCCAGCGGGGAGAAGAAAAAAGCAAGGCTCAGAGCCCGAGCATGCGGCGGTTCGCCGCTTGGTCCGTGCCGCTGCCGGCAAAATCGTCGAAGGCCTTCTCGGTGACGCGGATAATGTGTGCCTTGACGAAATCGGCGCCTTCACGCGCACCGTCTTCCGGATGCTTCAGCGCGCATTCCCATTCGACAACGGCCCAGCCGTCGAAATTGTTGGCGGTCATTTTCGAGAAGACGGCGCCGAAATCCACCTGGCCGTCGCCGAGCGAGCGGAAGCGGCCGGCACGTTCGACCCAGCCTTGGTAACCGCCATAGACGCCCTGACGCCCGGTCGGATTGAACTCCGCATCCTTGACGTGGAACATCTTGATGCGGTCCTTGTAGATATCGATGTTGTCCAGATAATCGAGGCACTGCAGGACATAGTGCGACGGGTCGTAGAGCATGTTGGCGCGCGGATGATTGCCGACGCGCTCCAGGAACATCTCATAGGTCACACCGTCATGCAGGTCTTCGCCCGGATGGATCTCATAGCAGACATCGACGCCTTGGGCATCGGCATGGTCGAGGATCGGCTTCCAGCGGCGGGCAAGCTCATCGAAGGCCGTTTCGACAAGACCGGCTGGACGCTGCGGCCACGGATAGATGAAGGGCCAGGCAAGCGCGCCGGAAAAGGTGGCATGCGCCTTGATACCGAGATGCTTGGAGGCCGTCAGCGCCATCTTCACCTGCTCGACTGCCCATTCCTGCCGCGCCTTCGGATTGCCGCGCACTTCCGGTGCGGCAAAGCCGTCGAAGGCCTCGTCATAGGCCGGATGCACGGCTACCAGCTGACCCTGGAGATGGGTCGAAAGCTCGGTGACCTCGACACCATTCTCGCGCGCCTTGCCGGCGAATTCGTCGCAATAATCCTTGGAGCTGGCAGCCTTCTTCAGATCGATCAGCTGACCAGCCCACGTCGGAACCTGCACGCCCTTGTAGCCGACATCAGCCGCCCATTTGGTGATTGAATCCCATGAGTTGAAAGGCGCGGCGTCGCCCGCAAACTGCCCGAGGAACAGGCCAGGCCCTTTGATCGTCTTCATGTCAGAATCCTCCCTGATGATCGACCGTAAACGTTTATGATAACTTCCAACACGCGTTCTGGCGGGTGCAAGGCGCCTCCACGCTTCTTGCAGCAGATGTACCTGAAAAGCCGAAAGTCAAACCGAAGCGAACTAATCATGCCTGCCCGGAGGCTGCAAGAGGTACGTGCAGCAATCTTTGCCGCAGCGTGTGCGCAAACAAAGAAAATGCGCCCGTCCTTGCGAATGGGCGCATTGCAGTCGGATGATTAGAACGGAGAATCCGGGAAGTAGAAATCCTTGGCGTTATCCTTGGTAACGAGCGTTGCGTCGAGAATGTAGGTGCCGCGGACAGGGACCTGATCGTAGAAATTCGCAGCCGTCATTTCCATCGCCGTGCCGACCATTGCCGGCGGATAAAGAACGTCGACCGGGATCAGCTTGTCGCCATCCATGACCTTCTTGACCATGTCCTTAGAGCCGGCGCCGGCGATGACATACTGTATGTCCGTACGCTTGGCCTGCTCGATGGCCTGCAGCACGCCGACTGCCATGTCGTCGTCCTGGCACCATACGACGTCGATCTTCTGATACTTCGTCAGATAGTCCTGCATGACCTTGAAGGCGTCGTCGCGGTTCCAGTTGCCGTACTGGCGATCAAGAACCTTAACGTTCGAACCGGCGATGCCCTTGTCGAAGCCGTCTTGGCGCTGCTGGTCGATCGGGATCGGCAGGCCGCGGATGACGACGACCTCCGCATCCGGCGTGTTTTCCTTGATGTACTTGCCGGCAACTTCGCCGAGCGCCGGGTTATTGCCGGCAACGTAGAGGTCACGAACGGAATCGTCGTTGTTGCTCGGCGCACGGTCAACGAGCGCCACGAACTTGCCGGCGTCCTTGATTTCCTTAATGGCGTTGACGAGCGGATCCGGATCCGACGGCAGGATGACCAGCGCGTCGATGCCCTGCGTGGCAAGATCCTGCACGGCGTTTGCCTGGCTTGCAGCATCCGGCGAGGTCTTGACGATAACGTTGAGGCCTGGATGCTCGGCCATCAGCAACTTGGCCACGCGTTCCGCATGAAACACGACGCCAGCAGTCCAGCCATGGTCGGCTGCTGGAATTGAAACGCCGATCGTTACCTTCTTGTCCTGGGCGTACGAGACGCCCGTGAGGACCGCCATGGCGGCGACGGCCAGCCCCATAATTCGTTTACGCATTTTTCTCTCTCCCAAATAATGACTGGGCCTATCGATCGAGGACCGGGCGACCCATAAACCCGGCTATTCACGGTTTGCGCACCAGCGACCGCTGAACCAGCATGGCGATGATGATGATCGCCCCCTGGATGGCACCGATCAGGTATTCGCTGATAAAATTCGAAAGCAGCATGATGTTGCCGACGAGTTCGAGAATGAAGGCGCCGCAGATCGTGCCCCAGACCCGGCCCGCGCCACCCTTGAGCGCCGTGCCGCCGACCACCACGGCGGTGATCGCCTGCAACTCCCAGAGGATGCCGGTCGTCGCCGATGTCGAGCCAAGCCGCGGCACGTAGAGAAGCACGGCGATGGCTACGCACAGGCCCTGGATGACGAAGGCGATGGTACGCACACGGTTGACGGCGATGCCGGAATAACGCGCCACATCGCTGCTGGAGCCGACCGCCACGACATGCCGCCCATAGCGGGTGCGGTAGAGGACGAAGGCTGCAACGCCGGTGACGGCAAGGATCACGGCGATCGGAACCGGCACGCCGAGGATGGAGCCAAAATAGGCCGGACGGTAGAGCGTCTGCAGTTCAGGCTCGCGCAGCGTGATGGCCCCGCCCTGCGAAAGCCAGGTGGTCAAGCCGCGATAGACGCCCATGGTGCCAAGCGTCGCGATGAAAGGCTCGATCTTGCCGACGGTGGTGATGAGACCGTTCGCGAGCCCGCATGACGCGCCGATCACAATCGTAAGCACGACAGCAGCCGTCAGCATCAGCGCCGGATCGGCGATCGCTCCGGAATTCATGAACAGGATCATCAGGCTGGCGACGAAAGCGACCATCGACCCCACGGAAAGGTCCAGGTCGCCCGCAGAGATCACGAAGGTCGCGCCGACCGCGATGATGGCAATGAAAGCGCTTCTCGTCGCGACGTTTGCAAGGTTCGTGATGCCGATGAAATTCGGATTGACCAGCGCGCCAACCACGAGAAGCAAAGCCAATGCCGCAAAGGGCGCGACCGCCCGAAGATCGACATCGCGCCACAATCGGCGCCGACTTTCTTTTTCGCTGCTTTCCTCACTTGCACTCATGCTCAAAACCAACCTCCCGTCCCATTGCCCCTGGGAATTCGCCCGCTACGCCTCGACCGGATATTTCACCTGGTCAGGCAGCAATCTTCTTTTTCAATCCCGCCGCGTAGCGCATGATTTCCTGTTCGGAGATTTCATCACCCTCCAGAATGCCAACGACCCGCCCTTCGCGCATCACGGCAATACGCGTGCAAAGTCCGATCACCTCCGGCATCTCCGAAGAGACCACGATGATCGAATGGCCATCACGGGCCAGAGCCGAAATGAAATGGTAGATCTGCTGCTTGGTGCCGACATCGATGCCGCGGGTCGGCTCGTCTATGATGATGATCTGCGGCTCGATCTCCATGACTTTGGCCAGAAGCAATTTCTGCTGGTTGCCACCGGACATGCGGCCGGCAACGATGTTGCCGTCCCTGACACGAATGTCGAAGCGGCGGCGCGCTCTCGCCATCGCAGAGGCTTCACTCGCGGCGCTCAGATAGCCAAACCGGCCATGCTTGTCCAAGGATTGCAGCGTAAGATTGGCGATCATGCCGGAATTGAGAAGCAGTCCCTTAGATTTGCGGTCCTTGGTCATATAGGCCAAGCCCGCGCGGTTTGCGGCATGAACATCGTGCGCGGGCACGGACTGCCCGTTGACCGTGACTTCGCCAGCCGAGCGCGAGCGCAGACCCATGATCGCCTCCATAAGCTCGGTGCGGCCGGAGCCAATCAAGCCGGAAAAGCCGAAGATCTCGCCCCTCCGGACCTCGAAACTCGCATCACGGACATAGTGGGTCGATACGGACTTGACGCTGAGAACAATCACTTCGTCGACATTGGGCTCATGCTTGGCAGGATATAGGCTGGAGAGTTCGCGCCCGACCATCAATTGGGCGATCGATTCACCGTCTAGGATGGAGGTGGGCGAGGTCTTCACCCATTGGCCATCGCGCAGCACGGTGACCCGGTCCGTCAGCTCCATGACTTCGTCAAGCTTGTGGGAAACGAAAACGAAACTCGTTCCCTTGTCGCGAAGCTTGCGCACCTGTTTGAACAGGCTGTTGATCTCCTCGCGAGAGAGCACGGCGGTCGGCTCGTCCATGAACACGATCCGCGCATTGCGGCTGATCGCCTTGGCGATCTCCACCATCTGCT
This sequence comes from Rhizobium sullae, assembly GCF_025200715.1. Taxonomy (NCBI): domain Bacteria; kingdom Pseudomonadati; phylum Pseudomonadota; class Alphaproteobacteria; order Hyphomicrobiales; family Rhizobiaceae; genus Rhizobium; species Rhizobium sullae. Next base: position 3,024,795 of record NZ_CP104143.1, read on the forward strand.
TGTCTGCGATCGAGAGCGTGCTGATCTGCGCATTCACGTCGACATGCGAGCCGAGAAGATCGAGGACACGCCGCGCTTCAGCACGCATATACTTGCGGTCGAGGACGCCCAAACGCGTGACCTCGCGGCCGAGAAACAGGCTCTCGGTGACGGTCAGATGTTCGGCGAGATTGAATTCCTGATGGATGATGACGATGCCGAGCGCTTCGGCGGCACCATTGGGCGGCAGCTTCACCGGCTTGCCGTCGAGCAGGATTTCGCCGGAGCTTGGCTCTTCGAAACCGGAAAGGATCTTGACGAGGGTGGATTTGCCGGCACCGTTTTCGCCCATCAGCGCATGGATTTCGCCGGCGCGAAGATCGAAATTGACGCTGAAAAGGACCTGCACGCCGCTGAACGACTTGCTAATTCGCCTTGCGGACAGCACCACCGCGCCGTCGTCGACGGTCTCCGGACCCATTATTCCCTCCATACGGCTCCCGTCCGCTGACGGATTGTGTAAACCTTTACATTGCCCATGTAAAGGTTTACATCATAGCCTACACGGCAATTTTTCAGCGTCGCCTTTGACCTTCGGGGAAGTCTGTGTAGTGTCCCGGGTCAAGACGAGACCCAAGGCAGAGCGCAGTGTCGAATTCCAGCCCCGCAACAATCGAAGATGTCGCCCGAATTGCCGAGGTTTCGATTGCAACGGTCTCCCGCGCAATCCATATGCCTGAGAAAGTCGCGAACTCGACGCGCCTCAAAGTCAATCAGGCAATCGCCATCACCGGCTACACAACGAATGCGATGGCGCGCAGCCTGCGGCTCGGGCGCTCGAACATGATTCTTGTCGTCGCGCCTGACATCGGCGATCCGAATTTCTCCAACATCTTGATCGGACTGGAGAATGAGGCGCGCGCACATGGCTACGGCATCCTTATCGGCCATACGCAGAATGATGCGCAACGCGGCCTCGAATATCTGAAATTCCTGAATTCCAACCAAGCGGCCGGGCTGATCCTCTTCACCGGCATCCTGCCCTTCGGCCATCAGACGATGACGGCGCGCCTGCCGCCCAGCGTTGGCGTATTCGAGCCGGTCTTCAACGGTGGTATTCCCTATGTCGGCGTCGACGATACCGCCGGAGCCCGCAAGGCAGTTGATCTGCTGATTGCTGAGGGCCACCAGAAGATCGCCTTCATCGGCGATTCGCGCACCCGCCTGGCCTATAGCCGACGGCGCATGGGTTATGACGCGGGACTGGATGCCGCAGGCATCGGTGCCGATCTTCGAATTGTCTTCGAAGGTGACGGCACGATCGAAAGCGGACGACTGGCGGTCGAACAACTTTTCATGCGCGATACCCTGCCGACGGCCTTCATGTGCGTCAACGATCAGACAGCGATCGGCGTGATGATAGGCCTCGGTGCGCGCGGCTACGATATTCCACGGGATTTTTCCGTGACCGGCTTCGACGACGTGCCGCAGGCGGTCTTCATATCGCCATCGCTGACGACGATCCGCCAGCCACGCACAGCCATCGGCAAGCATGCCATGGCGCTCCTGCTCGAACTCCTGTCAGACGGCCAGCCAGCCGAGACCGAAATCCTGCTCAGACCCGATCTGGTGGTCCGCAACTCGGTCTCCGCGCCCTCGCGCAACTGGACGTGGAAGTAGGACAGATGGCGGCGGCAGCCAATGAAAGCTGCCGCCGGCCGCATCGCTCAAACGTAGCGGTTGACGACGTTTTCCAGCAGTTCCTGCTTTCCGGACTTCGGTTGCGGATTGATGTCTTTGCTCTCGACCCAACCGGCGATCTGCTCCAGCGAGTATTCGCCGCGCAGCAGCTTTTGGCCTTCGGCGGTGTTCCAGCCGGCGTAACGGTCTTCGAGCGGCTTGGAGAGAGCCTTGTCCTCGATCATTTTGGCCGCCGCCTTGAGACCGCGGGCGCAGCAATCCATGCCGCCGATGTGGCCGATCAGCAAGTCTTCCGGATCGAGCGACTGGCGGCGGAGCTTGGAGTCGAAGTTCGTGCCGCCGGTCTTGAAGCCGCCGCCTGCCAGGACGTGGTAGTAGGCGAGCGCCATTTCCGGAACGTTGTTCGGGAACTGGTCAGTATCCCAGCCGGACTGGTAATCGTTGCGGTTCATGTCGATCGAGCCGAAGATGCCGAGCGCGTTGGCAAGCGCCAGCTCGTGCTCGAAGGAATGGCCGGCGAGGATCGCATGGCCCTGCTCGATGTTGACCTTCACTTCGTTTTCGAGGCCGTTCTTCTTCAGGAAGCCGTAAACCGTCGCAACATCGTAGTCGTACTGGTGCTTGGTCGGCTCCTGCGGCTTCGGCTCGATGAGGATCGTGCCCTTGAAGCCGATCTTGTGCTTGTATTCGACGACGAGGTTGAGGAAGCGGCCGAGCTGGTCGAGTTCGCGCTTGAGATCAGTGTTCAGCAGCGTCTCATAGCCTTCGCGGCCGCCCCATAGAACGTAGTTTTCGCCGCCGAGCTTCTGCGTCGCATCCATGCAGGTCTTCACCGTCGCAGCCGAAAATGCAAAGACATCCGGATCCGGATTGGTCGCAGCCCCGGACATGAAGCGGCGGTTGGAGAAGAGATTCGCTGTGCCCCAGAGCAGCTTGACGCCGGACGCCACCTGCTTCTCGGCGAAGTAGTCGACGATCTCGTTGAGGTTCTTCGTGTTCTCCGCAAAGTTCTTGCCTTCCGGACGCACGTCGGCGTCATGGAAGCAATAGAACGGCGTTCCGAGCAGTTGGAAGAATTCGAAAGCGACGTCGGCCTTTAGCTTCGCAGCCTTCATCGTGTCTTCGAACCACGGACGCAGGAAGGTCTGGCCGCCGAAGGGGTCGCCACCCGGCCAGGTGAAAGTGTGCCAGTAGGCAACCGCGAAGCGCAGATGGTCTTCCATGCGCTTGCCCATGACAATTTCGTCGGGCTGGTAGTGGCGGAAGGCCAGCGGATTGGTGCTATCCGGCCCTTCATATTTCACTTTCTGGATGTCGCCGAAAAATCCGGTGCTCATGGTTTTGTCTCCTTGGGTTTCAAATTGTTGTTCTGCCAGACGGCCCCCTCGTCCGCCTGCCGGCACCTTCTCCCAGTTGGGAGAAGAGACCCGCTGCAACATCGCGCCTCTTTCGAAGCCGGTTCTGCGAGGCTCCCCCTCTCCCCTCGGGGAGAGGGTAGTGTGAGGGGGCTATCCGAACTAATGCACCAGCGACTTGATCGCCGGATAAAGCGCCCGGTAGCGTCTGTAGGCATCCTCATACGTACCGCTCAAAGCCGCGACCGGCTCGATCGTTCCTGCCGTCTTTGGCGGCGTGCATACGGCAACCGGATCGGCACGTGTGGCCGCGATCAGGCCGAGGCGGGCGGCACCGAAGGCCGCGCCGAAATCGCCGTCCGCCGGCAGGTCTACCGGGACGCCAAGCGCCGTTGCGATCGACGCCAGCCAGTAGCGCGAGCGTGAACCGCCACCGATGGCGGTAACGCGGGAAATATCCGTGCCTGCCGAACGCAGGGCTTCAAGATTGTCGCGGATGGCGAAGGACACGCCTTCGAGCACCGCCTGCGTCAGCACCACCCGGCTGCTTTCATGCTCAAGGCCGATGAAGGCGCCGCGTATGACGGCATCATTGTGCGGCGTGCGCTCGCCTGAAAGATAAGGAAGAAAGGTGACGCCGGATGGTGCCTTCAGCGCCTCGCCGAGTTCGTTCGTGAGGTCTGCGGCGGATTTGCCGGTGACGTTCGAATGCCAGTTCAAAGCATCGGTGGCCGAGAGAATGACGCCCATCTGATGCCAGGTGTTCGGCAATGCGTGGCAGAAGGCATGGACCGCACTCTCTGGCTTCGGCAGATAGGCGGAATTCGCCGCGAAGAGAACGCCGGAGGTGCCGAGCGAGACGAACGCCGCCCCATGACTGACCGTGCCCATGCCGCAGGCAGATGCCGCATTGTCCCCTGCCCCGCCGGCAACGACGACATCGCCCGCAATGCCCCACTTGGCGGCAAGTTCGCCGCGTAGTTTGCCGGCCTGCTCAGTCCCTTCGACCAGCTTAGGCATCTGGTTCTCGTCGAGACCCGTCGCGGCCAGAAGCTCCGGCGACCATTTGCGCTTGCCAGTGTCGAGCCATGACGTGCCTGCCGAGTCCGACATTTCCGACATGTGCTCACCGGTCAGCCAGAGCCGCAAATAGTCCTTCGGCAGCAGCACCCAGCGTACCTTGGCGAAGACTTCCGGCTCATTTTTGGCGATCCAGGCAAGCTTCGGCGCGGTGAAGCCGGGAAAGACGATGTTACCGGTGAGCCTACGGAACCTCGGATCCGCATCCAGCGCGGCAGCCTCAACGTGAGAACGCGTATCGTTCCAGAGAATGCAGGGACGAAGCACCTTGTCATCGGCGTCGAGCAGCGTCGCGCCGTGCATCTGGCCGGAAAGGCCAACACCCTTGACGGCCGCAAATTCCTTCGGATGTTTGCCCTTCAGGCCCGCTACTGCCTCCTCCGTCGCACGAATCCAATGCGACGGTTCTTGTTCCGACCAGCCGGAATGCGGACGCGAAACCTCAAGCGAACCATTCGCCGAACCGATGATCTTCTGATTGCCGTCGATGAGCATCGCCTTGACGCCCGAGGTTCCGAGATCGAGACCCAGATACATGTCATTCTCCTTGCCGTTACGGCAGATTGTCTTTCAGGAATATGTCGAGGCGGATGCGCTCTTGCGCATCGATGACGGCAAGCCCGTCGGCCTTTGCTTTAAGAACACGGATTGCACTGCGCACCTCGTGGCCGGCGTTCTGATTGAGGATTGCATCGATCGTGCCGTCGATGAGGGCCGCGCGTGTATGGACGGTCAACTCATGGGCAACGACCGTCAAATTGCGGCATGATGCTTTCGCCTTCAGCGCTCTGATAAGGCCACGGTTGCCGGCGCCCAAGCTGTAGACGCCAATCACCCGCTCGTGCTTGGCCAAGGCATCGGCGACCAGCATATGCGCCAGTTCGGGATCGTCGCGGCCTTCGAGGACCGGCAGGACGGAAAGCTTTGGAAATTCCTGCGCCATCAACGCGGCGAAGCCTTCCAGCCGCTCGCGATGGTCGCGCACCAGCATGGAACCCGCAAGCACTGCCACCTCGCCCTCGGCATCGCCAAGAAAGCGTCCGAGAAGACGCGCTGCGGTTCTTCCGGCGGCGATATTGTCGATACCCGCATAGTGATGTCGGCGGGATCCTGTGAGGTCCGAAACCAGCGTGACGACAGGAATGCCGACGGCTACCAGCTTGTCGACCGCGGCGACCACTTCCGGTGCATCGATGGCGACGAGCGCGATCCCGGCCGGACGTTCATCGGCAAGTTTTTCGAGTGCCGCGACCAAAGCAGCGGGATCGAAGGCGGCAACTTCAACCGTCCTGATGCTTGTCCTCTCGGCCGGCGAGCGGATCATCGCTTCGCGGATTTCGGCGTTGAGGCCGTGCATGAAGGAATTGTCGGAGGCAGGCAGGATAAAACCCAGCGGATAAGTGCGGCCCTTGGCAAGATTGGCGGCAGCGACATCGCGGACATAACCGATCTGGCGGATTGCCGTTTCCACCTTCTCGCGCGTGATGCGGCGGACACCGGGGCGCTGGTTCAGCACGCGATCGACGGTCGCGAGACTGACCCCTGCCGCAGCGGCAATATCATGAACTGTAGGCCTCATCGCTCCTCCTGATGAAACCATTAACTCCAAATCTGATGTACGTAAATCAAATTTTTTGGCAGTTGCCAAACGCACATAAAAAGGCCGGCATTGGTTCTTCCAAGCCGGCCGTAATTTCATGTCTTTGAACGCTCAGTGGCCTCCGCCGCCACCGCCCTGAGGTGCCGGCTTCTTGATCATCACGACGCCGAGGATCATGGCCATGAAAAGTACGGTCAGGATCAGGAATACGTCACTGAAGGAGAGGATGATCGCCTGTTTGGTGGCAAGCCCGACCATCTGCTTGATGGCAACCGACGCCCCGTCCATGCCATAGGAATTGAAGTTGGCAGTCAGGTTGTTGATCTGGTCGACCGCGGCCGGATTTCCCCAGTCAATGTTTTCGCGCAGGCGCTCATAGTGCACGTCCTGCCGATTGGTCAGCACCGTATTGATCACCGCAAGGCCGACAGCCCCGCCGAGGTTACGAGTCAGGTTGAACAGTCCGGACGCACCACGGATACGTGAAGGCGGCATCGTGCCGAGCGCGATGTTGTTGATTGGCACCATGCACATCATCAACCCGAAGCCGCGCAGGATCTGCGGGATGAGGAGCTCGTAGAAGTCCCAGTCATCCGTCAGATGTGTCATGATGAAGGTACCGGCCGCGAAGCTGGTAAAGCCGATTGCCATCATCAGGCGCAGGTCCATCTTTGTCGACAACCGGCCAGCGATCGGTGCGGTGAGGAACATCGCAAGCCCAGACACGAACATGGTCTCGCCGATCATCAGCGAATCGTAGCCGCGGATGCGCCCCAGATAGACCGGGTAGATATAGGTGAGGCCGTATAGCCCGATCCCCATGACGAATGAGAACACGGAACCGAAGGAGAAATTCCTGTTGGTAAAGGCCCTGAGGTCGACGACGGGAAAGTCCACGGTGAAGGCGCGATAGAAGAAGATGATCGCGCCTGCCGCGGAAGCCACAGCACCGGCGACGATATAGTCATCGTTGAACCAGTCGTTCGAACTGCCTTCCTCCAGCACGTATTCCAGTGCGCCGAGGAAGATGCCCATGGAGAGGAGCCCCCACCAGTCGAATTTCCTGAAGAGCGACAGTTCCGGTTTGTCGAAATCGATGAAATTCCAGGTGACGGTCGCCACCACAATGCCGGGAATGACGTTGACGAGAAACAGCCAGTGCCACGAGAAGGCGTGACTGAGATAACCGCCGACGGTCGGGCCGATCGTCGGCGCAAGCGTGGCGATCAGGCCGATGATCGGCGAGACGATGCTGCGCTTCGACGGCGGGAAGATGGTGAAGGCTGCCGCAAAGACCGATGGGATCATGCCGCCACCGATAAAGCCCTGGATGGCCCGGTAGACTATCATCTGGTCGATGTTCGTTGCCGTTGCGCAGAGCACGCTCGACAGCGTGAAGCCGGCAGCTGAGATCGCGAAAAGGTAGCGTGTCGAGATGATGCGCGCGAGAGTGCCCGACAGCGGAATCATGATGACTTCCGCAATCAGGTAGGACGTCTGCACCCAGCCGATCTCATCCGAGCCGGCGGAAAGGCCGGCCTGAATTTCCGCGAGCGATGCAGAGACGATCTGGATGTCGAGGATCGACATGAACATGCCAAGCACCATCGCAAAGAACGCGATGAGCTTGCGCGGGTCCATTCGCTCTTCGGCACCAGCGCCCGGAATGGCTCCTGCTGTAGCGGTGGTGGTAGCCATTGGCCCTACTCCGGCTGGCTGGTCACTTTGCTGCCTGCTCTGCAGCGGGCGCCGTGCGGGTATCGACATCGACGACGACGCTCAGACCGGCGCGCAGACGGCCGCTGTTAAGCGCATCCTGAGACAGGGCAATGCGGACCGGGACGCGCTGTATGATCTTGGTGAAATTGCCCGTCGCATTCTCCGGCGGCAGCAGCGAGAAGACCGAGCCGGAAGCCGGCGAAATCGACTCCACGGTGCCAACGATCGGATGATCGTCGTAGGCATCGACATGCACGTTGACTCTCGAGCCTGGAACCAGGTGCTGGATCTGCGTTTCCTTGAAATTGGCGTCGATATAGAGTTGGCGCACTGGAACGAGCGCCATCAGACGCTGCCCCGGCGAAACGAGGTCGCCTTCCTGAACCGAACGGTTGCCGACGACGCCATCATAAGGCGCCTTGAGGACAGTGAAGGAGAGGTCACGGGCAGCCTTGTCCCGCTGGAGTTCGAGCGTGCGGACCGAACCTTCGGCTTCCTTGCGCTGCGCATCGAGAATGGCGATGTTGGCTTCCGATGACTTGATGCTGGCATCTCCGCCGATGAGATTGGCCTTGGCCTGGTCGAGAGCGATGTTGGCGTTGTCGAGATCGGCTGTCGTGCCGACCGCTTTCGCCTGAAGCTCCGACTGCCGCTTTTGAGTGATCTCGGCGCCGCGAACCGCTGCCTCGAGAGCGACCTTGGAAGCCTGCGCTTGCGCAAGCGCCGCCTTGGCGCCCTCGATCTGCGCGTCGATACGGCTCAGCGACAGCTTTTCAGTCGCGATCTGGGCTTCGGCCTGTTCGAGCGCATTCTGATAATCGCCATTGTCGAGCGTGGCGAGCACGTCACCGGCCTTCACCTGCTGGTTGGCGAAGACGTTCACCTTGGCGACATAGCCGGTGACCTTCGGCGAGATCGTTGCGATATCGCCTTCAATATAGGCGTCATCGGTCGAGACCATGAAGCGGCCGTTCGTCCACCATTCGTAGCCGTACCATGCACCGCCTGCGAAGAGGGCAAGCGCAATGACCGGCAGCGCCAGGCTGCGGCGCTTCTTCTTTTCCTCGACCTTGCCATCAGGCATCGTCTCAACGCTCTGCACCTGCGGAGCGCCGCGAGCCTCCGCGGTGGGGGCGTCCGCGGAGGCTACGGCTTCCGGCTTGGCCGCTTCGGCCTCGGCGGAATCGCTAACAATGCGTGCAACATTGGTTTTCTGACTGGACGACATGAACAGATACCGGGTAAACGAGTGATAATGATCGAACTGAACGGTTCGGTTCAGTTGACATAGAGCCTTTTTAAAGCCATATCAAGTCACATCGAACCGCGCGGTTCGATTTTTGCTAAAGAATCTTCGCGAGTGCGAACGTGGTTAAGGAGACAATGACAGAGGTTTTCAAAGATTCCGTCTTAGAAGCCCCGGCTGCGAGCGGCCGATGGGCGGCGGGAGAGGATCCGGCAAAGCGCAAACAGATCCTCGAAGGTGCCAAGCGCGTCTTCATGAAACTCGGTTTCGATGCCGCGAGCATGAACGACGTGACGCGCGAGGCAGGTGTTTCAAAAGGAACGCTCTACGTCTACTTCGCGAACAAGGAAGAACTTTTTACCGCGATGATGGAGACCGAGCGCGCCGCCTTTGTCGCCAGCGTGCGTGCGGCTCTCAATGCAAATCCTGACCCGGATACGGCTCTTTATGATTTCGGCATGACCTTCGTCCGGCACACGACCGAAGAAAAGGTCATCAATGCTATACGCACCGTCATCGGGGTGCGCGACCGCATGCCGCACCTCTGTCAACGCTTCTTCACCGGCCCCGAGAACATCCGGACCGTCCTCACCGACTATCTGAAGACGCAGGTCGCCGCCGGGCATTTTGTGATCGAGGATGTCGAACTCGCGGCGCGCCAGTTCCTGGAACTTTGCGGCGGAGGCTTCTTCAAGCTACGCCTCTTGGGCGACATGGCGGGTCCTCCCTCCGAAGAAGAGATGAGCCGTATCATCCGCGGCGCGATCCGCGTTTTCCTTGCGGCTTACGGCACTCACCAGAACCGGTCGGCCTAAACGTCTTCGATTTCGCCCGGCGTCGCACTAAAATCCAGCATTAGCGATCAAGCCCTGCCACCCGGGCGGCAATACCGCGATTCCCTCGCTTTGGCAGAAGTTAAATACCTATTTCGGCGGCAATATTCCCGGCCAGCGCGGTATCGCCGCCTATGGCATCTGCACGCATATCGAAGGAGAAGCCGAGAAGTTCCGCTATGTGGCAGGTGCCGAAGTCACAGACACGGGCGACCCGCGGGAGGGTTCTACTACGCAGGTGCCAAGTCAGCGCTACGCTGTCGTCACCCATCGCGGTCACGTTTCCGCTATTCCGGCAACGATGCATCATATCTTGGGATTTGGCTCCCCTCCTCGGGTCTGCAGCACGCCGAGATGCCGGACATGTTCAGGCGTTACGGCGAGCATTTTGATCCCCATATCGGCATGGGCGTCACGGAAGTCTGGATACGGGTGAGGGAATAAAAGCCTTCCCGCTTTCGTATATCCCCCTGCGCGCTTGTTTCTTGGCGCCTTCACCTTAAATTGCGGTGCGTCAGATTCGATGGCGCGAGGAAAAATATCGATATGCAAGATATCATGATGCTTGTTCAGGATCCGGCAGCCTGGGTGGCTCTGGTGACCCTGGTTGTCATGGAAGTCGTTCTCGGTATCGACAACCTGATCTTCATTTCCATTCTCACCAATAAGTTGCCGGTCGAGCATCGTGACAAGGCCCGCAAGGTGGGCATCAGCCTCGCGCTCGTCATGCGTCTTGCATTGCTTGGCACCGTGGCTTGGATCGTCCAGCTCACCACGCCTGTTTTCGAGGCTTTCGGTCACGGCTTCTCGTGGAAGGACATGATTCTGATTGCCGGCGGGTTGTTCCTCGTATGGAAGGCCACCAAGGAAATCCACCACAGTGTCGATCCGGAGGATCACAACGAGGATTTCATCGCGAGTTCGGCGACGACGGGATTTGCGGCGGCGATCGGCCAGATCCTGCTACTCGATCTTGTTTTCTCGGTGGACAGCATCATCACCGCTGTCGGCATGACGCCGCACCTGCCGATCATGATCATCGCGGTCATCTCAGCGGTGACAGTAATGCTGTTTGCAGCAGCGCCGCTTGCGAATTTCATCGAGAAGAACCCAACGATCGTCATGCTGGCGCTCGCCTTCCTTTTGATGATTGGCACGACGCTGATCGCCGATGGCATGGGTTTCCATGTGCCGAAGGGCTATGTCTATGCCGCCATGGCCTTCTCGGCGCTGGTCGAAATCTTGAATATGTTCGCGAGAAACGCCCGAATGCGGAAGAAGGCCGGCGGGCATTGACGAAATTGAAGCGGGGCGCGGCAACACCGCGCCCTTTGCTTTTGTTCAGCCAGCCCTGACGAGTTTCCCGTCGATCGCCGACACCAGCCGCTGATCCTCTGCCGTGATATCCGGCGCGAAGCGGGCGACGACCTTCCCACTGCGGCCAGCGGTGGTCAGACGCTGATAGAGCGGGTGTGTATCTTCGCCCTTGGCCGGGAAGGCCGCGATGACGAAGCCGCGCTCGCGCTTGTCTTCACAGCGCTTTTCGAGGCCGTCATTTTTCGAGGCCGTCATATTGTTTGGTCAAGCCGCATTTCAAGGCAACGTTGACGACCAGCATCACCTTGCCGCGATAGTTGCTCAGCGTCGTTTCACGGCCATCGGCCAACTTTGCCGATACGTTCAAAAGATCAGTCATAGCCATTCTCCAGCTCGAATCCCGAAGCGAAAACGATACCCGCACCTTCGTTTGTCCAGCGGGTTGATGGTCCGCATAGTGGGCAAATCATCTCAAAGCAGCTAGTTTGCATGCGAAGGACAGCGCATTCTATGGGGGAAGAACCGTGCGGGAAGTGCTTGTAGCGGCCTTGGTTTTCGCCTGCCTCGTGATCGCTTCGCTCGGAACGATGCTGGGCTATTCGAAGTTGCCTGTACATCACCGCCAGGATGAAACCAACACTGTCGTCCGGCTGGTCGCCAATATTTTCGTTGTGATGACCTCCCTCGTATTCGGGCTGATGATCAACTCGGCGAAGAACACATTCGAAGCACTTGACAACAACGTTCATTCCTTCGCTACGGAGATCATTCTTCTCGATCGAACGTTGCGCACCTATGGCCTCGAAGCTCATGACGCCCGACAAAGTCTTGTTGCCTATGTCGAAAAAGCATTGACCAATACGGCGCGTATCGACGGCTCGCTCGTCAGAAGCGATCGGGCGTCGGAACTAGCCCTAAACGGCGTAGGCGATAGTTTGTCGGTGATCAGTCCTATCGATGCCGGTCATGTCGCTCTGTGGGATAACGCACGCCAGCAATATCAGAAGATCGTCGAGCAGCGATGGGTCATCGTCGAGCAGTCGGAAGGGGTCATCCCCCTACCTATCATCTGCATGCTCGCTGCCTGGCTTACCCTGATCTTTGCGAGCTTCGGCTACCGGGCACCCAAGAATATCATTGTTGCCGCAATGTTCGTCATGTCTGCGCTGCTTATTTCGGCCTCGCTGTATCTCGTCCTGGATATGGACATCCCCTTTGCGGGATTGATCCAGATTTCCGATGCACCACTTCAGCGGGCACTTGCCGAAATAAAGAGCTAGGAAGGTGGCAGGAACATTGATCGCGCCGCCGCATTGATAAGCCACGCAAGCGTCACATTTACTGTCCGACGGCGGATCTTCTTCCGCCGATCGGTCCGAGTCCTGGAGCAGCATGACTACTGCGCAGATTCTCGCCTTCGGCGTTATTGGCCTGATGATGGCAATCTTCATCTGGGACCGGTTCCGCTATGATCTCGTTGCCTGTTGCGCGCTGGTATTGGCCATCGCAGTGGGCGTTGTTCCCTTCGACAAGGCCTTTTCCGGCTTCAGCGACGAGATCGTCATCATCGTCGGTAGCGCGCTGATGGTAAGTGCGGGCGTAGCGCGTTCCGGCGTCGTCGACAACGCCATCAAACGCTTCTTCCCGAACCTCGACAAACTGCATCTGCAGCTGGCGCTTCTTCTGATCGTCGTCGCAGTGCTTTCCGCCTTCATCAAGAATATCGGTGCGCTGGCGATCATGATTCCCGTCGCGTTCCAGTTCTCAAGGAAAACTGGCAAGTCGCCCTCGCTCTACCTGATGCCGATGAGCTTCGCGGCCTTGCTCGGCGGCCTGATGACGCAGATCGGCACCTCACCGAACATCGTCGTATCGCGGCTGCGTGACGAGATCACCGGCACCCCCTTCACCATGTTCGATTTCACGCCCGTCGGCGCAACGCTAACGCTCGTCGGCGTCGCGTTCTTGATCTTCTTTTATTGGCTGGTGCCCGAACGGCAGAACGAGAATCCAACGCTGGAAGAAGCGCTCGATCTGAAGACCTACTTTTCCGAGGCGAGCGTGGTCGAGGGTTCCAGCTTCGATGGGAGGGCGCTCAACGAGATCCTGCAGTTGGGTGATGGAGAAGTCGTGGCGACAGCGATCCTTCGAGGCCATGCCCGGATGTCGCCCTTTCCGGATATCACGCTTAGGGCCGGCGACACGATCCTGCTTGAGGGAAGACCAGAAGTCCTCGATCGTGTCGTTTCCAACGCCAAGTTGAGGCTCTCGGGAAAGCAGATGCCGCAGATGAGGGCGGAAGGCGACGTCACGTCAATTGAAGCCGTCATTTCGGCGGAATCGTCGCTCATTGGCTGGTCGGCGCGCCAGCTTTCACTCTTCAACCGGCGGCGCATCAACCTGCTGGCCGTGAGCCGCCATGGCCATCGTCTGACCGAGCGGCTAAGTGAGGTCACATTGCGCGCGGGCGACGTTGTGGTGCTTCAGGGAAGCCGAAAGAACCTGCCGGGCTTTCTGCAGGAATTCTCGTGCCTGCCGTTGGCGCAGCGCGATATCATGCTAGGCACGCAGCGCCGCGCCTTTATGCCGATCCTCATCCTTGTCGCGGCCATGGGTGTGACTGCCGCAGGGCTCGCCCCGGTTTCCGTTGCCTTCTTCTGCGCGGCCCTTTCCATGGTCATCTTCCGCGTGATCCCTTTGGCCGAGATATACAAATCGCTTGATGGGCCAATTCTCATCATGCTGGCGGCGCTCATTCCCGTCTCGGACTCCCTGAGGACGACGGGCGGCAGCGAGCTGATCGCCGGGTGGCTTGGTCACTTCGCGACCCAGATGCCGCCTTCCGGAGCGCTTGCGCTAATCCTCATAACGGCGATGGCGATAACACCCTTCCTCAACAATGCGGCAACCGTGCTTGTCATGGCACCGATCGCCGCAAGCTTCGCGCAGACGCTAGGGTACAGGCCGGAAGCCTTCCTGATGGCGGTTGCGATCGGCGCAGGCTGCGATTTCCTCACGCCGATTGGTCATCAGTGTAATACGCTGGTCTTCGGCCCCGGTGGCTACCGGTTCAGCGACTATCCGCGCCTTGGCTTGCCGCTCTCCTTCATCATCATTCTCGTCAGCGTGCCGATGCTTCTCCACGTCTGGCCGGTCCACTGAGGCAGGGTACTGCCCATTTTCCTTGACGTGCGCGGTCGAATATGGCCTTAAGGCCAGCCAAACGGACAATCGGCGGATGAACCGGGCAGAATGCCCTTATCCGGCCGGTTTCCTGATCCAGTAACCTGCATTCTTCCGCCGAACGTCGCTTTCGCCAAGGAAAGCCGTCCGGCATTCATTTGACGGGCACATAAAATGACAGCTTCCGGCGTCCGCGTCCGCATCGCTCCCTCGCCGACCGGCGAGCCGCATGTCGGCACCGCTTACATCGCTCTCTTCAATTACCTTTTCGCCAAGAAGCACGGCGGCGAGTTCATTCTGCGCATCGAGGATACCGATGCGACGCGCTCGACCCCCGAATTCGAAAAGAAGGTGCTGGACGCGCTGAAATGGTGTGGGCTGAAGTGGTCGGAAGGCCCGGATGTCGGCGGCCCTTATGGCCCGTACCGCCAGAGCGACCGCAAGCATATCTACGGCGAATATGTCGAGAAGATCGTTGCTGCTGGCCACGGCTTCCGTTGTTTCTGCACGCCGGAGCGCCTGGAAAAGATGCGCGAGGCGCAGCGCGCTGCCAACCTGCCGCCGAAGTATGACGGGCACTGCCTGAACCTTTCGGCCGAGGAAGTCAGCTCGCGCATGACAGCGGGCGAACCCTCCGTCGTGCGTATGAAGATCCCTACCGAGGGTTCCTGCAAATTTACCGACGGCGTCTATGGCGACGTGGAAATCCCGTGGGATGCGGTGGACATGCAAGTTCTGCTCAAGGCAGATGGCATGCCGACCTATCACATGGCAAACGTCGTCGACGACCACCTGATGAAGATCACCCACGTCGCCCGCGGCGAGGAGTGGCTGGCATCGGTTCCGAAACACATCCTGATCTACCGGTATCTCGGCCTTGAGCCGCCCGTGTTCATGCATCTGTCGCTGATGCGCAATGCCGACAAGTCGAAGCTGTCGAAGCGCAAAAACCCGACCTCGATCTCTTACTACACCGCACTCGGCTATATCCCCGAGGCGCTGATGAACTTCCTCGGCCTGTTCTTCGTCCAGATCGCCGAAGGCGAAGAGCTGATGACGATGGACGAACTCACCGAAAAGTTCGATCCGGAGAACCTCTCAAAGGCCGGCGCAATCTTCGATATCCAGAAACTCGATTGGCTGAACGGCCGCTGGATCCGCGAGAAGCTTTCGGAAGAGGAATTCCAGCACCGCGTTCTGCACTGGGCGATGGAAAACGATCGCCTGAAGGCAGGGCTTGCGCTCTCACAGTCGCGCATCTCCAAGCTCGGCGAATTGCCGGACCTCACGGGTTTCCTGTTCAAATCGGACCTGAACCTTGATCCGTCCGCTTTTGCTAAGATCAAGTCGCCGCCGGAAGAGATCCTGGAGATCCTCAACACGGTGCAGCCGGACCTCGAAAAGATCCTCGAATGGAACGTCGAGTCGATCGAAGCCGAGCTGCGTGCCGTTGCCGACCGCATGGGCAAGAAGCTGAAGGTGGTCGTCGCACCGCTTTTCGTTGCCATCTCCGGCTCGTCGCGTTCGCTGCCCCTCTTCGATTCCATGGCGATCCTCGGCCGCGCGGTCGTGCGGCAACGGCTGAAACTTGCGTCGCAGGCAGTCGCCTCCCTCGTCGGCCCGAAGAACTGAACCGGACGTTTGCATCATGACTGAAAAGACCGAAACAGCGACCCTTTCCTCCGACGCAACGGAAGTCCGCGCCCAGAAGCTGAAGCTGCTGCGCGAACAGGTCGGCGATGTCTATCCGGCGCATTTCCACCGGACGATCACCAATGCCGAACTTATTGCGAAATACGAGGACCTGGAGCCAGACACCGAGACGCAGGATGTCGTCACCGTTGCCGGCCGCGTCTATTCCTCGCGCAACTCCGGTATGTTCATGGATATCCATGACGCCTCCGGCAAAATCCAGATTTTCAGCCACAAGGATGTGACGGGCGAAGAGGCTCGCGCGCTGCTGCCGATGATCGACATTGGCGACATCATCGGTGTGACTGGCGTCGTCCGCCGCACCAAGCGCGGCGAACTGACGATCAACGCTCAGCAGATCACCATGCTGACCAAGTCGCTGCTGCCGATGCCCGAGAAGTGGCATGGCCTCTCTGACATCGAGCTGCGCTACCGCAAGCGCCACCTCGACATCATGACCAACGAGGAATCCAAGCTCCGCTTCCAGCAACGTTCGAAGATCGTCTCCGGGATCCGCCGCTTCATGGAGAACGACGGCTTCATGGAAGTCGAGACGCCGATGTTGCAGTCGGTCTATGGCGGTGCAACAGCCGAGCCATTCAAGACGCATCACAACACGCTGAAGCTCGACATGTACCTGCGCATTGCGCCGGAACTCTTTCTGAAGCGCACGCTCGTCTCGGGTCTCACCGACAAGGTATTCGAGATCAACCGCAACTTCCGCAACGAAGGCGTCTCGACAAGGCACAATCCCGAATTCACCATGATGGAGTGCTACTGGGCCTACGCCGACTACGAGGACATGATGGACCTCGTGGAACGCCTGTTCGCCGAACTCGCGATTTCCATCCATGGCAGCACGGAATTCACCTTCGTCGACAAGCGGATCTCCTTCAAGGGTCCGTTCCGCCGCGTGCCGATGCCCGATGCCGTTAAGGAAGCAACCGGCATCGACTTCCTGGCAATCAAGACCGATGAGGAAGCCCGCGCCGCCACAAGGGCGGCTGGTTTCGAAATTGAAAAGGACGCGACCTGGGGCGAATGCCTCGCCTTCATCTTCGAGGAGAAGGTCGAAAGCACACTGATTCAGCCCGCGCACGTCACGCATTTCCCGAAGGACATCTCGCCCTTCGCCAAAGAAGTGCCGGGCGAGCCTCGCCTCGTCGAGCGTTTCGAGACCTATTGCAACGCTTGGGAACTCGGCAACGCCTTCTCGGAGCTCAACGACCCGGAAGAGCAGCGCAAGCGGATGGTCGAGCAGTTGGAGCAGGCACACGCGCGCGGCGAGAAAGAAAAGCAGCTGGACGACGAATTCCTCGATGCGATCGACCAAGGCATGCCGCCGGCAGGCGGTCTCGGCATCGGCGTCGACCGCCTGATCATGCTGCTTACGAATTCACCTTCGATCCGCGACATCATCCTCTTCCCGGCTCGCCGCAGCAAGGCGGACTGAGCGCAAGGCTAGCGAAGATAAGCAGATTCAAAAAGGCAGGCGGCCGGTGGTTGCCCGCCTTTTGCATGTGAGTGATCTAATGGCCGGAAGCTGGAGCAGCCTTGCCGCTTTCTGGCGAAGAAGCGCTTTCGCCTTCCGGTGATGCGTCCTCCTCGCCGTCCTTCATCTTGCTCTCGCTTTCGGTTGCGGCGACGGCGGTCGGATCGATACAATCGGAGCGTTGCTTGAAGGAGGCGCTAAGCGCCTGGATCTCTTCGGCTGGCAAGTCGATGCGCTCGCCGAAGAACAGCCCATTCTCGCTCGCCAGACCATCGTAATAGCGGGCAGTATAGGGTTTGCCGTTCAGCCCTTCGACCAACTGGTCGGGATGCGGGATATAGACCACATCTGCGCCGATCGCGCGGCCTCGCATATCCGAACGCAACGTCGGCCCGTTCTCATCGAGAACCACGACCTGCACCAGATCGGGCTTTTCCTGCTCATAGACGGCTTGCGCGACGCGCAAGGCAGTCTTCACCCGCGTCATGCCGTCGGTCGGTTCGGTCTTGATGTATTTGCGGATCCAGACGCGATCCTGCTTCTTGATGGTCACGAGGTTGACATCTGTGCAGGAGACGCCGTTCAGCTCTTCCAGGGACCGGCCGATAATATTGTCCCTGCCGATATAAAGCGCAGCGCCGCCGGAAGCGCCCGCAAAGAGGGCCATTCCGCCGATCACGACCACCAATTTCCGGGAGGGCCGGAAGATGCGCAGTAAGGCCTTCACGCCAACTGCTCCGCCATCGAAAAAACTCCAACGCAACACATGCCAGTGAAGCTAGTCAAACGACGTTTCGGAATGCTTAAGTGGTCTTCCAAGAAACATACCAATTCTGCTGAAAGACCAAAAAAGGTCCACCACACACTACGCTTGTCATGATCCGTTCGGCCGTGTTCTAAACATGCATGGCCTTCACACTTCGTCAGATCCAGTATTTTGTCGCCGTTGCCGAACAGGGTTCGGTGACGCGCGCTGCGCAGAATCTATCGATCTCGCAATCCTCCGTGACGGAAGCGCTGAAGGAGCTGGAAACCGACCTCGGCGTCGAGCTTTTCGAACGTCACCCGCGCGGGCTGACGATCACGCATAACGGCCATCAATTTCTCCGGCATGCGACAAAAATTCTAGCCAGTGTCTCCGATGCCCGCGCCAGTTTTTCCAGCCTGCAAGGCGCTCTTTCCGGCACACTGAACATCGGCGTCACCTCGCTGGTCGCAGGCTATGTACTTTCCGACCTCCTGGCGCGCTACCGCCGTGCCTGCCCGGGTGTGGAGGTGAGCGCAATCGAAGACAATGGTGGCTATCTCGAGCATCTGCTGGTTGGCGGCGAACTCGATGTTGCGGTCATGGTCATTTCCAACCTTCGCGACCGCATGGCGCTCCAGGCGGAAATTCTCGAGACTTCACCCTATCGTCTCTGGCTGCCGATAGGCCACCCGCTCGTTTCAGCCGACATCATCTCCGTCGCTGACATCGCCCGCGAGCCGCTGATCATGCTGACGGTCGATGAGATCGAAGAGAATACCGGCAAGCTGCTGTCAGCCCTCGGCGCCCGACCGCATGTCGCCTTCCGCACCCGCTCGGTCGAAGCCGTGCGCAGTCTCGTTGCAACAGGCGCCGGCGTCGCCCTACTTCCCGATCTCGTCTACCGCCCCTGGTCGCTGGAAGGCGACCGCATCGAAAGCCGCGACGTCTCCGGTTCGCTGCCGGTCGTGCAGGTTGGCATGGTTTGGCGTAAAGGCTCGAGTCTGCCTCAGGCGGCCCGCGATTTCGTCGGCATCGCCGAAGCGATGAGATCCGGCCGTCCGCGATGACGATATCGGAATTTCCGATATCGCCTTTCTGACAAATGAATTTGCGAAACCGGATTTTTCAGCGCACCTTTTCTGCCGGGAACAAAACGCCGCGGCAAGCGGCACCAACCGGGAGACAGGCGATGAAGTATCTTCTGAAGTCGTGCACCACTGCCCTAGCGAGCTTGAGCCTCGTGACGCAGGTTGCCGCTGCCGAACCATTGAAGGCCTTGGGCAAGGGTGAGGGTGCGGTCAGCATCGTCGCCTGGGCCGGTTACATTGAGCGCGGCGAGACCGACAAGAATTACGACTGGGTTACCGATTTTGAAAAGGAGACCGGCTGCAAGGTTTCCGTGAAGACCGCGGCGACCTCGGATGAAATGGTGGCGCTGATGAACGAAGGTGGCTTCGATCTCGTCACCGCTTCGGGCGATGCTTCGCTGCGTCTCGTTGCTGGCAAGCGCGTGCAGCCGATCAATACCGATCTTATTCCGAGTTGGAAGAAAATCGACGAGCGTCTGCAGAACGCGCCGTGGCACACGGTCGGCGACGTTCACTACGGAACCCCGTATGTTTGGGGCCCGAACGTGCTGATGTATAATACCGACGCGTTCAAGGATAAGGCGCCGACCAGCTGGAAGGTGGTCTTCGAGGAAGAAACACTGCCCGACGGCAAGTCCAACAAGGGCCGCGTCCAGGCCTATGACGGACCGATCTACGTCGCCGATGCCGCCCTTTACCTGATGGCGCACAAACCGGAACTCGGCATCAAGGATCCCTATGAGTTGAACGAGGACCAGTACAAGGCAGCTCTCGACCTGCTGCGCGGCCAGCGCAAACTGATCGGCCGCTACTGGCATGATGCTATGATCCAGATCGACGATTTCAAGAACGAGGGCGTTGTCGCCTCCGGTTCTTGGCCGTTCCAGGTCAACCTGCTGCAAGCTGAGAAGCAGAAGATCGCCTCGACCTTTCCGGAGGAAGGTGTGACGGGCTGGGCCGACACCACCATGCTGCACGTCGACAGCGAGCATCCGAATTGCGCCTACATGTGGATGGAGCACTCCCTGTCGCCGAAGGTGCAGGGTGATGTGTCCGCCTGGTTTGGCACGGTGCCCTCCGTTCCGGCCGCCTGCAAGGGCAACGAGTTGCTGACCGATGCCGGCTGCACCACCAACGGCTTCGACCATTTCGACAAGATCAAATTCTGGAAGACGCCCGTCGCCAAGTGCACGACGCAGAGCGAATGCGTGCCGTATCATCGCTGGGTGTCGGACTATATCGGCGTGATCGGCGGGCGGTAAGGAAAGCCCTCTCCAACCCCTCCCCACGGGGAGAGGCTTGAACGGCAACGTGCTGCCATGTGCCGGCAGATAGCGAACACGGCAATTTACATCCCTCCCCCTTGTGAGGAGGGTTGTAAGGGGTTGGCTGATGCGCCCGACCTCGTAGACACCATGGAGCCCCAATGACCTACGCCGTCCGTTTCCAGAAGGTTTCGCGCCATTTCGGCCAGGTTCGCGCCGTCGACGGCGTCGATCTCGAAATCGCGCCGGGCGAGTTCTTCGCGATGCTCGGCCCTTCGGGCTCCGGCAAGACCACCTGCCTGCGTCTGATCGCCGGCTTCGAACAGCCGACCGAGGGACATATCCAGATTTTCGGCGAAAAGGCTGAAGGCGTCCCGCCCTACCGCCGCAACGTCAACACCGTCTTCCAGGACTACGCGCTCTTCCCGCATCTCAACATCCTGGACAATGTCGCCTACGGGCTGATGGTCAGGGGTATCGGTAAGGTGGAACGCACCAAGGCGGCTGAGCAAGCGCTCGAGCTGGTGAAGCTTCCAGGCTATGGCATGCGTCGTCCGGGCCAGTTGTCCGGCGGACAGCGGCAGCGCGTGGCGCTCGCCCGCGCGCTGGTCAACAAGCCAAAGGTTCTGCTGCTCGACGAGCCGCTCGGCGCGCTTGATCTGAAGCTGCGGGAGCAAATGCAGGAAGAGTTGAAGAGCCTCCAGCGCGCACTCGGCATCACCTTCGTTTTCGTCACCCACGATCAAGGCGAGGCGCTATCCATGGCAGACCGCGTCGCCGTCTTCAATAACGGTGGCACCGTGCAGGAAGGCACGCCGCAGGATATCTATCGCCGCCCGAAGACACGCTTCGTCGCCGATTTCGTCGGTTCCTCGAACGTGATCTCGCCGGATGTGATGATCCTCCTCGGCGGCGAAAGGCGCTGGGCGAGCCTGCGTCCTGAAGCGATTCACATCTCCGGCGACGGCGTTGAGGCAGCGGTCGAAAACACCAGTTTCCTTGGCGCCGCGACTCGCCTGACGGTCGGCATGAGGGGCACGCGCCTGCATGTCACGCTGCCTGCCGGCGTCAATGTGCCGGATATCGGTGCCAGCGTGCGCCTCGCCTGGCAGCCGGCCGACGTGCACTACATGGATGACGCAGCATGACAGCGCTCGCCATGACAAAGCCCGGCGCTACGACCTCAATCCTGCCTGGGCGCGGCGGTTTCTTCGGTGGACTCTCGGACGCGTTTTGGCGCCATCCGAAGCTACTGCTTTTGCTGATGCTGACGCCGCCACTGCTTTGGCTCGGCATCATCTATATCGGCTCGCTGTTCGCACTGCTGCTGCAGAGTTTCTTCTCAATCGACGATTTCTCCGGCTTGGTCAATTACGAGTTCACGCTCGCGACCTATGCTGAGCTTCTGAACCCCACCAATTTCGATATCATCGTCCGTACCGTCGTGATGGCGGCCATGGTGACGATCGCCTCTGCCGTCATCGCCTTCCCGATCGCCTACTACGCAGCGCGCTACGCACAGGGAAAATGGAAGGCCTTCTTCTATCTGGCCGTTATGCTGCCGCTCTGGTCGAGCTATCTCGTCAAGGTTTACGCCTGGAAGCTGATTCTCGCCAAGGAAGGGATCCTCACCTGGATTTTCGCCAAGCTGCACCTCTCCTGGCTGCTCGACAGCATTCTCACGCTGCCGGTCGTTGGCGGCAATTCGCTTTCGGTGAGCTATCTCGGCACCTTCGTCGTTTTCGTCTATATCTGGCTACCCTACATGATCCTGCCGACGCAGGCCGCCCTCGAGCGCGTGCCTGCAAACCTGATCGAGGCGTCCGCCGATCTCGGCGCCACGCCGAGCCAGACCTTCCGCACGGTGTTGTTCCCGCTGGCGCTGCCCGGCATCGTCGCCGGCTCCATCTTTACCTTCTCGCTGACCCTCGGCGATTACATCATCCCGCAGATCATCGGTTCCTCGCGTCTCTTCATCGGCCAGGCGGTCTATGCGCAGCAGGGCACAGCCGGAAACGTGCCGCTTGCCGCCGCCTTCTCCGTCGTGCCGATCGTCATCATGGCCATCTATCTCTGGATGGCGAAGAAGCAGGGAGCTTTCGATGCGCTCTGATCGCGGACAACGCTCCCCTCTCCTCCTGAAGATCGCAGCTGCCGGCGGCCTGCTTTTCCTGCATCTGCCGATCCTGCTGATCTTCATCTATGCCTTCACCACCGAGGAAAAGAGCTACCAGTGGCCACCGCCCGGCCTGACGACGCAGTGGTTCGACGTGGCCTGGAACCGGCCTGATGTCTGGGCGGCCCTCGGCCTTTCTGTGCAAGTCGCCTGCATCGCCACAGCCATCGCGCTGGTGCTCGGCACGCTCTGCGCCGCTGCCGTCAGCCAGACGAAGTTCTTTGGCCGTGAGGCAATCTCCCTGCTCGTCATCCTGCCAATCGCGCTTCCCGGCATCATCACGGGCATTGCGCTGCGCTCGGCCTTCAGCCTGTTCGACATCCCGTTCTCGGTCTGGACAATCGTACTTGGTCACGCCACTTTCTGCGTTGTGGTCGTATATAACAATGCGGTCGCCCGCTTCCGCCGCACCTCCGGCTCGCTGATCGAGGCCTCGATGGATCTCGGCGCCGACAGCTTCCAGACTTTCCGGCACGTCATCCTGCCGAATATCGGCACGGCGCTGCTTGCCGGCGGCATGCTCGCCTTTGCGTTGTCCTTCGATGAAGTCATCGTCACCACCTTCACCGGCGGCCAGCAATCGACGCTGCCGATTTGGATGCTCGAAGAACTCATCCGCCCCCGCCAACGCCCCGTTACCAACGTGGTCGCGATGGCCGTCGTGCTCGTCACTTTCCTGCCGATCCTGGCAGCCTACTACCTCACCCGCGACGGCGACCAGATCGCCGGCGCCGGCAAATGAAAAGGGAGAACATCATGGACACCCAGATGCTGATTGGATCCCGCTTCGAAGCGGGCACGGAAACGGAAGAGCACATCCTGAACCCGAAGACGGGCGAGACGGTGCTGAATCTGCCGGAAGCCTCGCTCGGCCAGATCGATGCCGCCGTGGACGCCGCCGGGAAGGCTTTCAAGAGCTGGTCGCAGACGACACCCGCCGAACGCTCCAGCTATCTGCTGAAGATCGCCGGTGCCATAGAGGAAGACGCACAAAGCTTTGCCACGCTTGAAGCACTGAACTGCGGCAAGCCGATCAACGCCGTGCTCAACGACGAAATCCCGGCAATCGTCGATTGCTACCGTTTCTTTGCCGGAGCTGTCCGCAACCTGCACGGCCCCGTCGCCGGCGCATATCTGCCCGGCCATACCTCGATGATCCGCCGCGACGCGATCGGCATCGTCGGCTCGATCGCCCCCTGGAATTATCCTCTGATGATGATGGCCTGGAAGCTGGCACCCGCGATCGCCGGCGGCAACACCGTCGTCTTCAAGCCTTCCGAACAAACGCCGCTGACGGCTCTGAAGATGGCGAAACTGCTCGCCGATATCCTGCCTGAGGGCGTCGTTAACGTCGTCCTCGGCCGCGGCGAAAGTGTTGGCAATGCGCTGATCAACCACCCGAAGATCGGCATGGTCTCGATCACCGGCGATGTCGCGACCGGCAAGAAGGTGCTGCAGGCCGCCGCAAAGACCGTCAAGCGCACGCATCTGGAACTCGGCGGCAAGGCCCCTGTCATCGTCTTCGACGACGCCGATATCGATGCGGTCGTTTCCGGCATCCGCACCTTCGGTTACTACAACGCCGGCCAGGACTGCACCGCCGCCTGCCGTATCTATGCCGATGCCAAGGTCTACGACAGGTTCGTCGCCGACCTCTCCTCGGCGGTTTCCTCGATTAAGTTCAACCAGGCCGAAGACACCGAAAACGAGATCGGCCCGCTGATCTCCAAGCGCCAGCGTGACCGCGTCGAAAGCTTCGTCACCCGCGCCGCCGAGCACAAGCACATGGAAATCACTGCTGGCGGTAAGACCTCAGGCGACAGGGGGTTCTTCTTCACGCCAACCGTCATTGCCGGCGCCACGCAGGAGGACGAGATCGTCCGTCGCGAAGTCTTCGGCCCTGTCGTCTCCGTGACGCGCTTCAGCGACATCGAGGATGCCGTTGCCTGGGCGAACGACAGCGACTATGGCCTCGCATCCTCCGTCTGGACCAATGATATCAGCCGCGGCATGAAGACGGCTGCGCGCCTGCAATATGGCTGCACCTGGATCAACACGCATTTCATGCTGGTCAACGAGATGCCGCATGGCGGTCTCAAGCAATCCGGCTACGGCAAGGATATGTCGGTCTATGCGCTCGAGGATTACACCGCCGTCCGGCACGTGATGATCAACCATGGTTGAGTAATTTTGACCCGTGTCAGTTGTGACCAAGACCGTCGCAGACAACTGCGGCGGAACAATTTGGTCTTTCCCGCGTCCTCTTCTGTATCCAACACAGAGGAAACCTCCATGCTCAAATGGGCTCTCATATTTCTCGTCATTTCGCTGGTTGCCGGGTTCTTCGGTTTTTCCGGCATCTCCGCCGCCACTGCAACGATCGCGCGTGTCCTTTTCGGCATCGCCCTCGTCATCTTCCTGATCTTCCTGATCCTGGCGCTAATGGCCGGCCAGGCGGTTCTCTAACGCTCATGGCCCTGCCTAGAGCAGGCTCGCTCCGACATTGATCGCGAGTGCCAGGATTGTCGTATTGAAGAGAAACGACAGCACCGCATGAAGCAGCGTGATCTTGCGCATTGTCATAGAGGAAACGGCAACATCCGCCGTCTGTGCCGCGACGCCGATCGTGAATGAGAAATAAAGGAAGTCCCAATAAACAGGCTCTCCGATCCTGTCTGGGAAAATCAATCCTTCACCTTTGTCCAGTCCGCCGTAAAATCGATGGGCGTAATGGATGGTGAAGAGCGTATGGAGGAAAATCCACGAAACCAGGATCGTGACGACCGCCGCACAGGCCCTGGCCAAAGCCACATCAGGCGGCGCTTCTTTCACGGAATGCAGCTCGAGCCCGATGCCGGCAATGCTCGCGAGCGCCGCCGTGATCGACAGGAAAAGCACGAAGGTGTCGGAAAAATCCAGATCTTCTGCTCGCTTCCTGATATCCGCGACCGTCGCCCGCAACATCCTTCGCCAACTGATGCAGGTGAAGACGATGGCCGTAACGTTCCAGCCGATTAGCACATTCTTGGCGTTCATGTCCCGGGAAGTGAGAAGCAGGAAAACCGCTAAGCCTGCGATGAAAGCAATGATGATGGTCCGATGCCGGACCGCATAGATCATCATCGGGCTGCGCTGATCGTTGTCCGCCATGACTTTCCTCAGGCTCCATGCCCTTGATATCAGCACGAAAAAGGCGCGGCCGCCATTGGCAACCGCGCCTTCAGTTACTTTCTATGAAGACGTTAGGCGGCAGCGAGCTGCAATTCCTTCTGGACCATCGTACGCAGCGCCGTCAGGTCCTTGGCGAAGGCGCGGATGCCTTCGGCGAGCTTTTCGGTTGCCATCGCATCTTCGTTCATCATCCAGCGGAAGGTCTTCTCGTCGATTTCGATCTTCGGCTCGGCCTCCTTGGCGTCGGGCGAGAGCTTGCGGACAAGCGTGCCCTGATCGCTGGCGAGTTCGTCGAGCAGCGCCGGGCTGATCGTCAGGCGATCGCAGCCTGCCAGCGCTTCGATTTCGCCGGCATTGCGGAACGAGGCACCCATGACGATCGTCTTGATGTCATGCGCCTTGTAGTAGTTGTAGATGTCGCGGACGGACTGAACGCCCGGATCCTCTTCCGCAGTATAATCCTTCCCGGTCGACTTCTTGTACCAGTCGAGGATACGGCCGACGAAGGGCGAAATCAGGAAGGCTTTCGCATCGGCACAGGCAACGGCCTGGGCCTTGGAGAAGAGAAGCGTCAGGTTACAGTCGATTCCTTCCTTCTGCAGCACTTCCGCAGCGCGGATGCCTTCCCACGTGGAAGCAAGCTTGATGAGAATGCGGTCACGCTCAATGCCGCGCTCCTTGTAGGAGGCAATGATGCCGCGCGCCTTGGCGATCGATGCTTCCGTGTCGAAGGAAAGGTCGGCATCGACTTCCGTAGATACGCGGCCCGGCACGAGCTTCGACAAG
Source organism: Rhizobium sullae (assembly GCF_025200715.1). Lineage (NCBI taxonomy): Bacteria > Pseudomonadati > Pseudomonadota > Alphaproteobacteria > Hyphomicrobiales > Rhizobiaceae > Rhizobium > Rhizobium sullae. The sequence continues at coordinate 3,051,226 of NZ_CP104143.1, forward strand.
GCGGCGCCGACTGAAATTGCAAGGCGGTCGGCAACGGCTGCGGCAACCGCATCGCTGTTTCCGCCCTGTTTCTTGCCCCAGGACACGGCTTCCTTGATGGTATCGGCAAACATCGGCGTCCCGAGCGCCTTCAAAACGATGGTTGGATTGGTCGTGCAATCCACCGGTTTCAGGCGGGCGACGGCCTCGATGTCGCCGGTATCGGCGACGACCGTGGTCATGTCTCGGAGTTGGTCAAGCTTGGATGTCATGGTCAAAAATCCCTTGTGAACTCGAACTGCTAACTTGAGCTGCGGCCGGCGCCGGTCCGGCCGAGACCTCCCCGTGCGTCCGCACATTTTGTCCCTCGGACAGACAAGTAACGGCTGTGTTGACGTGACTATCGCCGTTCCCTAAAGGGAAAGTCAAGGACATTTGTTCATTTCAATTGACATAAGTGTCACACGCGTCATTATCATCCTCAAGAAAAATGCCGGCTCTGTCGCCTCCGGGGTGCAAGTAGGGTGAAATTCACACAGGAGAAGATGTGGGTAAGCTGAAACGTGGCACGCACACCGCTTACTCAGAAGCCTCGTCGCTGAGGCTGCGCGCCGCGTGGCTCTATTACAATCAGGGCCTGACGCAAAAGGACGTCGCCGAGCAGCTCGGCATCAGCCGCACGACGGTCATCCGCCTGCTCGACGAAGCGATGAAGCGCAGCGAGGTGCAGATCTGGATCAACGATTCGATTGGCGACTGCGTCGAGCTCTCCGTGAAGCTGGAGCGCGCCTACGGGCTCGACGAGGCGATCGTTGTCCCCGCTCCCGTCAATTCCGACGTCGGTAGTCTGGCAAAGAGCGTCGGCCTCGCGCTCGGCCAGTTCCTGTCCGAGACGATCCCAGACGACTATACGATCGGAGTTGGCTGGGGGCGCACAATGACGGCGTCGCTTTCGAGTTTTCGTCCGCCCCGCCGCGCCAATTGCAAGGTCGTTTCGCTGCTTGGCGGCATCGTCGCCGTGCATCAAACAAACCCCATTGACTATACGTGGCGGCTGGCAAGCCAGCTCGGCGCCGAATGCTACATGTTCCTCTCGCCGCTGCTCGTCGATTCGGTCGAGACCAAGCGCAATCTGATCGAGAAATGCGGACTGGACACGATCTACCGGTTGGCGGAAGACCTCGATCTTGCGATCGTTAGCTGCGGTGACATCGGCCCGCATTCGACGTCGCTGTCGGAGGGCTGGATTTCGAAGGCCGAACTGCAAGAGCTGATCGACGCCGGCTGCGTCTGCGACACGATGTTCAATTTTCTGGACAAGGACGGCAACACTGTCGATCACTCGATCAACAGCCGTGTGATGTCGGTCGATCTGGATACCCTGAAGAAGGCACGGCACATCGTGCTCTCCTCAGGTGGGGCGCACCGCGCGTTGGCGATCCGCGCCACCATCCGGCGCATCGGTTGCAATACGCTGATCACGGACGAGAGCGCCGCAAAGGCGCTCTTGGATTTGGCCGAGACGGTACCGCTTGTGTCTTCTCCCCAGCGGGGAGAAGTGTCGGATCGATAGCGCGGCGGTGAGGGGTGAGCGAGGTAGTCGCGAACGGCCGAGCGGCGCGAGGTCGAGTGTGTATCTCCCCGCTGGGAGAAGGGACCGCGGCTGCCGGAATACTAAATCTTAAGCCTGACCGGCTTCCCAGCCGAGTATCGCCCGCTTGCGGGTGAGACCCCAATGGTAGCCCGTCAAGTCGCCATTTTTCCCGAGCGCGCGATGGCACGGCACGACGAATGAGATTGGATTACGTCCTACCGCGGCGCCGACTGCACGCATCGCTGTCGGCTTGCCGATGTCGTTGGCGATATCGCTGTAGGTTACCGCCTTGCCGAATGGGATCTTGAGCAAGCTTTCCCAGACGCGGACCTGAAAATCCGTGCCGATGAGCACAACCCGCAACGGCTGGTCGGCAGACCACTTTCCGGGCTCGAAGATGCGCTCGGCATAAGGCGTGGTGGCCTGCCGATCTTCGACATATTGGGCATTCGGCCAGCGGCAAGTCATATCTTCCAAGCAGGCGGCCTCGTCGCCGAGATCGCTGAAGGCAAGGCCCGCAAGGCCGCGATCGGTGGCCATGACCAGCGCGACGCCGAAGGGAGACCGGTGGAAGCCGTAGCGGATCGTCAGGCCGCCGCCCTTTGCCTTCCATTCGCCAGGCGACATCGCTTCATGGGTGACGAAAAGATCGTGAAGACGGCTCGGACCCGAAAGACCCACCTCGATCGAAGTTTCGAGCAGCGGCATATCTTCCTTGCGCAGCAATCGCTTCGCATGATCGAGCGTAACCGCCTGCAGGAAGGCCTTGGGCGAAAGCCCGGCCCAGCGGGTAAACGTCTTCTGGAGCTGCGTCGGCGACTGGTTGAGCCGCGCGGCGATCGCCTCCAGCGACGGCTGGTCGCGATAATCCTCGGTGATGAGCTCGATGACCTGCCGGACGGTCTCGTAGTCCGGGCTCTCGGGCGTAATGTCTCTGTTCAGATTTGCGATCATATTCATCGTTCTTCTCCTTGTAACAAGGAGATAGTCAAGGGGAGGACCGCAAGCCACCCGTTTCTTGCGCAGCGTTCAAATACGCTGCTTGACCGCCGCAAGCGCGCCCTTGAAGGCCTTGGCGAAGCTTTCGCGATCATCTGGATTGAGGAAGGAGCCGATGTCCGTCCGCCGGCCCTCGCCGAAAATATGCATGGAGAGAATGCCGATTTCCTGGTGGCGGCGGACGAGGAAACGCGCCCAGAAGGGATTGAAGTGATGCTCCACCATGCGTCCGGAAGGCGCGAACTTGCGGATTGCGACATCAGTGCGCGAAACGGTCACTTCCTCACGCGCCTTGCCGGAGCGGTAGTTGAGCCAGAAGGCACCGTAGAGCAACGCGAAATCCAGCCCGAAGAAGAAGCCGATCGGCCAGGCACCGGTAACGATAAAGAACATCCCATACATGAAACAGACGGCACCGGAAATCAGCAGCAGCACTCTGAAACCCTTGCGGCCGAGCGACCGGTAAGGAAAAAGTTCGGCTGCAAAAACAGGCTGTTCGTTCGCGCTGTCGGCGTTGCTTTCCGTCATGGCTGATGAGTATAGATTGTCTATGCCAGAACCGAAACTCAAATCCGCCCGCAAAGCCCCGCCAGGACCAGAAGTGATCAGCCGCCGCAAACCGGCGGCCGTACGCACCGCGTATTCGCAAGCCGAACGCGAAGAGATCTTCCGCCGCTTCTCGATCCAGCGACCGGAACCCAGAGGCGAGCTGGAACACACTAACCCGTTCACACTCGTCGTTGCCGTGGCGCTCTCCGCCCAAGCAACGGATGCCGGTGTCAACAAGGCGACGCGGCCGCTTTTCAAGGTGGCAGATACGCCGGAGAAGATGCTGGCGCTCGGCGAGGAACGCCTGCGCGACTACATCAAAACGATCGGCCTTTATCGCAACAAGGCGAAGAACGTCATGGCGCTCTCGCAGATGCTGGTCAACGAATTCAACGGCGAGGTTCCGCAGACACGGGAAGAACTCGTGCGCCTGCCGGGGGTCGGACGCAAGACGGCGAACGTAGTGCTCTCGATGGCTTTCGCTCAAGCGACCATGGCGGTTGACACGCACATCTTCCGCATCGCCAATCGCATCAAGCTGGCACCGGGAAAGACACCGGAAGAGGTGGAGGACCGCCTGATGAAGGTGATCCCCAGGCACTACCTCTATCACGCTCACCACTGGCTGATCCTGCACGGCCGCTACACATGCAAGGCACGCCGCCCGGAATGCGAACGCTGCGTGATCGCCGATCTGTGCAAATCACCGGAAAAGAGCTGCGAGATACCGGCGCCGCTGGTCGAATTACCGCCGCAGGTGATTGGCGAGGCCGTCGAGTAGCCGAACCATCGGCCTCCTCAAACTGCTCTGCGGTGAAAACCGAGGTCCCTTTGGGAAATCAGCTTGTAGAGATGAATCATCATGCCTGCAGCAAAGAGCGGCGTTAGCAGGTTGAGGAAGGGAACCGCGAGGAAAGCAGCGATGACCAGGCCGCCGAGGAAGACCGTGGAAGCGTGCTTCGCCCTGAAGAGCCGCGCCTCCTCCGGCGAACGGAAGCGCATCGCGGCGAACTCGAAGAACTCACGGCCGAGCAGATAACCGTTCACCAGGAAGAAGGCGATCAGGTTCACGCCCGGAATGAAAAGCAGGAAAAGGGCGACAATATTACCGACGATCACAACGCCTAAGAACTTGAGTGAACTCGCGATTGCCGGGCCGAGCGGCATGGCCGTTCCCGGGATATCCTCGGGATAATCCCGCTTCTCTACCACTTCCGCCACGTCATCGAGAAAAAGGCCGGCAATCAACGCCGTCACGGGCGACAGCAGCAGCGCCAGCCCCAAGGCAAGACCGATGCCTGCGAGAATGACAAAGACGAAGCTCAGCCAGCCAGCCCAATCGGGCACTTCCGGAAAGAAGCCCGCGATCCACGGAAACAGAAAAGTCATGAACAGGCTTCGCAGCATGAACCAGAGCCCAATGAGTGCCAGGAGCGTAAGCCCCAGCACCTTCCAGAAAACCGACCGGGTTTCCCGTGCAAAAAGGTTGACAAAGGCAAGGCGCGCGGCATCGAGGATCATTCTTCGCATCTCCGGTTTATGCCTGCGCATGTAGGAATCTCAACGCCCGACGGCAAGTCGAAATAAAATTACATGCAACAATGGAAAACTTGTCTAAAATAACACACTAATATATAGTCTATAGTATTCGATATAAACTTGAGCCTGGGACGCAGCTTCCGGAAATAGTTGCAACGGCAAGTCTCGCCAATAGCGCATCCGCGAAATGCCTCTGGGAAGTCAGGAGGCTGATGTGGAAGACTTTGTCCAGAAGCTCAGACACTATGTGAAGTCAGGCACTCCGGCCGAACGCAGGATCGCGAAATATTTTACCGAGCACCTGAACGACCTTCCTTTTGAGACCGCAGCTTCGGTGGCCGACCGCCTCGATCTAAGCCCGATGACGGTAGGCCGTTTTCTGCGCGCGCTCGGCTATCAAGGACTCGACAGCGTCAAAATTCATTTCCGCGAAACCGCCGTCACCTCTCCAGTCCAGCTTCAAAATTCGCTCAGCGAGTTGCAGACCGATGCCTCGGAAGGAAAGCCGCTTGCATTGCTCGTCACCGAGCAGATTCAGGCGCTGCACTACATCTATCATCTGACGGCACAGACGCACTGGGCCGAAGCCGTAGCGATGATCGGCACGGCGCGCGAAGTTTTCATTGCAACGCATGTACGGCTCGCGGGCTTCGCGACGCATTTCGCCCACCGGCTGACACGGTCCCGCGATGGCGTCCACGCACTGGACGGTTCGACAAACCGCTTCGCCGAACTCTTCGCCCGCCCGAGCGGCGAGGGTGCCCTCCTGATCATCATCGATTGTCGACGCTTCGGCAAAGCGCGTCTGTTGGCGCGAACGGCGCGGCGTTATGGCTACAAGGTCGTGCTGATCACGACGGAAAACAGCGACTGGCTGCCCGATCAATCCAACATCATGCTGGCGCTTCCGCCTACCCGCTCGCCCGATGAGGACAATCTTCCCCCGCTGATCGCTCTTCTTGACTGTCTGTCGGAATCCGTCATTGCCGCTGCGGGCGAAGAGGCGTTCGAACGTCGGCGGCGAATGTCGGAATTCGGCACCATTCTCGGAGAAAGCGGCAATCGCTAGCTTATCGCTTCCAGCTCGGCGCGATGGCGATACATCGCTAGAAACCGCCGGTATTCGCGATCATACAGAGCTCGCTTTGTCACGTCCGGCGCACGCTCGTCACCCCCGGGATACATTGCCGCCCCGGCCGCCATGAGATCCTTATGTAAGCCGCAGGCAACAGAAGCCCCGATCGCAGTTCCCAGCAGCACAGCCTCATTCATCTTCGGCACGACGACCCTGCAGCCCGTAGCATCCGAATAAAGTTCCATCAGCACGGGGTTCTTCACATGCCCGCCAGCAACATGCAGCGTGTCCGGCGCGTAGCCATATTCCTTCATCTTTTCGAGAATATGCCGGATGCCGAGCGCAATGCCGACGGCCGTACGCCAGTAGAGTGCGCAAAGCCCGTCGAATGACGTATCGAGCGTCAACCCGCTGATGGTGCCGACCGCGTGCGGATCGGCAAGCGGCGACCGGTTGCCATGGAAATCCGGTAGCACGAAGATGCGCGAACCGAGTGTATCGCCTTCTTCGGAACGCAACTGCGCAATGCGGGACACAATCTTCTGATGCAATGCGGCGGTCGGCTCGCCGCCGGCGGCATGCATGCGCACAATATGATCGAGCAACGCGCCAGTCGCCGATTGGCCGGCTTCAACGAGCCACGAATCCTGAAAGACGACCTCATAGTAAGGTCCCCACATACCGTGACTTGGCTTGCGATCGCGGGAGAACGAAATGATGCAGCTCGAGGTTCCTGCGATAAGCGCCAGATGACGCTCAAGCTGCGCTGGGTCGGCCGCATAGCCGGCAAGCGCGCCAAGCGCGCCCGCATAGGCGTCGATCAGGCCCGCCGAAACATGGCAATCCGTCGTCAGCCCGAGAGCCGATGCAGCCTCCTGGGTCAAGGTGCCGACGCTCGCACCGACCGGCACTGTCTCATCGGGCAGACGGCCGCGTTCCTGCAGGTCTTCCAAACCGATCTGCGCCAGAAAATCTCTTTGCCAGCCCTTTTCCTTGTGCGCCAGATAGTTCCACTTCGCCGTCAGCGTGCTGCGCGAACGGGCAAATGAGCCCGTCGCTTTCCATGTCATGAAGTCGGCAAGGTCGAAGAAATAGCCGGCGTTCATCCATGTGCCGGGCAGTTTTTTCTTCAACCACATCAGCTTTGGCATCTCCATCTCTGGCGACATGAAATGCCCGGAATGATCGAGAACCGCATGTTCGGTGGCCGTGCAGAAATCCGCCTCGTTCAGCGCCCTGTGGTCGAGCCAGACCATGGTGTCGAAGCGTCTCTCGCCGCCGGTCGAGACGCTGATCTGCCCGCCATCGACATCGCGGACGACGAGCGAGCATGTGCCGTCGAAGCCGATCGCGCCGACGGACACGGGAGCTGCGCCCGATTGTCCCATCGCCTTGCGAACGGCGATGCAGACCGCGGACCAGATGTTTTCGGAATCATGTTCGGCATGGTTTTCACGTGGCCTGTTCATGATGATCGGATGTTCGCCTTTGCCGAGCAGGCGTCCGCAGGCGTCGAACACGCCAGCACGCGCGCTGCCGGTGCCGACATCCACCGCAACCACATGATCATGCATCAAGGGTGAGTCCCGTCCAGCTTTTGTTTCTGGATAAGGTGTATCAAATCCGGCATCGCGTCAAACACGAGTTCCGGCGTAAGTCGGTCGAGTTCGGCACGATAGCCCGCAAAATTGGCATGTGAGCCGCCGGTAAAGGCAAAGACTGTCATGCCTGCAGCCTTGGCCGCCTCGATGCCCGCAGGGCTGTCTTCGATTACGACGCAGTTCTTCGGATCGACACGCATTTCGCGCGCCGCATGCAGGAAGAGATCGGGCGCCGGCTTGCCATTCTTCACCATCGAGGCGCTGAAGATGTTCGGCAGCTTGTCGATAAGGCCGGTGACCGTGAGCGACAGCCTGATACGCTCGACTTGGCTCGACGAGGCGACGCAGCAGGGAATGGCGAGCGCGTCGATCGTCGCACCTATGCCTTCGATCGGCCTCAGTTCCTTCCTGAACCGCGCATAAAGATTGGTGCGGATGCGCTCGAGAAACTCCTCGCCGGCATGCACCTCGTATTCGCTCTTCATCGTTTCGATGACGGTAGCGAGGCTCTTGCCGAGGAATCGTCCATAGACCTCTTCCTCGGTGATGGGGATGCCGAGGTCGTTCATCGCCCCGACGAGCACGCTTACGGAAATCGGCTCGCTATCGACGAGAACTCCGTCGCAATCGAAAATCACCAGGCGTATTTCAGCATCAGTCATGAACGACCAACCAGAGTTCGGATCGGATGCATTGTCGTTGCGCCCCCCATGCATAACGCCGGATCGATGGCGGCAGGATTTGCCGCCATCCTGATTTCCTACACTGCAAGCTTGCCGTCGAGATAGAGCTGCAAGGTCGCGCGGGTGCCCTTTTCCCACAGGGTTTTCAAGGCATGCGCGAAACGCTTGCGGAATACCTCGGATTGCGACACTTCGCCGAAAATATCTTCGAAGGCAAGGAATGCCATCGGATCGTCCTTTGCCTTCAGCGCGGCCGCATGGAGGCGGTCGGCACTGGCATCATTGAAGGCGATCTTTTTGCCGCTATCGGTCGTGCCCGCGAAATAGCGGCACCAGAGAGCCGAAACCAGCGAAAGGCCGACGACGTCTTTGCCCTGGCGCAGATTGTCGAGCGTCGAGGGCAGGATGAATTTCGGCTGACGGTTCGATCCGTCCTGCGCCAGACGCGGGATCGTGTCGGCGATCTTCGGGTTGAGAAGACGGCGCTCGATAAGCGCGAAATAATCCTTGAGCGAGGTGTTCGGCACGGGCGGCACGATCGGGATGATCTCGTCGTTTTCGAGCGTGGCGAGAAAGGCGCGGATCAGCGGCTCTTCCATCGCATCATGCACGAAATGAATGTCCATGAGCGCCGCCGGATAGGCGATCGCCGCATGGCCGCCGTTCAGGATGCGGATCTTCATATGCTCGTAAGGCGTGACATCTGGAACGAAGGTGACGCCGACCTTTTCAAGCGCCGGCCGTCCGGCGGTGAATTTGTCTTCCAGCACCCACTGCTTGAACTCTTCGCAATAGACCGGCCAGTTGTCCTCGATTCCGAACGTGTCCTTCAACAGATCAATCTCGCGCTGCCCGGTTGCCGGCGTAATGCGATCGACCATGGCATTCGGGAAGGCGACATTGGCCTTGATCCACACGGCAAACGCCGGATCGGAGAGCTCCGCCGTACCCAAGACGGCGTTTCTGGTGACGGCACCGTTATGCGGAATGTTGTCGCAGGACATAACGGTGAAGGGCACGATGCCCTTCTCCTCGCGCGCCTTGAGACCGGCAACGATCAGGCCGAAAACGGTTTTTGGCTCGGACGGGTTCTGTCCGTCCGCAGCAATCGCCGGATGCGCCGGATTGAACTTTCCCGCCGCGTCGATGAAATATCCGCCCTCGGTGATCGTCAGCGAGACGATGCGGATTGCAGGATCGGAGAGCTTGGCGATGATGGCTCCGGAATCGCCGACCGGCAGGATACCGACCATCGGACCGGTCACACGCGCCGCCGTCTTGTTGTTATCCTGCTCCACGACCGTTGTCAGAAAGTCCTGCGCAGCAAGCTTCTCGCGCATCGCGGCGTCGGAAGGGAGCACGCCTGCGCCGATGATGGCCCAGTCGTGATTCTGGCCCTCGTTGAAAAGGTCGTCGAGATAGATGGCCTGGTGCGCGCGGTGGAAATTGCCAACGCCGAAGTGCACGATGCCAGGCTTGAGCGACGCTCTGTCATAAGCCGGGATGGTGGCCGTTTTAGCCGCATCGGAAAGCGTTGCCAGCGATAGTTTGCACGTCATGTTTCAGTCCTCTTGAGGCCTTGCGGAGCGTATCCAGCCGCCCTGCTTTCGGCAAACCGGGCGCCTTGCCCGGTCTGCATTCCCACCCCGCCCGGCCGTCGCCTCAGATGGCGAGGCCGCCCTCGTTGAATTTGTGGATGCGCGCCTTGTCCGGCGTCAGATGGACGACGTCCCCGGCCTTCGCCGCGAAATCGCCGCCACCGCGTGCAGTGACCGAGCCGATGCCTTCGACATCGATATGCAGGAACGTGTCGGAGCCGAGATGCTCGGCGACGATAACCCTGCCCTTCCAGTCACCGCTGTCCATCGAAAGCAGCACATGCTCAGGACGCAGGCCGATCGCGTGGGCATTCAGCGCCGCCGCATTCTGACCGGTGATGAAATTCATCTTCGGCGAGCCGATGAAGCCGGCAACGAAAAGATTGCGCGGGCTCTTGTAGAGCTCGAGCGGCGAGCCAACCTGCTCGATGTTGCCGCGGTTCAACACGACGATCTTGTCGGCCATGGTCATGGCTTCCACCTGGTCGTGGGTGACGTAGACCATCGTTGTCTTCAGTTGCTGGTGCAGTTCACTGATTTCCAGGCGCATGTTGACGCGAAGTGCGGCATCGAGGTTCGACAGCGGCTCGTCAAAGAGAAAGGCCGACGGCTGGCGCACGATGGCGCGGCCGATCGCAACGCGCTGCCGCTGGCCGCCGGAAAGCTGCCGTGGTCTCCGCTCCAGATAGTCAGTGAGGTTCAGAACGCGTGCGGCGTCGGTTACCTTCCTGTCGATCTCGGCCTTGTCCATGCCCGCCATCTTCAGCGGGAAGGCAATATTGTTGCGCACGCTCATATGCGGATAAAGCGCATAGGATTGGAACACCATCGCAAGTCCGCGCTCGGATGGCGCCTTTTCGGTCGCGTCCTTGCCGTCGATGACGATCTTGCCGCCGGAAACGTCCTCCAGCCCGGCGATCAGCCTGAGCAGCGTGGACTTGCCGCAACCCGAAGGGCCGACGAAGACGACGAATTCGCCGTCCTTGATTTCGAGATCGATCGAAGGGATGACCTTGGCTTCGCCGAAGACCTTCGAAACGCTCTGAAGGGTAATGCTGCCCATGTTTCTCTCCCTGATGTCTTATTTCACCGCGCCGAAGGTCAGGCCGCGGACGAGTTGCTTTTGTGAGAACCAGCCGAGGATCAGGATCGGCGCGATTGCCATCGTCGATGCTGCGGAAAGCTTGGCGTAGAACAGACCTTCGGGGCTGGAGTAGGAGGCGATGAATGCTGTCAGCGGCGCGGCTTTCGAGGCGCTGAGATTCAATGTCCAGAAGGCTTCGTTCCAGGCCAGGATGATGTTGAGGAGTAGCGTCGAGGCAATGCCCGGCACCGCCATCGGCGTCAGCACGTAGATGATTTCCTTGGCGAGCGACGCGCCGTCCATGCGCGCCGCCTCGAGGATCTCGCCGGGGATTTCCTTGAAGTAGGTGTAGAGCATCCAGACGATGATCGGCAGGTTGATCAGCATCAGCACGATCACCAGCCCCAACCGGCTGTCGAGCAGCCCGGAATTGCGGAACATCAGGTAGATCGGGATCAGCGCGCCGACCGGCGGCATCATCTTTGTCGACAGCATCCACATCAGCACGTCCTTGGTCCGCTTGGTCGGCGCAAACGCCATGGCCCAGGCGGCCGGGATCGCGATGATGAGACCGATCAGCGTCGAGCCGAAGGAGATGATCACCGAATTCATGAAGTGGCCGAGATAGTTCGACCGGCTCTGCACCTCTGCATAGCTTTCCGTCGTCCAGTGGAAGAACAGGAACTGCGGCGGCGAAGCAATGGCGTCGGCTTCCGACTTGAAGCTCGTGAGAAACGTCCAAAGGATCGGGAAGAAAATCAGGATCGCGAGCGTCCAGGCGATCGCCGTCATGATGATCTTGCGTTGAGTGGTGACTTTTCTAGCCATCTCAAGCCTCCAGATTCTTGCCGACAAGGCGGACAAGGAAGATCGCGACGATGTTTGCGAGGATGACGGCAATGATACCGCCCGCCGAGGCACCGCCGATATCGAATTGCAGAAGCGCCTGCGCATAGACGAGGTAGGTCAGGTTCGTGCTTTGCGTACCCGGGCCGCCGTTGGTGGTGACCAGGATTTCGGCAAAAACCGAGAGCAGGAAGATCGTTTGGATCAGGATCACGACCGTGATGGCGCGCGCCATATGCGGCAGAATGATATAGATGAATCTGGATATCGCGCCAGCGCCGTCCATTTCCGCAGCCTCCTTCTGCTCCTCGTCCAGAGACTGCAGAGACGTGAGCAGGATCAGCGTCGCAAACGGCAGCCACTGCCAGGCAACGATCAGAATGATCGAGAAGAGCGGCGCGTTTGCCAGCCAGTCATAGGGCTGCAGGCCGAGCGCCTTCGCAAGATGCGCGAAGAGCCCGTTGACCGGGTTCATGAACATGTTCTTCCAGACGAGCGCTGCGACCGTCGGCATCACGAAGAAAGGCGCAATCACCAGGATGCGCACAATGCCCTGGCCATAAATGTCCTGGTCGAGCAGCAAGGCGAAGGCGATACCGCCGACCACCGTGATGATCAGCACGCCGAGCACCAGGAGCAGCGTATTGGTGAGCGCCGCGAAAAAGGCCGGATCGGACAGGAAGTAGCTGTAGTTCAGAAAGCCAACGAAGCTCTCCATTCCCGGGCTGAGAAGATTGTAGTTCAGCAGCGAGAAGTAGATCGTCATCACAAGCGGGACGATCATCCAAGCGAAGAGAAGCACGACGGACGGTGCGATCATCATTCGCGCTGCGGAGCGGGTGTGTAACGTTGCCATGGCGATGACCGATCCTGTTTCGAGGGGCACGCGGCTGCAGGGCAGCTAGGAAAAAAGGGGCCGCCGATGCAATTCGGGCATTCGGCGGCCCAGAGGGGCGGGAGGTCAACAATCCCACCGTCTCAGGAGGTTGTTATTTGATGTATCCAGCCTTGGTCATTTCGCGGGTCGTCAGTTGCTGCGCGCTCTGCAGGGCCTGTTCGACCGAGAGCTGGCCGGCGAGAGCGGCCGAGAACTGCTGGCCGACGGCCGTACCGATGCCCTGGAACTCCGGGATCGCCACAAACTGAACGCCGACATAGGGGACCGGCTTGACGGTCGGCTTGGTCGGGTCAGCGGCGTTGATCGAGTCCAGCGTCATCTTCGCAAAGGGTGCGGTCTTCTGGTATTCCGCGTTCTCATACAGAGAGGTACGCGTACCGGGAGGGGCGTTCAACCAGCCTTCCTTCTCGGCGACGAGCTTGGAGTAGTCCTTGCCCGTTGCCCAGGCGACGAACTTCTCGGCCGCTTCGACCTTCTGCGAACTCGCCGGGATAGCGAGGCTCCAGGCCCACAACCAGTTGCCGCGCTTGCCGAGCCCCTTGTCCGGGGCCAGTGCGAAGCCGACCTTGTCGGCGACCTTTGACTCCTTCGGGTTGCTGACGAAGGAAGCCGCGACGGTAGCGTCGATCCACATGCCGCACTTGCCGGTCTGGAAGAGCGCCAGGTTTTCGTTGAAGCCGTTCGACGAAGCGCCGGGAGGGCCGGCTTCCTTCATCAAGTCGACGTAGAAGCTCAGCGTGTCCTTCCACTCCGGCTGGTCGAACTGGGGTTTCCAGCTCTCATCAAACCAGCGGGCGCCGAACGAGTTCGACATCGCCGTCAGGAAGGCCATGTTTTCTCCCCAGCCGGCCTTGCCACGCAGGCAGATGCCGTAGATTCCCTTGTCCTTGTCGGTGATCTTCTTCGCAGCGTCAGCGATGAAATCCCAGGTCGGCGCGTCGGGCATCTTCAGGCCGGCGGTATCGAACAGATCCTTGCGGTACATGACCATCGAGCTTTCGCCGTAGAATGGCGCAGCATAGAGCTTCCCGTCTACGGTCAGGCCGCTGCGGATTGCCGGCAGCAGGTCGTCGGCATCGTATTCGGCGCCGAGGTTGTCGAGCGGCAAGAGCCAGTTCTGCTTTGCCCAGATCGGAACTTCATAAGTGCCGATCGTCAGAACGTCGTATTGGCCGCCCTTGGTCGCGATGTCGGTCGTGACCTTCTGGCGCAGAACGTTCTCTTCGAGGGTAACCCATTCAAGGTCGATGTCGGGATTCTTTGCCTTGAAGTCATCCGTCAGCTTCTGCATCCGGATCATGTCGCCGTTGTTCACGGTCGCGATCGTCAGCGTTTCAGCCGAAGCCATGCCGGCAAACGCCAATGCTGAGCAGGCGCCCAGCAGAATAGTTCTCAATGTCATATCTTCCTCCCAGAAGATGGGTATGAGCATTCGCTTTGCTCATGGGCAATTACTCACCACTGGGTACGGAATGTCAATTGAAATCGTTGCTGCGATAGCGAAATGACTGGTTATCCTGTTGATTCAAAACAGTATAATTTTTGCTCAAATACTGAGCAAAAACTCAGCTGTCTCTTCATCAGTGATCAGACTATTGATCTGACGGCCAACGATTGCGGCTCTTATCGCCTTAAATTTGCGCTTGCCCTTGGCGATTCCTATGACTGTCGAGGTTTCGCGTGAAGGAATCGAAGCCGACGCGACGCGTTCGTTGATCGGATTATCGAGAAGCCTGCCCTCCCCGTCGAAAATCCAGCCACAGATTTCGCCGATCGCGCCCTCGCGCATCAGCTCCATCATCTCGTCCTTCTCCAGGAAGCCGTCGACGCAAAGCGGGCCGTCGATGCCCAGTTCGCCGATACCCACGAAGGTCACATCGGCTTGGGCACTTATCGCAAGCGTGTAGCGCACGAGTTGCTGGCCATGGAGCAATTCGCGCTCCTCCGCCGAGGTGACGAGCACTGGCAGCGGCATCGGGAAGTGCCTCGCCTTCACCGCATCCGCCATGCTGAAGATGACATTGTAATAGGCGGCCGAACCGTCCGGGGTGATATTGCCCGTCAGCGAAACGATGCGATGGTTCGGACATTCAATCATCGGAAGCTGGTCGACGGCGGCTTTCAGCGTCCGGCCGGTTCCAACGGCGAGCACGATCGGATCCGGCCGCTTGAGCCAGCGCTCAATCTCGGCTGACGCCGCTTCGGCGATGCCGACTGTCCTCGATGAAGACCCCGGATCGCTCGGCACGATCTCGACATGCTTGAGGTCGAATTTCTTCCGCAGCTGGTTGGCAAGCTCAAGGCAGGCAGCAATCGGATGATCGAGCCGCACTTTGATGAGTTTTTCGGCGACGGCCAGCGACACCAGCCGCTGCGCCGATTGCCGCGAGATACCCATCGCAGAGGCGATCTCGTCCTGCGTACGGCCAGCCACGTAATAGAGCCAACCTGCACGCGCTGCGTCGTCCAGCCGTCCCGATGTCTCGGTTCTTTTCGCCATTGAGGTCTACCGCGTGTATGAATGTTCTCTGAGTCTGCGCAGCGCCAGATCAGAACAAAAT
Source organism: Rhizobium sullae (assembly GCF_025200715.1). Lineage (NCBI taxonomy): Bacteria > Pseudomonadati > Pseudomonadota > Alphaproteobacteria > Hyphomicrobiales > Rhizobiaceae > Rhizobium > Rhizobium sullae. The sequence goes on from NZ_CP104143.1 coordinate 3,066,232, forward strand.
TGAGCAAAAGTCGAGTGCATTGAGAAAATGCAACGGTCGCGTGGGCGAAAATTCGCTCAGGCGAACCAATTTGTGACGAAGAAGATCGCAGCCTTGATAAGGCCGTAGCTCACGCCGCCGACTACTGTCAGCGAAATCCCGGCCATGATCATTCCGAACAGCGAAAAGAGACCGTCCCTGCCCAATATGCCGAAAGAAAACAGGCAGATGGCGAAGGCCGGTAGGATATTGCCGAGCGGGATGGGCAGCGTGAGGATGATCGCAAGCACCAGGCAGAGAAAGCCCGCAAGATATTCGGCAGGCGGCTCTACGAGGAAGGAAAGCCTCGGCTGCAGCATGCGTTCGGCAAAGGCGAGCCAACGGTGGATGCGCGAGACGATCACTTCGAAATCCTCGCGCCTCATCGAGCGGCCGGCGATTACCTTCGGCAACCATGGCTTCAGCCCGAATGTCAGCTGCGAGGCCAGAAAGAGCAGCGGCGCGCCGAGGATTGAGGAGGTTCCCGGCGGCGTCGGCACCAGATTGGGAATGGCAAAGACCAGCATCAGCGCGCCGGTCGCGCGGTCTCCCATCACCTCGAAAAGATCGCCGATTGAAATGCGCTCACGGCTTCTATCACCCGCAAGCTGCCTCAGGATAGCAGAAAGCCGCCGCCCCTTTGGGCGTGGACCCCTGACAAAATGCCTGCGTGATCTCTCCATTCCCTCGATTGTCATTGCATCCCGGCTCGTCGGCTTGCGACTGATACCATCCCAGTGTGAATCTTCTCTGTCGAATGCGCCGCCATCATGGCCGTGCCAGTTCTGGATCACGGCCATTACATGACTATTTTTCGCCGGCACCCTTCGCTTGACCCTCTGAAGCAAGGTGAACCTGCCGGCACAGGACTTGCAAATCCGCCCGAAGGGTGCGAGCAGACGCGGAAACTTTCGAGACGGCGGATAACATGATCATCTCATTCGATATCGGCGGTTCGGCAATCAAGGGCGGCATCGCGCATTCTGAGACGGACATCGTCCCGCTTGGCCGCCGCCCGACGCCGAAAGATGATTTCGCCGCTTTCGCCGAGACGATCCGCAGCATCATCGCCGAAACCGGTGAAACGCCCTCGCGCCTTTCCTTCTCGATTGCCGGTGTTGTCGATCCCGACACACAGCGGCTGACCTGCGCTAACATTCCCTGCATTCACAACCGCAGCCTTGCGGCTGATCTGGAGGCCGAACTTGGTCTTCCGGTACTGATTGCCAACGACGCCGATTGCTTTGCCATGGCAGAAGCCGAGCTCGGCGCTGGACGAGGCCACCGCATTGTTTTTGGCGCGATCCTCGGCACCGGCGTCGGCGGCGGGCTTGTTTCCGATGGCCGGCTCGTCAATGCATCGGGCGGTTTTGCTGGCGAATGGGGTCACGGCCCGATCCTCGCCTCCGAAGCCGGTAATCCTCCTGTGAAAATCCCAGCCTTTCGCTGTGGCTGCGGCCAGAACGGCTGTGTCGATACCGTCGGCGGCGCCCGCGGCCTGGAGCGGCTTCACAAGACATTGCACAACCTTGACTTCACGAGCGAGGAGATCATCGCGCAATGGCAACGGGGTGAGGAAGACGCAACGCGCACGATCGACGTCTATACCGATCTCGTCGCCTCACCCCTGGCGCTCACAATCAATATCACCGGCGCGACCATCGTGCCAGTTGGTGGCGGACTTTCCAATGTCGAGCCGCTGCTTGCCGAACTCGACAAGGCAGTGAGAAGCCGCACGCTACGCAAGTTCGACCGGCCGCTGATCGTGCGCAGCGAATGCCGTTTAGAGCCGGGCCTCATCGGCGCAGCTCTCCTGGGCTTGAAAGCGGAAGCGGCGTAAGAGCGTTTTGGGGGCTGATCAAAAAGATGAAAATGGCGCGGCTTTCACCGCGCCATTTTCACTCTGCCGCCAATGCCGGCGGATGATGGTCTTCCGCCTCTTCCTGGTTGGCATTGGCAAATTCGGCCTCGGCGTCCGTCGCCTTCGGCTCGCGGCCGAAGAAGAGGGCATAGCCGGCGGGCAGCACGAGAATGGTCAGCACGGTCGCGACCAGAATGCCGCCCATCATCGCGTAGGCGAGCGGACCCCAGAAGACGCCGCGGGAGATCGGGATGAGGGCCAGGACCGCCGTCATCGCCGTCAGCATGATCGGCCGGAAACGGCGCACGGCCGCACCCACGATCGCCTCCTGCCGGTGCATGCCCGCCTTGATGTCCTGGTCGATCTGATCGACGAGGATGATCGAGTTGCGGATGATAATGCCGAGCAGCGCGATAACGCCTAGGATCGCGACGAAGCCGAAGGGTGCACCACTGATGAGGAGCGCCGCAGCAGCACCGATGATGCCGAGCGGGCCGGTGGCCAGCACCAGCATCGCCTTGCCGAAGTGCTGCAGCTGCGCCATCAAGAGCAGAACAATGACGACGAGCATGATCGGCGCCTTGGCTGCGATCGAGGCCTGGCTTTCGGCAGCATCTTCCGCACCGCCTTGGATTTCGATCTTGTAGCCGGCAGGCAGGCTGTCGCGCAGGCCCTGAATATCGGCATACATCTTCATCGCCACGTCGTTCGGCTGAATGCCGTCCGGCAGCGTTCCGCGAACCGTGATCGTCGGCAGACGGTCACGGCGCCATTCAACGCCTTGTTCCATAGCCGGGACCACCTTGGCGACCTGCGCGACCGGAACGGAGCCGCCGAAGTCTGTCGGGACATAGACCGAATTGACAGCCGATAGCAGCGAACGGCTGGAATCCGGCTCGCGGGCGACGATCGAGACCGTCTCTTCGCCGTCGCGGAAGTCGTCAAGCGGCTGGCCGGACATCGCCGCCTCCAGCGTCTGACGGACACGCTGCGAGGTAACGCCAAGAGCGCGGGCGCGATCCTGATCGATCACCAGCTTCATGGCCGGCACCGGCTCCAGCCAGTCGTCGTGGACGGCGCCGAGCTGCGGATTCTCTGCAAACTTCGCCTTCACCTGATCGGCGATATGGCGAACCTCCTGGCGATCCGGCCCCATGACGCGCATCTGCACGGGCCAGCCCGTCGGTGGACCAAGGAAGAGACGGTCGACCTTGCTGCGAATGGACGGAAAATCTTCCGCAAGGATGCCGCGCAGCTTGACGATCAGCCGCTCGCGGGCAGGCTCGTCATTGGCGATGATCAGGAGCTGCGCGAAGTTCGGATTGCGAAGCTGCTGGTCGAGCGGCAGGAAGAAGCGCGGCGCGCCCTCACCGATATAGGTGGCGACGAACTTCTTGTCCTTGTCATCCATCATCTTGGCTTCGAGCGCCTTTGCCTGCGTCTCGACTTCCTTGATGCTGGTGCCTTCCGGCAACCAGAGATCGACGAGGATCTCGGGGCGCGAGGACTGCGGGAAGAAGTTCTGCGGAATGAACTGGAAGGCCCAGAGGCTCGTGGCGAAGGTGAAGAGCGTGGCGGCCAGCACGATGATGCGATGGCGCACGGCCCAGGCGACGGTGGTCCGCAGGCGGCGATAAAAGCGCGTATCGAAGACATCATGATGCTCGCCAGCGTGCTTGCGTTGCTTGAGGATCATGTAACCGAGCCACGGCGTGAAATAGACCGCCACGAACCAAGAGACGACGAGCGCGATGCCGACCACGTAGAAGAGCGAGCGCACATATTCGCCGGCCGTCGACTCCGCAAAGCCGACGGGAATGAAGCCCGCCGTGGTGATCAGCGTGCCGGTCAGCATCGGGAAGGCGGTCGAGGAATAGGCGAAGCTCGCGGCTTCGATCTTCACCAGGCCCTCTTCCAGTTTTCGTTCCATCATCTCGACGACGATCATCGCATCGTCGACCAAGAGCCCAAGCGCAATGATGAGTGCGCCGAGCGAGATGCGCTGCAGGTCGATGCCTATTTCGTACATGATGGCGAAAGTAGCAGCCAGCACGAGCGGAATCGCGATCGCGATGACAAGGCCAGACCGCCAGCCGATCGACAGGAACGAGACGATCAGCACGATGATCAATGCTTCGCCAAGCGCATGCATGAATTCACTGATGGCGTCCGTCACCACATCCGGCTGGTTGGAAATCTGGTCGACGGAAACGCCATAGGGCAGAGATTCATCGAAGCGCTGGTAGGTCGCCTCGATGGCCTTGCCGACATCCGTGACCTTGAAGCCCTTGGCCATAACCACGCCAACCTGCACGCTTTCGTGCCCGTTGAAGCGGTACTTGCGCTGATAGGGGTCTTCGAGACCGGAGGTGACGGTGGCGATATCGCCGAGACGCGTCACCTGATTTCCGGAGCGCAGGCGCAGTTCGCGGATATCCTCGACCTTCTTTACATCGCCTTCGACGGAAATGCGCACCGAATGCAGGCCGGTATCGACGGATCCTGCGGGATCGACATTGTTCTGGCCCTTGATGGCATTCTGCAAGTCGAGGATTGTTAGCCCCCGTTCGGCAAGCGCCTTGGACGAAACGTCGATATAAATCTTTTCTGGCTGGTCGCCGATGATGACGGCCTTCTCGACGCCCGGCGTCGAAAGCAGCATGTCGCGCGCCTGAATCGCGAATTTCTTCAGTTCCGGATAGGAGTAGCCGTCGCCGCTGATTGAATGAAGCGTGATGAAGGTATCGCCGAATTCGTCATTGAAATAAGGCCCAAGCAGGCCTTCGGGCAGTTCGTTCGAAATATCGCCGACCTTCTTGCGCACCTGATAGAAGGCGTCCGCCACTTCCGCGGCGTTGGTATCACCCTGGACCTGCAGCGTGATGATCGCGCTGCCGGCACGGGTGTAGGAGCGAACGAAATCGAGATGTGGGGTCTCCTGCAGCTTGCGCTCGATCTTGTTGACGACCTGATCCTCCATTTCCTGGATGGATGCGCCCGGCCATAGGGCCTGCACAACCATGACACGGAAGGTGAAGTCCGGATCTTCCTTCTGGCCCATGCGCATCAGTCCGAGCGCACCAGTGACGATGATCAAGCCGAAGAGGAAGCGCGCGATACTCGGATGGCCGATAGCCCAACGCGACAGGTTGAAGGGGCGTTTTTCAGTGGTTGTGTTGTCCATGACAGTCTTCCCTCTCCTGGACAGCAATTACTGGACGGTGCCGGCAGGCTCGGCGGAGGCCGACTGCTGACCCGGAACCAAGACCTTCAGGTTCTCGGTCATGAACTGCGTACCGGCGGCAACGACGAGATCGCCGGCCTTGAGGCCGTCGGTGACGTTGACGCCGTCGCCGGTGAAACCGCCGACGTGAATTTCGCGGGCGTGCACGGTCGCCGCATCGCGGTCGACCACCCAGACGATCTTCGTCCCATCCTTCTCGGCAAGCGCGCTCAAGGGCACTGCGACGGAAGGATCGGAATTCGTAACATCCGCCTCGATCGTCGCCGTCATGCCGAGGAGAACACGCTGATCATTCGGCAGGCTGACGCGGACGGAAAAGGTCCGGGACTGCTGATCGGCGCTGCCCGAAACCTCACGAACCTTCCCGTCGAGCACCAGCTTGTCATCTGACCAGAAGGTTGCCTTCACCGTTTTGCGGGGCTTGAATTCGGCAATATCGTTTTCCGGCACCGCGATCTGGACTTCCTTCTCGCCGTCGACGGCAACGGTAACGACGGGCGTCCCGGAGGCGACGACCTGGCCCGTATCCGCACTGACTGCGGTCACGATGCCGTTCTGATCGGCCTTCAGGTCTGTGTAGCTTACCTGGTTCTTGGCCTGATCGAGCGAGGAGATCGCGGCATCGCGCGTCGACACGGCCTGGTCGTAGGAAAGCGAAGCCTGCTCCAGCTGCGATTTGGGTGTAACATTCTTGTCGAAGAGTTGCCCGGCACGCTTGTTGGCGAGATCTGCCGTCTGCACGCCCTTCTCGGCCGCAGCCAAGTTGGCTTCAGCCGTCTTCACAGCGAGCTGATAATCCGTGGAGTCGATGCGCGCGAGCACATCCCCGGGCTTCACCCGATCACCGATATTGACGAGCCGTTCCGTGATCTTGCCAGCGACACGGAAGCCGAGGTTCATCTCGGTACGTGCTTTTACGGCGCCGGAATAGTCGAGGGCGCGCGTTTCGCCGTCCTTCGCAATCTCCACGACCTTGACGGGCCGGACGATTTCCTTCGTCTCGGCCTTCTTCTCATCGCTGCAGCCCGAAACGGCGAATGCAACGGCGCCAAGGAGCGCGAAACTGGCGACTGACGGCAACTTGACGGTCTTCAGCGAAATCATCTTTCGCACTCCTGAAATCGTTTCTATGTTGGGAGGCGCGGCGGCTTTACCGTCGGGCTATTTCTTAAGCGCTCTGATCGAATACTCGATGAGTTCGTCAACCGTCGCGCGGTTGGTCTTGGCGAGACATTGCGCCACCATCTGCGGATGACAGAGCGTCACGGTGGCCGCACCGAAGCAGCGTGAAGCAACATCGGCATCCTGCTCGGCGAATTCACCGGCTGCGATCCCTTCGCGGATCACGCCGGCAATCAGTTCATGAATGCTGTCGACATGCCTTTCGATAACATGCCAGTCGCGTTCGATCGCGACGACAACCATCTCGTGCACCTTCTGCTCATCAAGCATGGTGTCGAGCGTCATCTGATACTGGCCATACACAAATCGTCGCAGGCGCTCCGATGCACTGATCGGCAAATGGCAGATGTCGTAAGCCTGCTTGTAGCTGGCAGCCAGCATGCGGCCGCAGATCGCCTGGTGGATTTCCACTTTCGAGGCGAAGAAGCGGTAGATATTGGCCGGCGACATGCCGAGGTCGCGTGCCACATCGGCAACCGTCGTCTTGCTGTAGCCATAGTGCCGGAATAGCCGCTCTGCCGCGTCGAGAATGCGCGTTACATTTTCCTGACGGGTGCTGTCCAGCATGTTTTCTGCGGTGTCATTCATGCGTTTCCAGAGCCTTATTTACGACTGACGATTTTCGTATTTCGTCAGTCGTAAAATATCAGGCGCCACTTGTCAATGTTCTGCCGCAAAAAATGCCGCGGCTTCGGCTCGCGGCATTCGAAATCAATACTTGCTGAAATCAGCCCAGCTTGACGTCGAGTGTGATCGGCACGGCGGAAAGCGCCTTGGAAACAGGGCACCCTGCCTTCGCCTTATTGGCGAGCTCGGTGAACGTCGCCTGGTCGGCGCCGGGAACCTTGCCGGTCAACGACAGATGGATTGCGGTGATCGCGAAGCCGCCTTCGACGCTCTCGAGCGTTACCTTTGCAGTTGTCTCCATATCTTCGGCCGTAAGCCCCGCATCGCCGAGGATCAAAGATAGCGCCATGGTGAAGCAGCCGGCATGGGCAGCGCCGATCAGTTCTTCCGGATTGGTGCCTGGAATACCTTCGAAGCGGCTTGCAAAACCATAGGGATATTCCTTCAACGCGCCGCTCTGCGTCGATATCCGTCCCTTGCCGTCTTTGAGACCGCCGGACCACTGGGCCGAACCTATGCGATTGATCTGCATGCCGTCCTCCTGTTTCGATTGAGCTCCTTCCGGAAAGGACTTGCGCCGCTTCCCGCCGCAGAGAGGCCAAAGCCTCTCGAACGGCAATATAATGCTCTATCCTCAGAAGGCGACGGCTGTAAGAAAATCGGTCCGAAAATGACCTCCGGTCGATAAACGATCATACCAAGACATTGCCTTCGTATGCACGATTGGAATATCCTCGACGCCGACGTGCTCGGATGGATGGGACCATATATCGAGGATTTCGACTTGCTCGGCTGCATCCTCGAAGCTCGGCGTACCATCGAGCCTGCGGCGGCCGAATATGCGGCCGCGCGCGCAACCGCACAGGAGATTGCCGATCTCGACAGCGCTTGGCGGCAGATGCGCGATTCCGCCAACGATCCGGAAAGCTTCACCGATGCCGACGTCATGTTCCATTCGGCGCTGCTGACCGCGAGCCACAACCAGGTGTTTCGGCGACTTTCGAGCGCCATTCACGCCGCGGTGAAATATGCCCTTCACGCCTCGAACGTCGCAGTCGAAAGCCGCGAGGACGCAGTAGCCGTTCACGGCGAACTGGTCGAGGCACTCAGAATGCGCGACCGCAAAAGGGCACGAGAGTGCGCCAACCGGATGCTGGATCTTGCGGTGCGCGATTTTGCCGCCATCGAAAAGACGATCGGCAGCACCCCAATCATGATTGGAAATGCCGGCCGACCGCTTAGAGCAACACGAGAAGAATGAGGCCTGGACCCATGAAGATCACGAAACTGACAACCTATATCGTTCCGCCGCGCTGGCTATTTTTGAAGGTCGAGACCGATGAGGGCGTGATCGGCTGGGGCGAGCCGGTCGTCGAGGGCCGGGCGCTAACCGTGGAGACCTGCGTGCACGAGCTTGCCGACTACCTGATCGGCAAGGATCCGTTCCTGATCGAGGACCACTGGAACGTCATGTATCGCGGCGGCTTCTATCGCGGTGGCGCCATCCACATGAGCGCGCTTTCCGGCATCGACCAGGCGCTCTGGGACATCAAGGGCAAGGCACTCGGCCAGCCGATCCATTCGCTGCTCGGCGGCCAGGTGCGCGACCGGATCAAGGTCTACAGCTGGATCGGCGGCGACCGCCCATCGGACGTTGCGCGCAACGCCAAGGAGGTCGTCGCGCGCGGCTTCAAGGCGATCAAGCTCAACGGCTGCGAAGAAATGCAGATCGTCGATACCAACGAGAAGGTTGAGAAGGCTGTCGAGACCATTGCTACTATCCGCGAGGCGATCGGTCCGCATATCGGCATCGGCGTCGATTTTCACGGCCGCGTGCACAAGCCGATGGCCAAGGTTCTTGCTAAGGAACTCGAGCCGTACAAGCTGATGTTCATCGAAGAGCCGGTGCTCTCCGAAAACCGGGAAGCATTGAAGGAAATCGCCAATCACTGCTCGACGCCGATCGCGCTTGGCGAGCGGCTCTATTCGCGCTGGGATTTCAAGTCGGTGCTCTCAGACGGCTACGTCGACATTCTCCAGCCCGACCTGTCGCATGCCGGCGGCATCACCGAATGCCGCAAGATCGCCACGATGGCGGAAGCCTATGACGTAGCGCTTGCCCCGCATTGCCCGCTCGGTCCGATCGCGCTTGCCGCCTGCCTGCAGGTCGATGCGGTCAGCTATAACGCCTTCATCCAGGAACAGAGCCTCGGCATCCACTACAACCAAGGCAACGATATCCTCGACTACATCTCCAATAAGGAAGTCTTCAAATACGCCGATGGTTTCGTCTCGATCCCGCAGGGACCGGGCCTCGGCGTCGAAGTCGACGAGGCCTATGTCGTCGAACGTGCCAAGCAGGGTCACCGCTGGCGCAACCCGATTTGGCGCCATGCCGACGGCAGTTTCGCCGAATGGTGAGAACCAACAGGGTCACATCGAGCGGCCCTTTTTGTTGCACCATGTAGGAAGCCATGCGCGCTAACCGTCATTGTGAAAGCTCACAGGAGGAAATTTCAAATGACACGAGCAATCGCAGTGATCGTCGCCCGCATCATCTTCAGCTTCGTCTTCTTCATGGCGGCCGGCTTCAAATTTGCCGACGTCGGCGCCACCGCAACCTATATCGCTTCCGCCGGTTTTCCGATGGCCGGCGCCCTGGCATGGGTAGCAGCTTTCTTCGAAATAGCTTTGGCGCTAGCCTTGATAACCGGCGCCTTCTTTACGGAAGCAAGCCTGGTTGCCGGCATTTATGTCATCTTCCTGGCATTCGCCTTTCATGGCCCGTCGCGCTGGGCGGGCAACCAGGCAGAATTTGGCTTCTTCATCGACCACTTCACGTTCCTGGCCGGACTGCTGTTTGCCGCCGCGCATGGACCGGAGAAGTGGGCGATCCGCCGCAGCCTGGTGAGACTGTAGGGGTTGCCAGCCCGAAAACTTCGCACTTGCACCGGAACCATGCCCCCACCCGAACATTGCCCTAACGCAAACCGAATGAGGGATTGGCTAAAATGGAACTTCAGGGAAGAACCGCATTGGTCACCGGCGCGGGTTCCGGCATCGGAAAGGCGACCGCGCTCAAGCTCGCCGCAGAAGGCGCCAAGGTTGCCGTTTTGAGCCGCACCAGCCACGAGGTGAACCAGACCCGCGACGAAATCCGTTCCGCAGGCGGGCAGTCGATCTCGCTGGCGGCCGACACCAGCGACGAAAGCCAGATGCGCGGCGCAGTTGAAGCGCTTCTCGGTGAGTTCGGCGGCATCGACATCGTCGTTGCCAATGCCGGAATCAACGGCGTCTGGGCTCCTATCGACGACCTGAAGCCGGAGGAATGGGACAAGACCATGGCCGTCAACCTGCGCGGTACCTACCTCACTCTCCATCTCACCGTCCCGCATATGAAATCGAATGGCGGCGGTTCGATCATCGTCGTCTCCTCGATCAATGGGACGCGTACCTTCACGACGCCGGGCGCGACTGCCTATACCGTCACGAAGGCCGGCCAGGTGGCGATGGTGCAGCAGCTGGCACTGGAGCTCGGCAAGCATGGAATCCGCGTCAATGCCGTCTGCCCGGGCGCCATCGACACCAATATCAACGACAATACAAGCAGCCGTCACCGGGACGAGGCGGAAATCCCGGTTGTCTGGCCGGAAGGCGAAATTCCGATCACTGGAGGAGAGGCGGGCCACAGCGAAGACGTTGCCGAAACAATCCTCTTTCTTGCCGCTGATCGCTCGCATCACATCACCGGCACGCCGATCTGGATCGATGGTGGCCAAGGCCTGCTGCGCTAGGGTCAGCCGCCAAGGCGCCCAGTTTCCAGTGTGAAAAGCTCCTGCGCCCGCTTGACGCCACGAAGCGCATAGCGGCCGATGCAGGCGAGTCCGCTGCTCTGAGCTCCTGGAATCGCGGCGGCAAAATCCGATGACATCAGCACGTTGAGATCGACCGACCGGCAGATCGACGCGATGCGGCTAACCTCGTTGACTGCCGGACCGATGACTGTGAAGTCGAGCCGTTCCTGGCTGCCGATATTGCCGTAGAAGACATCACCGATATGCAGGCCAAGATAGACGTCGGTTGTTGGCCGGGCATCGCGGGCGCGTTCGTCGTTCAGCGCCGCAAGCTTGCCGCGCAAGAGCTTCTCCGCCTTCAGCGCCGCACAGCAGGCATCCGACGGTGCATCTGCCTTGAAGATAGCCAGCACACCGTCGCCGATGAGTTTGAGGACGTCGCCGCCGGCCTCGTGAATGGCCGAAATCACCACGTCGCTATAAGCATTCAGCATCGGCAGGATTTCCTCCGGCGGCGCGCTATCGGATATCTTGGTGTAATTGAGAAGGTCCGAGAACCAGAGCACCGCGGAAATCCGCTCGGACTTGCCGCGCATGATCTTCCCCTCGAGCACCTGCCGGGCCGCATCCTCGCCGAGGTAAACCTCCGCAATCGTCCGTGCGATGCGGCCTAGCGCGATGCACTTGATCGCCAGCGCCAGCACTGGCACTAGCTTTCGCAAGATGGCGAGATCGTGGTCGGAAAAGCCCTGCGGATGCCGGGTTGCGAAATGCGAGAAAAAGCAATCCATCTCGCCGATCGTACCGGCCTTGGCGAAGCGGTGTACCATGGCGACGAAATCGGTGTGGCCCTCTTCGAGCATCTTGTCGAGCATGACGAAATCCGCCGGGTCGCCGAAGCCGATACGGCGGCGGACCTCGTTCTCGTTGCCAGACCAGAGATAGTAGAAAGCCGAACGCAGCCAAGTGTCCCGCGCACTACCCTCGCCGGTCGGGCCGTATTCGAACTCGGTCTCGATTTCCTCCTGGCTGTCCCATCGGAAGGCTCGGCCCTCATGTACCGGGTGCAGCGTATCCATGAGCGCCATGCCGCGATCGAGTGGCAGGCCGAATTCGCGGCAGGAATTGCAAAAGCCGGTCAGCAGTTCGGCTTCGGAGGCACCCTTCAGCCCCTGCTCCGTCAGCCATGCGGCGACCGTTCCGATATCGCTGTATTCCATGCTACGGATCCTCACTCCTGAAAGCTGTACCTCCAATTAACCCATTAGGGAAAGACAAACCTCCGTTCAATGGTGAGACGCACATGACGGATCGCCGCATCCGCCGCAGCTTTGAAAAATGGCATGAGGCCGGCGCATTTGCCGCGCCTGGCTCTGGCACGCATCGCCGTTTATGTTTACGAAGAACGTTATATCGCTTTGGGGAGGAGCCAATCAGTGTCGCAAGATATCCTGTATGACATTCGTGACGACCGCTTCCGCAACCTGATTGCAGGAAGCGCTAAGCTGGAGGAACTTTATACCGGTTGCCGCTGGGCGGAAGGTCCCGTCTGGTTCTCCGATCTCAATTGCCTGATCTGGAGCGATATCCCGAACGAGCGCATGCTGCGCTGGGTACCGGATGGCGGCGTCTCGGTTTTCCGCTCGCCATCAAGCTACGTCAACGGCAACACCCGCGATCGTCAGGGCCGCCTGATCTCCTGCGAACACGGCGGCCGTCGCGTCACGCGTACGGAACCTGACGGCAAGATCACCGTGTTGGCCGACAGCTATCAGGGAAAGCGCCTCAACTCGCCGAACGACGTCGTCGTCGCGTCCGACGGCGCGATCTGGTTTACGGACCCCAGCTACGGCATCAAGTCCGATTACGAAGGCTACAAGTCAGAGCAGGAACAGGAGACGCGCAACGTCTACCGCATTGATCCGCAAAGCGGCAAGGTCGAAGCCGCCGCCACCGATTTTATCCAGCCGAACGGCCTTGCTTTCTCTCCTGACGAAAAGCAGCTCTACATCGCCGACTCCGGCTCTGCCGATCACGACGTGCCGCGCCATATCCGCGTCTTCGACGTTGTCGACGGCAAGAGGCTCGCCAACAGCCGCTATTTCTGCTCGATCGACAACGGCATACCGGACGGCTTCCGCTTCGACGTCAGCGGAAATCTCTGGAGCAGTGCCGCCGATGGCGTCCATTGCTTCGCACCGGACGGTACCTTGCTCGGCAAGATCAAGGTGCCTCAGACCGTTTCCAATGTCACCTTCGGTGGCCAGAAGAAAAACCGCCTGTTCATCACCGCAACGCAATCGCTCTATTCGATCTACACGACGACGAATGGCGCACAATATCCGTAAGCGGCTTTGCTAGCCGCGCCAATCAGACATGCTTTAAAGAGGAGTCCGGGATGCGGTCTGTCGTCTCGTTCAATGAATCCTGGAGTTTCCACGAAGGCTTTGGCCAGCAGTTTCTCGATGCCTTCGATGGCACGGCAAGCATCAGCCTGCCGCACACTGCCGTCGAACTGCCCTTCAACTATTTTGACGAGAAGCTCTATCAGCGCGCCTTTACCTATCAGAAGATCTTGCGCTGGCTCCCGGAATTCGAAGGTCGCGAAGTGTCGATCGCCTTTGATGGCGCCATGGCCGATAGCGTCGTTTACCTGAACGGCGAAGAGATCATCGCCCACAAGGACGGCTACACGCCCTTCGAGGCCCGCCTCACAGGCAAGCTTCTCAAGGGCGACAACCTGATCACCGTAAAGGTCGACGGCAGCGAGAACCCCGCAATTCCACCCTTCGGCGGCCGTATTGATTATCTGACCTATGCCGGTATCTATCGCGACGTCTGGATTAAAGTCACCGGCGCCGTCTCGATCCGCAATCTCAAGATTGAAACGACAGATGTCCTTTCCGACGTCAAATCCGTTCGTGTCCGCTGCGATCTCGCCAACCCGCAAAATGTTGCCTTTCTCGGCACGGTTACTGCCTCACTGAAGGATACATCAGGCACCGTCATCGCAACCGCGAGCGGCGATACGACGGGCGAAGACGTGACGCTTTCCTTCGAAAACCTGACGGACATTTCGCTCTGGGACATTTCCAGCCCGACGCTCTATGAGATCGCCGTCGACCTGAAAACTAGCCACGGCTCCGACCGCCTGTCGTCGCATTTCGGTTTCCGCACCGCCGAGTTCACAGCGAGCGGCTTCCTGCTTAACGGCAAGCCGCTGAAGCTGCGTGGCCTGAACCGCCACCAGGCATTTCCTTATGTCGGCTACGCGGCTGGCCGCTCGGCGCAGGAGCGCGATGCCGATATCATGAAATCTGTGCTGAAGTGCAATATCGTCCGCACTTCGCACTATCCGCAGTCGAAATGGTTCCTGGACCAGTGCGACCGCATCGGCCTTCTGGTCTTCGAGGAAATTCCCGGCTGGCAGCATATTGGTGATGCGGAGTGGCAGCAGGAATCGATCCGCAACGTCCGCCGCATGATCGAGCGCGACTGGAACCACCCGTCGATCGTCATTTGGGGCGTGCGCATCAACGAATCGCAGGATAGTCACGACTTCTACGTCGAGACCAACCGGCTCGCCCGCGATCTCGACGCGACCCGCCAGACCGGCGGCGTGCGCTACATCACGGAAAGCGAACTGCTCGAAGACGTCTATACGATGAACGACTTCATCCTCGGCAATGAGGAACTCCCAGGCGCCAACCGCCCGCGCACGCCACTTCGCAGCCAGCAGGAGAACACCGGTCTCGATCGCAAGGTGCCGTACCTCATCACCGAGTTCAACGGCCATATGTATCCAACCAAGATCTACGATCAGGAAGCGCGCCAGGCAGAGCATGTGCGCCGTCACCTTGAGGTGCTGAACGCCGCTTACGGCGATCCGGACATTTCAGGTGCGATCGGCTGGTGCATGTTCGACTACAACACCCACAAGGACTTCGGCTCGGGCGACCGCATCTGCTATCACGGCGTACTCGACATGTTCCGCGAGCCGAAATTCGCCGCCTATGTGTATTCCAGCCAGTGCGATCCGTCCGACGAGATTATCATGAAGCCGGTGACCTTCTGGGCTCGCGGGGAACGCAATATTGGCGGCGTCCTGCCGCTGATCATTCTTACGAACTGCGATGAAGTCGAGCTGACGTACGGCTCGATCACCAAGCGCATCGGCCCCGATCGTGAAAACTACCCGCATCTGCCTCACCCGCCTGTCGTGCTGGATCATCGGCTTTTCACGGCGGATGAGCTTGGCACATGGGGGATTGAATGGCTCGACGGGGATTTTACGGGTTATATCAATGGCCAGCCCGTTGCCAGGTTACGGCTTGCTGCCGATCCGCTGCCGACGACGCTCGAAGTGGCAGCCGACAGCGGATCGCTGAAAGCCCGCGAGCGCGACACGACGCGCGTCATCATCCGCGCGCTGGACCAATATGGCCAGCGCCTTCCCTTCCTGCATGACAGCGTGACACTGCGCGTCGATGGTCCGGCCAAGATCATCGGGCCCTCCACTGTTCCGCTGCGGGGCGGCACGGCTGGTTGCTGGCTGGAAGCAACCGGACTCACCGGCAACATCACGGTCGAGGCAGCTTCGTCCCGCTTTGCATCCGTCACCGTTCATATAACGGCCGTCTGACGGCGTCACGCGATCCGGAGTTGGCTCTCCGGATCGAAGAACACCGCCTTGTCGAGATTGAAGGCAAGGCGGGTGCTCTGGCCAGGCTGAATACCGGCATCGGCGCGCAGCCGCGCGATGACCGACTTGCCGCCAAGCTTGGTCACGGCGAAAGTGTCCGAACCGGCGGGCTCGACGACCTCGATCGCACAATCGCCTTCCGCCAGCGACTTTGCCTTGCGGTCGGCGCCGTCTGGATCGGTCAGCGCTTCCGGACGAATGCCGAAAATCACCTTCTTGCCGGCATAGGTGGCCAGACCGTTGTTGCCAGCCGGAACCGGCAGTTTCAGCGCCGCACCATTCGGCCGGTCGAGCGAGACCTGCAGGCCGCCAGCGCTGCTTTCCACCGTGGCGTTGAGAAGATTCATCGCCGGGGATCCCATGAAATCGGCAACGAAGATATTGGCCGGCCTGTTGTAGATCTCAGCGGGCGTGCCGAATTGCTGCAGCACTCCATCTTTCAGGACGGCGATTTTCGTTGCCAGCGTCATCGCCTCGATCTGGTCATGCGTGACATAGACGATCGTCGTCTTCATACGCTGATGCAGCCGCTTGATCTCTGTGCGCATATCGACCCGCAGCTTCGCATCGAGGTTTGATAGCGGCTCGTCGAAGAGGAAGACCTGCGGATTGCGCACCAGCGCGCGGCCCATGGCGACGCGCTGGCGCTGGCCGCCGGAAAGCTGGCTTGGCTTGCGGTCGAGCAAATGACCGATCTGCAGCATGTCGGACACTTCCTTAATCGCCTTTTCGCGCTCCTCTCTCGGCACCTTGCGGATTTCCATGCCGAAGGCGATGTTTCCCGCGACCGTCATATTCGGATAAAGAGCATAGGACTGGAACACCATGGCGATGTCGCGCTTAGAGGGATGAAGACCGTTAATGCTGCGGCCATCGATGCGAATATCGCCCGAGGTGATCGACTCCAGTCCGGCAATAGTGTTGAGCAAAGTGGACTTGCCGCAGCCGGATGGACCGACCAGCACGAGGAAGCCGCCTTTTTCAAGCTCCAGATCGATCCCCTTAAGGATGTCGACGGCGCCGAAGCGCTTTTTTAGGCCGGATATTTCAAGGAAAGCCATGGATTACCCTTTGACGGCGCCCGCCATCAGACCGCGCACAAAATAGCGGCCGGCGAGGACATAGACGATGAGCGTCGGCACGGCGGCGATCATCGCAGCGGCCATGTTGACATTATATTCGACCACACCGGTCGAGGTATTCACGACATTGTTGAGCGCCACCGTCATCGGCATGGATTCACCGGTGCCGGCATAGGCGGAAGCGAACAGGAAGTCGTTCCAGATATTGGTGAATTGGTAGATCACTGTGACGACGATGATCGGCAGCGAATTTGGCAGCATGATGCGACGGAAAATCTGGAAGAAGCTGGCGCCGTCAACCTGTGCGGCCCTGACCAGTTCAGTCGGAAAGGCCTCGTAGAAATTGCGGAAGAACAGCGTCGTGAAGCCCAAGCCGTAAACAACATGCACGAAGACCAGATTGACAGTCGGATTGCCGAAGCCGAAGCTCATGCCCGTGGCGTTCTGAAGCGTGGCACCGAAGCGGCCGAGTGCACCGAGGATCGTCGCCATCGGCAGCAGTACCGACTGGAACGGAATGAAGCAGGCAAAAAGCATCAGGCCGAACACCAGCTTGTCGCCGGGAAAGCGCCATTTGGTCAGCACATAGCCGTTGAGCGCGCCCATGATGGTGGAGATCGCCACGGCAGGAACGACCATCTTGATCGAGTTCCAGAAATAGCCCTTGATGCCGGCGCAGGTCAGGCCAACGCAGGTCTCGCCCCAGGCCTTCAACCAAGGATCGAAGGTCGGCGACTGAGGCAACGCCAGCATGTTGCCGTTCTGGATCTCGTCCATGGTCTTGAACGAGGTGACCAGCATCACGAAGAGGGGCATCAGATAAAGAATCGCGAAGATCAGCAGCAGGCCGTAGATGACGGTGCGAGTGACCCACCGGCGGCCATTGCCGCCTCGCGCTATGGCAGTTGCCGAAGAGGTAACGGTACTCATCGCGCCTTTTCCCTCAGTTCGGAGTAGAGATAGGGCACGATGATCGCCGAGATCGTCATCAGCATGATGATTGCGCTTGCCGAGCCGACGGCCATTTCGTTTCGTTTGAACGTGTATTCATACATGAAATTGGAAGGCAGCCAGGCCGAGCCCCCGGGACCGCCGCTCGTCAGCGCGACGACCAGATCATAGGACTTGATCGCCATATGGGCGAGCACGATGAAGGCCGAAAGGAAGACCGGTCGCAGCATTGGGATAACGATGCGCCTGTAGAGTTGCCAGGTCGTTGCCCCGTCGATCTGGGCGGCTTTTATGATCTCACCGTCGATACCACGCAGACCCGCAAGAAACATCGCCATGACGAAACCGGAAGCCTGCCAGACGCCGGCGATCACCACGGTATATATGACGAAATCCTTGTTCTTGATCCAATCGAAATGGAAACTCGTCCAGCCCCATTGATGCAGTGTCTGCTCAAGGCCGAGTCCAGGATCAAGAAACCACTTCCAGGCAACGCCTGTGACAATGAAGGAAAGCGCCATCGGATAGAGGTAGATCGGCCGCAGCAATCCCTCGCCGCGGATCTTCTGGTCTAGCAGAATTGCCAGGAACAGGCCGAGCGCCAGACAGATTCCGACATAGAGAAGGCCGAAAATTCCCATATTGGTGATCGACGTATACCAGCTCGACGGCGGATCGGTCTCAAACGTCCAGCGCCATAGCCTTTGATAGGCGCGCGGTCCTGTCAGCACATAGGACGGGAATGTTTTGGAATTGGTGAAGGACAGATAGGCGGTCCAGACGATGAACCCATAAACAAAGATCACAGTGACGGCGAAACTCGGCGCCAGCACGATCTTCGGTAGGACATCCTGCATGCGGGAGCGAATGGAATTGCCTATTCTGCGCTCCGACTTCACGTTGATCTCGGGGGTCGCGACAGTGTTCATAAAATCGTCCCCTCCCAGGGGCCGTATCTGTGACAAAAACGCTTCCCCCGCATGCGCGGGGGAAGCATCCTTGACCGACAGCAGCTTACTTGGCGTCGTCGATTGCCTTGACCAACTCTTCCACGGCCTGATCAGACGTCTTGATCTGTCCATGAACGAATTTGGACACGACGTCCTTGTAAGCATTGGCAACCGCTGGAGGAGCGCCATAACCCTGGGCCAGCGAGCCGAACAGCGTGCCGCCTTCGTTCGCAGCCTTGAGGTCGGCAATGCCCTTCTTGCCGCAAGCATCAAAGTCGGTATCGGGAACGTCGGTGCGCGCAGGCACTGAGCCCTTGACGACGTTGAAGGCCGACTGGAAGCTCTTGGAGAGCGTGGCTGTGGCAAGCGCGACCTGCGCGGCCTTGCGGTCATCCGGCACATCGAACATGCCGAACATGTCGGAGTTGTAGATCACGCTGCCGTCCGTGCCCGGGAAACGGTAGCAAAGGAAATCCGTATCCGGCGTCTTCTTCGCCGCCACGAATTCGCCCTTGGCCCAATCGCCCATGACCTGAACAAGTGCATCGCCCTTGATTACCATGGCAGTCGCCAGGTTCCAGTCACGGCCGGAGAAGTTCGGGTCGACATATTCCTTGATCTTGGCAAGGTTGTCGAAGGACTTCTTCATCGTGTCTGATTTCAGCGACTCCTCATCGAGGTCGTTGAAGGCCTTCTTGTAGAATTCCGGCCCTCCCGTGGAGAGCACGATCGAATCGAACATCGTCGCTTCCTGCCAGTTCTGGCCACCAAGCGCGAGCGGAATGACGCCAGCAGCCTTGGCCTTTTCGAGCAGCGCGAGCAGGTCGTCGAAGGTCTTCGGCTCAGTCCCACCGATCTTTTCCATGACGGCTTTGTTGATCCAAAGCCAGTTGACCGAGTGCACGTTGACCGGAGCAGCAACCCATTTACCGTCATAGACGGAGAACTTCTGAAGAGCCGCGGGAACGGACTTGTCCCACCCTTCCGCCTTCGCGGTCTCGGTTAGATCGCCCATGACACCTGCCTGCGCGTAGTCGAGCACTGTATAGCCGAGCATCTGCGAGGCGGTCGGATAGGTGCCCGCTGCAACCATGGCCTTGAGAGCAGTCATGGCAGCATCGCCGCCACCACCAGCCACCGGCACGTCCTTCCAGGCAAAACCTTCCTTGGAGAGGTCCTCCTTCAACACGTTGAGCGCCGCAGCCTCACCGCCGGACGTCCACCAGTGCAGCATCTGGACCTCCTTCACGTCGGCCGCGTAGGCTGCCGTGCCTGCCATCATCACGGCAGCAACGGCTGCCGTGCCCAAAAACTTGCGCATGATATTCCTCCCGTTCGCAAGTAAAGCGGCGAGACCCTCCTCGTCCGCCGATGTCTCCCGCAATCGAAGCGACAGACATGCCCCGCAACTCTCCCAGTCACGGTTGACAATTTAAAGCGTTATAAAGCGGACGGCGTCAAGTCTTTCTCGAGTCGTGAGAAAAATCGGGCTTTGTTGTATAAATTATTGAAAATAATTAACTTCAGCGGCCGCTTCCGGCCACTGCTTGAAACGACATTTCCCTTCGCTTGATGGCTGCACCCGGTAAGATGGTCGCCAGAAGCGGCAAGTGATCCGAGGCCCGGCGCACGAGCGGTGTCGCGGTAACTGTCGCAGATGTCACGCCAAGCCCGTCCGATACGAAAATATGGTCGATCCGCAGGATTGGTAGCCGGGAGGGATAGGTCGGGCGCGGACGCCGCGCAGCCAGCAGCTGCGTATCGCGGAAATGTCGAGCCAGCATTTTGTAGGCTGGTGATGACGGGACGGCATTGAGATCGCCGCAGATGATCGCAGGAGCCGCCTGGAATTTCTGACTTCCAATCCACTCCTTGCCGAGCAGCGTCGTCACTTGCCGCACCCGATCGATGCCACGGACGCCGAGATGCGTATTGAGCAGGTTCAGATGAATTCCGCCTATTTGGATCTGCACCCATATCGCCCCCCGCATCTCGCCTACCGAGGGCAGCGGCCCGGCTTTCATCAACCGGGTCGGCATCGCAGTGAGAATGGCATCGCCATATTGCTCCTCCTCGACATGCAGCGCCGGATGGAAATGCGATTCCATCTTCAAAAGCGAGGCGATCATGTGAGCCTGGTCGATGCTGCCTGTGCGTTTGCGGCCGACATCCAGTTCCTGCAGCGCAATTATATCCGCGCCGGTTTCCGCGATCACATCGGCGATGCGCGCCGGCTCGATCCGCCGGTCGGTGCCGACGCAGCTATGCACGTTGTAGGTCAGGATTTTCAATTCCTTGCCAGTTGATCCCGGCAGAACAGAGGAGAATGTGCTCATCCCGGGGGAACTTGCTTTCAGCCTGTTTCGTTCCATCTCCGGAACTCCAACGAAACGGCGCATTCATGTCCATCAAGCGCGTGCTTATCAATGCAGCTCTCGTTCTCTGCCTGATGCTTGCGGCTTATCTTCTCTATAGGGTCTTCAGCCGTTACACGTTGAGCGATGTCATGGAATCGATCTGCGCAATACCGGGGACCCGTATTCTCGGTAGCCTCGGCTTCGCGGCCGCTTCCTATCTCTGCCTGACCGGCTTCGACTGGATGGCGCTCCGCTATGCAGGCAAACCGCTGAGCTATCGGAAGGCTGCCCTTACCTCTTTCACAAGCCTCTCGATCGGCCATAATCTTGGCTTTGCGGCGCTGAGCAGCGGCGCTGTGCGCTACCGTTTCTATTCGCGCTGGGGCTTGAATGCCGAGGAGGTTGCGAAGGTCATCCTGTTTTGCGGCGCGACCGTCGGCATCGGTCTTTCAACCCTTGCGGGCATCGTCCTGCTCATCAATCCTGAGGATGCCGCAAATCTCCTGAAACTCAGCCCGGCCGGTCTGTTCGCCCTCGGCTGCGTCTGTCTCAGCCTCCCCGCGGTCTATATCGTTCTGTCCGTCGTCATCCGCACGCCGTTGCATCTCTGGAAATGGGCCTTCGAAATGCCGCGCCCGAAGCTCGCCTTGGGCCAGGTCGTCATCGGCACACTGAACTTCATCTTCGTGGCAGCCTGCCTGCATCAGATGCTGGCCGCCCAAGGCGAGACGAGCTACGTGCAGACGGCCACGGCGTACGTGCTTGCCAATATCGCGGTCCTCATCGCCCACGTTCCTGGCGGTTTGGGCGTCATTGAGGCGACAGTCAGCTATGTCCTGCCCGGAGCTGCTTCGATAGGCGCATTGGTGGCATTCAGGGCGATTTACTTTCTATTTCCGCTGCTGATCGGCCTGCCGGCCTTCGCAATCAGCGAGGCCGTCATCCCGAAACGAAAGCAGGTTTCGTCAGAAGATCGCTCTCAACAGTCGACTCACGCGCAGACGCAGCTTCTGTAGCGGCCGATAAGGCCGCCGCGGATCCACGAAAGCAGTTCCGATGACCGGCGATGTCTCGCCTCGCGCGATGTCGATCGCAAAGTGACGAAGGCCGCGCTCGCGAATATTCAGCGCCGCTATGGCATTGAGCAACGACCGCTTCGCCGCTTCCATGTCTCTTACGGCATCGGCCGTCGCGTCGAGATGCTCGGCAATCAGCCGGTGGCGAAGCGACGTTATCGCCTGCCGCTGAGGAGCGCTTTCCGCCTCGATCGCCAGGTCGCATTCGGTATCAAGCCCCTCCGACCGATTGTTGAGGTTCGATGAGCCGATGCGGATGAAACGGTCGTCGACAATGATAAGCTTCGAATGGATGACGATCTCCTGCTCGCCGCCCTTCCCGTCCGGCACTACCGCGTACATCACGTGCAGCCGGTCATAGCGGTCGAGGCGCTTCAGCCTGCGGATCAGCCGGTCGCGGTTATGGCCCATCATCAGTTTTTCGATCAGTCCGTGCGAACGCTTCGTGACCAGAACCGCAATCTCCGGGCCATCGGCCTCCTTGAGGCGTTTCGCGATCACCCTCGCCACGCCGAAGGAGGCAAGATACTGGGTCTCGATATAGACGTAGTTCCTTGCGCTGTTTATGGCATCGCGCGTCAGCCGGAAGGCTTCGAAGCGCCCGCGTTTACCGATCAGTCCGGGCTCGGTGAGAGCAATCGCCGCCGTCACCTTCTCCATTTCCGGAGGGAATGTATGCGGCCATGGCACGCCGCTCTCCGGAGCGGGCTCGATTGGCTTGCCGGTCGCTTGCTTCCACCGCCGCCGGCACACGTCGCCGATCAGCCGGGCAACGCTGCCCGAGACCATCGATTGTATATCGTGAACAGGATCGTATGGCACGCCGTCGGGAGCTTTTCGAAGGGGGTTGTCGGCGCGATGGTCCGGCTCGTCCCAGCGCCGGGCGGTCAGGTCTACACCACCGAGGAACCCAATGCTGTCATCAACGGAAACCAGTTTCTGATGGTGGCAGCCACGCAAAGGATGGCTCAGATCGAAACGCAGGCTGATCTGCGGATGTGTAGAGAAGCCGCTTCCTTTAAACAGCTTCAAAGATTTGCCGGAATAAACCGGTCCCATGCCCCAGATCAATATCCGGATCTGCAGCCCTGGATTGTCATCGGCAAGCGTCAGCAGAAGTTCGCCGAGCGTCTCCGGGTTTTGATCTGGTTTCAGCCGGATGTCGAGATCAAGATCCCAGCCGATGATCCAGATCGAATGCCTCGCCTGCCGCAGCACCTCATCGAGCGCCGCGAAATAGGCAGCGCCATCAATGAGAAAAGCCACCTTATCCGCTTTGCCAGTTCGCCAGACGTTCCGTCCCTTGCGGATAATGCCGCCCGGAATAGCCGGAAGAGCGGGCCGGCCCCGGCGCGCGACCGTCGTGATATAATCAATTGCTTTGGTTGTCTTATGGTTATCGGATGCGGCTCGAAAGTCGGTCATTCGCTGTCCAACGCCTTGAATTTATGCGCTGGAAACGTCCGAAACAGGTGGCTTGTTCCCGGATCGAGCAAAGCACCGGTTGTTTATCCTGATGCCGCCGCAATCTGTTCGATGCGATGAACGTCGCTAAAATCCGCTTTGCCGCAACAAGGCATTTGACGCATTGCTAAGGCATCAGGGAGGGATTCATCATGCGCCAATACTCAGCCTGCATTGAATGGCTGTTCGTCGAACCCGGTGACCGTTTCGAAGACCGCATCTATCGTGCCAAGAGGGCCGGTTTGCCGGCAATCGAGTTCTGGCGTTGGACGAACAAGGATCTCGGCGCGATTTCCACTACCCTCAAGCAAACCGGCCTTGCCGTATCCAGTATTGTAACAGAACCGATGATTCCGTTGACAGATTCCGCCAACAAGGAAAAGTGGCTAGAAGGACTGGCCGCTTCGGTCAAAGCCGCACAGCAGATCGGCGCTCCCATCCTCATTGCACAGGCAGGTGACGATCTCCCCGGCCGCTCGCGGCAGGAGCAGCGCCTTGCGCTGACGGACGCGCTGCGTGCCGGCGCCGATATTCTGAAGGGCACGGGCGTGCGCCTCGGCGTCGAGCCACTGAATACCCGCATCGACCATATCGGCCATTTTCTGGAATCCACCCGAGAAGGCCTCGACATCGCCGACGAGGTCGAGCGCCCCGAAATCGGGATCGTATACGATATCTACCATTCGGCCGTGATGGATGAGCGAACGGAGGATGTGATCGGCGACCGGATTTCGCGCGTGTTCCATGTCCACGTCGCGGATCACCCGGGCCGTAACGAACCCGGCTCCGGCCGCATCGATCTGCCGCATCGCCTCAACTGGCTATTTGCGGAAGGGTATGAAGGAAGCGTGGGGCTGGAGTACAAACCCTGGCTGTTGAGCGCGGCGGCCGTCAGGAATGCAATCGGCGCGCTTTCATAGAGACGCCATGCGCACGAATATGGCCGCAATAGCACTTGCGGAGCGGGCCGGAAGCCTCGTTCTTCCGGCCCGCTCCCCGATGACGATCAGTTCGACTGCCAGCTCTTGACCAGTTCGTCGTAATTGACCGTTACCGGCTTCTCTTTCTCGTTCTCGACCTTCAATTGCGGAGCGAGGTTGCCCTTGGCGACGGCATCCTTGTTCCAGTATTCGAGATCCTGCTCTTCGGCGAGCTTCGGGCCGATATCGCCCTGGACGCCGGCGCGTTCCAGGCGCTGCAGTACCTTTTCCTGCTCGGCGCAAAGCGAGTCCATGGCTTCCTGCGCGGTCTTAGCGCCCGACGACGCATCGCCGATCGCCTGCCACCAAAGCTGTGCCAGCTTCGGATAGTCCGGCACGTTCGTACCGGTCGGCGACCACTGCACGCGGGCCGGCGAGCGATAGAACTCGATCAGACCGCCGAGCTCAGGCGCGCGCTTCGTGAAGCTGTCGTGCCGGATGGAGCTTTCGCGGATGAGCGTCAGACCCACATGGCTCTTCTTCACGTCGACGGTCTTCGACGTCACGAACTGCGCGTAAAGCCATGCTGCTTTCGCACGGTCTTCCGGAGTCGACTTCATGAGCGTCCAGGAACCGACGTCCTGATAGCCGAGCTTCATGCCGTTCTTCCAGTAGACGCCGTGCGGCGACGGAGCCATACGCCACTTTGGCGTGCCGTCCTCGTTGACAACCGGCAGGCCTTTCTTGACGGCATCCGCCGTAAACGCCGTGTACCAGAAGATCTGCTGCGCGATATTGCCCTGGGCCGGAACCGGGCCGGACTCCGAGAAGGTCATGCCCTGTGCTTCCGGCGGCGCGTAGGCCTTCAGCCAATCGAGATACTTGGAAATCGAGTAGACCGCAGCCGGGCCGTTGGTGTCGCCGCCGCGGGCAACGCAGGAACCGACAGGACGCGAATTCTCGTCGACCTTGATGCCCCATTCGTCGACCGGCAAGCCGTTCGGAATGCCCTTGTCGCCATTGCCGGCCATGGAGAGCCATGCGTCCGTGAACCGCCATCCGAGCGACGGGTCTTTCTTGCCGTAGTCCATGTGGCCGAAGACCTTCTTGCCGTCGATTTCACGGCCGGTGAAGAATTCGGCGATGTCCTCGTAAGCCGACCAGTTGACGGGCACGCCGAGATCGTAGCCGTACTTCGCCTTGAAGTCGGCCTTGTTCTTCTCGTCGTTGAACCAGTCGTAGCGGAACCAGTAAAGGTTCGCGAACTGCTGGTCGGGAAGCTGGTAGAGCTTCTTGTCCGGCGCGGTCGTGAACGAGGTGCCGATGAAGTCGGCGATGTCGAGGCCAGGATTGGTAACGTCCTTGCCTTCGTTTGCCATCCAGTCCGTCAGGTTACGCACCTGCTGATAGCGCCAATGGGTGCCGATCAGGTCGGAGTCGTTGACGTAGGCGTCATAGATGTTTTCGCCCGACTGCATCTGCGTCTGCAGTTTTTCAACGACGTCGCCTTCGCCGATGAGATCGTGGGCGATCTTGATGCCGGTGATAGCGGTAAAGGCCGGTGCCAGTACCTTCGATTCATATTCGTGCGTGGTGATCGTTTCGGAGACGACCTTGATGTCCATGCCGGCGAAAGGCTTTGCCGCATCAACGAACCACTGCATTTCCTTTTCCTGGTCCGCGCGGGGAAGCGTCGATAAATCGCCGACTTCCTTGTCCAGAAAGGCCTTTGCTTCATCCATGCCGGCATAGGCGGAGCCCGCCATGGCCAGCAAGATGCCTGCTGTTGTCGCTAGTAAATGCCGTCGCATAATATCCTCCCAGGGTTTGCGATTGCAGTCTTCACGTCTCAGGCGGCCAGTACCCCCAGCCATCTGTATTACCCTGCCGTCACACGTAGCGGAACACGCCTATGGCGTAGACTACGGCGAGGGCAAGTGCCCACCACAGGTTGGGCCCGACAAGGCCCAGCCATGCGAGATGAATGAATGCTGCACCGAGCAGCGAAATGAAGAGCCGGTCCCCGCGTGTCGTTTCGAAACGCAGCACGCCGACCCGCGGCGAGCCTCCCGGCGCAAAATACTCCCATACACTCATGCCAATCAGCAGCACGAGGATCGTCAGGAAGAATAGTGCCGTGGGTAGCGTCCACGCCATCCAGGAAAAATTCATGCCGATCTCCCCTCAAACGCGTCCAAGAGCAAAGCCCTTGGCGATGTAGTTCCTGACAAAATAAATGACGAGCGCGCCCGGCACGATCGTCAGCACACCGGCAGCAGCCAGCACGCCCCAATCCATGCCGGCCGCTGAAACCGTGCGCGTCATGATCGCCGAGATCGGCTTTGCGGCCGTAGTCGTCAGCGTGCGGGCAAGCAGCAATTCGACCCACGAAAACATGAAGCAGAAGAAGGCTGCGACACCGATCCCGCTTGCGATCAGCGGCATGAAGATCTTCACGAAGAAGCGCGGGAACGAGTAGCCGTCGATATAGGCCGTCTCGTCGATTTCCTTTGGCACGCCCGACATGAAGCCTTCCAGGATCCAGACCGCCAGCGGCACGTTGAAGAGGCAATGCGCTAGAGCAACGGCGACATGCGTGTCGATGAGGCCGAACGCCGAATAGAGCTGGAAGAAAGGGAGCGCGAAGACGGCGGGTGGCGCCATCCTGTTCGTCAGCAGCCAGAAGAACAGATGCTTGTCGCCGAGAAAACGGTAGCGGGAGAAGGCGTAGGCCGCCGGCAGCGCCGCAAGCACCGAGATCACCGTGTTCATCGCGACGTAGATGATGGAATTGATATACCCATTATACCAGGAAGGATCGGTAAAGATCACCCGGTAGTTCCTGAGCGTCGGATTCTGCGGCCAGAGCGAGAAGACGCCGGTGATTTCGGCATTCTCCTTGAAGCTCATATTGATAAGCCAATAGATCGGCAGCAGGAGAAAGATGATGTAGATCGTCGAGACAACCCAGGAGAAGTTGCCGGCTGGCTTGTATTTCATCGTCGTTTCCATGGCCCTCCCCTTTCTCAAGAATTCGCGTCGCTGCTGGTCATGACCGTGTAGAAAATCCACGAGAGCAGCAGGATGATCAGGAAATAGACGATCGACATCGCGGCTGCGGGCCCGAGATCGAACTGGCCGACCGCCATCTTCACGAGATCGATGGAAAGGAATGTCGTGGAATTGCCCGGTCCGCCGCCGGTGACGACGAAGGGTTCGGTATAGATCATGAAGCTGTCCATGAAGCGCAGCAGCACCGCGATCAGCAGCACGCGCTTCATCTTCGGCAGCTGGATATAACGGAAGACGGACCAGCGCGACGCGCCGTCTATCTTCGCAGCCTGGTAATAGGCCTCCGGGATCGAAACGAGACCGGCATAGCAGAGCAGCACGACGAGGCTGGTCCAGTGCCAGACGTCCATAACGATGATCGTGATCCACGCATCGATAGGGTCGCGGACATAGTTGTAGTCGAGCCCCATCGCCTCCAGAGTGTGGCCGAGCAGCCCGATATCGACACGTCCAAAGACCTGCCAGATCGTGCCGACCACGTTCCATGGGATGAGGAGGGGAAGCGACATCAGCACCAGGCAGACTGGAACGCCGAGGCCCTTCTTGGGCATGTTGAGCGCGATGAAGATGCCGAGCGGAATTTCAAGCGCCAGGATGATGAAGGAGAACAGCAGGTTTCGCTGCAGAGCCTCCCAGAAGCGGTCGGAATGCAGGATGTCATCGAACCAGTCGGTGCCGGCCCAAAAGAACTCGTTGTTGCCGAACGTGTCTTGAACGGAATAGTTCACGACCGTCATCAGCGGAATGGCCGCCGAAAACGCAACGAGCAGCAATACCGGCAGGACGAGAAACCAAGCTTTGTTGTTCCAGGTCTTTTCCATGATCAGCCCTCCCTGCCGACACGCCACGAACCGGCGTAGATGCTGATCGCATCCGGATCGAAGCTGACGCGCGCATCCGCTGGAATTTCAACATCTTCCGGCACGACGATCGCAATCGGCTGATCCGCAAACCGCGCTCGAACGATCTTTTGCCTGCCGATATCCTCGACCTTCGAAATCGAAACGGGCATCCCCTCGCGGCCGAGACGGATGAATTCGGGGCGGATGCCAAGTTCGATCTTGACCGCACCATCCGTTTTCGGTGCATAGCCGAGATTGATCGTCTCGCTGCCGACTTTCACGAGATTGCCTGAAACCTCTGCCGGCATCACGTTCATGCCCGGCGAACCGATGAAATAGCCGACAAAGGTGTGGCTCGGGCGTTCGAAAAGTTCGGCCGGCGTGCCGATCTGCACGATTTCTCCCTCATACATGACGACAACCTTTTCGGCGAAGGTCAGCGCCTCCGTCTGGTCATGCGTCACATAGACCATCGTGAAACCGAACTGCTTGTGCAGCCGCTTCAATTGCGACCGCAGCATCCATTTCATGTGCGGATCGATGACGGTCAGTGGTTCGTCGAAGAGAATTGCATTGACGTCGTTTCGCACCAGACCGCGGCCAAGCGAAATTTTCTGTTTCTGATCGGCCGTAAGCCGCTGCGCCTTGCGTTTGGCCCAGTCCGCAAGATCGATCATGTCAAGAATTTCGCGAACGCGCCGATCGACTTCGGCCTCGGCAACGCCGCGGTTGCGGAGCGGAAAGGCGAGATTGTCGTAGACCGTCATGGTGTCGTAGATGACGGGGAACTGGAAGACCTGCGCGATGTTGCGGGCTTGCGTCGATAACGTCGTTACGTCCTGGCCGCCGAACAGGATGCGCCCGTGCGAAGGTTGAAGCAGGCCGGAGATGATGTTGAGAAGCGTCGTCTTTCCGCATCCTGATGGTCCAAGAAGCGCATAGGCGCCGCCGTCGGTCCACTCATGATCGACTTCCTTCAACGCATAGTCCTTGTCCGTCTTCGGATTGGGTCCGTAGGCGTGGCGGATATGGTCGAGCGTGATTCGTGCCATTCTATCCCCCTATGCCGCCAGCTGCGTGGCGGCGATGGCGCGGCCGTCCTCGCCGAACGCCATCAAATGACGCGTGTCCAGGAACACGTCGATCTCCGTGTCAGGCTCGATATCGTGAATGCCGTGCGCCAGCATGACCCAACGCACGCCGCTGTAATCCACATGGATAAAGCTCTCTGAACCGGTAATTTCGGAAATCTGCGTCCTGGCGCGAAGCTTAGGCGCATCCTTGGTCTGCGGCGTTAAGGCAAGATGGTGCGGATGAAACGCGATCGTGACCGGGCCGTCCGCAATCGCCGCAAGATGTGCCGGCACCGGAATGCCGATCTGGTCATCGTGTTGGAGGCTCGCGCCTGTTTTCGAAACCGTGATGAAATTCAGCGGCGGATCGGCAAAGATCTTGGCCGTCACCAGATCGGCGGGGCGTCGATAGATGGAAATCGTCGAACCGAATTGCGTCACGCGTCCCTGATTGAGAGTCGCGGTATTGCCGCCAAGCAGCAAGGCCTCCGAGGGTTCCGTCGTCGCATAGACGAAAATCGCACCCGATTCGGAAAATATCCTCGGCAGTTCCTGGCGCAGTTCTTCGCGCAGCTTGTAATCGAGATTGGCAAGCGGCTCATCGAGCAGCACCAGACCTGCATTCTTGACAAGGGCGCGCGCAAGCGCCGTTCGCTGCTGCTGCCCGCCCGACAGATTGAGCGGAGTGCGCTCGAGATAGGGTGTCAGTTTCAGGAGGTCGGCAGCCTTGCGTACTTCCGCGTCGATCGTTTTCGCGTCCCGGCCAGCGATCCTGAGCGGCGAGGCGATATTCTCATAGACCGTCAATGCGGGGTAATTGATGAATTGCTGGTAGACCATCGCGACTTTGCGCTTCTGCACCGGCACGCCGGTCACATCGGCACCGTCGAAATGGATGGAGCCGCTGGTTGGACGGTCAAGTCCAGCCATGAGACGCATCAGCGATGTCTTGCCGGAGAGCGTCGGTCCAAGCAGGACGTTCAGCGTACCCCTTTCAAGTGTCAGATCGGTCGGGTGAATATGGTATTCGCCACCCACCATCTTGGCGGCATTCCGCAGTTCAAGCATTCCGGTTCCCGTGCCTCCTCACGACGGGGACGACATGCCGCTTCATCCCGCAAGGTTCGCAGGGATCACGGCCATGTACTCCTCCAATTTCTGTACCTCATCCGCTGATAGATATAGCCCCTTCTTCGTCCTGCGCCACAGGATGTCTTGAGCCGTGACGGCCCATTCGGTACGGACGAGATAGCGGACCTCGGCCTCGTAGAGATCGGAACCGAAACAGCGGCCGAGATCAGCGATGGATTTCGCCTGTCCGAGCAGCTCGGTGGCCCGGGTGCCGTAGCGGCGGGTAAGCCGGCGGGCATGGACCTCTGCCAGGAACGGATAGTTGGCCCGCAGCCTGTTCACCTCCGCCGCATAGCCTTCGACCGGAAAATCGCCGCCCGGCAGATGACTCTTTGCCGTCCAGGGGCGCCCCTTGGCGCCGATCGTCTCGCCGATCTTCTCCAGCGCGTGCTCCGACAGCCGCCGGTAAGTGGTCAGCTTGCCGCCGAAGACATTGAGCAGCGGTGCCTCGTCCGCTCCACCCTCGAGCTTCAGCACATAGTCGCGCGTAGCCTCCTGCGCCTTCGAGGCGCCGTCGTCATAGAGCGGACGAACTGCTGAATAGCTCCAGACGATGTCTTCCGGATGCACTGGCGCCTGGAAATACTCGCTGGCGGCGGCGCAGAGATAGCCGGTCTCCTCGTCAGAGATCCGCACATCCTGCGGATCGCCGGTGTAGTCGCGGTCGGTGGTGCCGATCAGCGTGAAGTCATCCTCATAGGGAATGGCGAAGATGATGCGGTTGTCGGGGTTCTGAAAGAAATAGGCGCGAGGGCCTTCGAACTTCTTCCTGACGACAATGTGGCTGCCCTGCACCAGTCGCACATGCCGGGCCTCGGTTTCGCCCAGGGCTGCACGCAGCACCTGATCGACCCAGGGACCGGCAGCATTGACCAGCATGCGGGCCTGATGCCGGTTGGTCTCGCCGGTCTGCATGTCGCAGGTGTCGATTTCCCATAGGCCGTTCTTACGGCGCACCGCCTCCACCTTGGTGCGCGGCAAAATCAGCGCCCCACGGTCGGCCGCGTCGCGGGCGTTGAGCACCACCAGGCGGGCATCGTCGACCCAGCCATCGGAATATTCGAAGGCCTTGGCAAACACCGGCTTCAGCGGCCGGCCCGCTGGATCGCGGCGCAGGTTCAGCACGGCGGTCGGCGGCAAAAGCTTGCGGCCGCCGAGATGGTCATAGAAGAACAGCCCAAGCCGGATCAGCCAGGCCGGCCGGATACCGCCCTTGTGATAGGGCAGCACGAAGCGCAGCGGCCAGATGATGTGCGGCGCCATGGCCCACAAGATCTCGCGCTCCATCAGCGATTCGCGCACCAGCCGGAACTCGTAGTGCTCGAGATAGCGTAGGCCCCCATGGATCAGCTTCGTCGCCCCGGATGACGTCCCGGAGGCAAAGTCGCCCATCTCCGCCAGCGCCACCGAATAGCCGCGCCCAACAGCATCCCGGCAAATGCCGCAGCCGTTGATCCCACCGCCTATCACGAAGAGGTCGTGATATGTTTGGCCCACTTTAACCCCTCCCCGTGTGCCGGATTCGATTTGCGTCGAGCGCGCAATTCGAAAGTGATTGAAGTTAAAACGAAAACTATTCGCGTGTCAAACGAATGCTTCTCATACTAATGGAGGGCAGCTCGGCGCACCTGAGCTCGGCGATCAATAGAGGCTATTGGACTGCCTGACGCTTGGCCTCAACCGCTCAATTGTGCCGTGAGAGGAAGCGGGATATCGTGGAAAGGCAAAGCTCTTTTTCCTCGACATGCGGCATATGGCTGGAATTTTCGAAGAGCACCCATTCGCAACCGCGAACGCGCTCCAAATACGGCCTGACCACCTCTGGCGTCGCTTCGTCGTATTTCCCGGAAATCACCAACGTGGGAGCGTGGATCTGATCGAGGCGATCTTCGATCGTCCAATCTTTCATCGTACCGATAACGTGAAACTCCGTCGGACCGTTCATGTTGCGATAGACCGTGCTATCCTCGTCCATGATTGCGAAAGTACGAGCCACTTCGGGTGGCCAGGGCACCACGCGGCAGACATGGCGGTCGTAGAAGACCCGCGAGGCGGCAATATAGTCCGGGTCGGTAAGTGTGCCGGCCAGCTCGTGTTGCAGCAGCGTATCCTGAACCTCCTTAGGCAGCTCTTTGCGCAGCCGATTGGCTTCCGCGACCCAGGTATGCATGTTGGCCGGCGAATTGGCGATGATGAGCGCCTTAAGACCCTTTGGCCGGCGCACGGCATGTTCGGCACCCAGCATGCCGCCCCAGGACTGGCCGAGAAAGGCATACCGCTCGTGAATGCCCAAGTGCCCCAGCAGCGCGTCGAGTTCCTCGAGGAAAAGAGCGACTGTCCAGAAATCCGGACCTTTCTCCGGCAGACGTGTCGAATTGCCGTTTCCAAGCTGGTCGTAATGGATGACCGGACGGCCATCGAGCTCGGATATATCTTTGAAGGAATCGACGTAATCATGCGTGCATCCTGGTCCGCCATGGGCCACGATCAAAGGCAGCTTGCCACTATCGAACGATCCTGTAACCCGAAACCAGGTGCTATACTCCCGAAAGGGCAAATAGGCTTCCTTCGACATCACAGCAGCCACGACATTCTCCATCTGTTGCTAGGGGCGATGGAAACATAACGTGGCGTTCGGGCCTGCGGCAGCTATCACAAGTTATAGGATGGCTGGTTTTTCAAGCATACGGTAATGCGTGGCACGCACCACCGCTTGCGTACGGTTTTTAGCACCAAGCTTCTTGGCGGCGGCATTGAGATGCATGACGACCGTCGGAACCGAACGCTCGATAATGCGGGAAATCTCCTTGGCCGAATAGCCTTCCGCGGAATAGCGCAGGCATTCGCGCTCGCGCTCGGTCAGCCGGATCTTGCCGACGCTGCGTGCCTCTGCATCGAAGAGCCCGTAAGCGGCTTCATGGAAAACGTGGGCGAGAAGATTGAAATCCGCGATATAGCGCAGAGCATCCATCTCGAAATCCCGTTTGGCCCCGAAACGTATGCCTGTCACTGTCGCGTAGTCGCCATGCGGCATATGAACGGGAACAGTGACGCCTGTCGACATGTCCCGCTCGCCGAGATAGCGCGCGACCGGTTCCGTATCCCTGCTCATGAAGCGTCTGATGAGCGTGTCGGCGTCCGCATCATAGTTCCAGAAGAAGGGAGCCGATGTGCGCAGCGCTACCTGCTGAACCGGATCGATGCGAAAGTAACCGCGATTGCACCAGTATTCGTGCATGTCCTCTGAAATATTGCGCAGTTTCAGAAGCGACGGAATCATGATCTCGCCGTCAAGATCGAAGGCGACCGGCGTATAGTCATAGATCAGCGCTTCGTAGCCCAGGTGTTTCATTGCTTCGAACACTTGATCGATCCGGCCATCCAAAGTCGAATGAGCGGTGAACTGCCGTCTGATCGTTCCAATTTCGTCGAGCATAACGAACCCCGCGGCGCAACGTTTGGGGCGACCTATCACTTCTTATAGCTAGCCTGGTTCGCCTCTTCTGGTAAAAATTTAGCCACGCCCAAATGTTGAGCAAGTAAAATCTTTGCTGGAGAGCCATAATGTGGCGAGAGATAGAGCCAGACGACCGCTTTGAAGTGGAAGTCGACGGCTATCGCGTGGTCGCCTATAGTCACGGCAACGGCAGTGAGACCGTCTTCTGCCTGAACGGCGGCCCCGGTCTTCCCTGTGACTATCTGCGTGAGGCGCATTCCTGCCTCATCGATCAAGGCTATCGCGTCGTCACGTTCGACCAGCTCGGCACCGGCTTCTCTGATCGGCCGGAGGATGCCTCGCTTTGGACGATCGGCCGATATGTCGAGGAAACCGAGACCGTGCGGAAAGCACTCGGCCTTGGCAAGGTCCACATGCTTGGTCATTCCTGGGGCGGCTGGCTGGCTATCGACTATGCCCTCACCTACCCTGAAAATCTTCGAACACTCATTCTCGAGGATACCGTTGCCGACATGCCGCACCTCGTCTCCGAGCTGGCGCGGCTGAGAGCCGCACTCGGTCCCGAAACCGTCGCGATGATGCAGAAGCATGAGGCGCAGGGAATCTACGCTCATCCCGAATATCTGGCCGCTGTAACGATCCTGAACTATCGGCACGTCTGCCGCCTGCCGGAATGGCCGGTGCCGGTGCGCCGGTCGCTCGACGACTGGAATATGGGACCCTACACCACGATACAGGGACCGAATGAATTTCTCTATATCGGCAATCTGAAGGACTGGAACCGCATTCCCGACCTCCATCGCATTAAAGTCCCGGTGCTGATCACAACCGGCGAACATGACGAACTGACACCCGCGTGCGCGCTGCGTATGAAGCTTGCGCTGCCCGACGCCGAACTCAAGGTATTTGCCAACGCAAGCCATATGCCCTTCTATGAGAATCCCGGAGACTACTATCCCGCACTTCTCGGTTTCCTCTCGCGTCATAGGGCGGACTGATGCGGGAAGACGCGATCAAAACCGGACGAAGGCAGGAGGGCGATCGCTGCCATGCATCGCTATAAGTTCGTTCTGACAAGACCGCTGCAATTCCTGCCGGTCATTTTCGGCATCAGCGTCATCACCTTCATTCTGGTGCGACTTATTCCAGGAGATCCCGCGCGTGTCATCCTGGGCGCCCGCGCCACGCCCACGGCCCTCGCGAACGTCCGCGCACAATACGGGCTGGATCAGCCTCTCTGGCTGCAATATTTCTATTTTCTCAAAAATCTCGCAAATGGTGAGATGGGCAGGTCCATCCTCTACAAGATAGACGTTCTCCAACTCATCCTAACGCGCATCGAACCAACGACGGCGCTCGTGATCTCCAGCGTGATTCTGTCGGTTGCAATCGCCATTCCCGTGGCCGCGATCGCCTCTCGCAACAGCGGCCGGGCGCCGGATCATGCCGTTCGCATTATCTCGACTTTCGGCATCGGCTTTCCCCCTTTCTGGCTGGGGCTAATGCTGATCATTCTTTTCAGCGTCCAACTTGGCGTTTTCCCAGTTTCCGGCTATGGCAGTAGCATCGGCGATAAACTGGCGCATCTCGTCCTGCCAAGCCTCACCATTGCGCTTTCCCTCTCCACAGTACTGACGCGTAGCCTGCGTGCTGCGATGGTCGAAGCCCTGAAGTCGGATGTCGCGACGGCGGCGCGGGCGCGCGGAATGCCGGAAAGCATCGTCTTTTGGCGCCACGTTGTGCCGAACTCCTTGGTTCCGACAATCAACCTGCTGGCGGTCAATGTCGGCTGGCTGATCGGTGGAACGGTCGTTTTGGAAAGCATCTTCGCACTGCCCGGCATGGGACAGTTACTAGTGCGCGCCATCTTCTCCCGCGACTATATGGTCGTCCAGGGTGTCGCCATGGTTTTCGCGTGCGCCACCGTACTCGTCAACTTCATCGCCGACATCGTGACGGTTGCCGCCGATCCGAGGGTGAAGCTATGAGCGTCCAGGCGATCGAGCCCTCCCCCTTCAGCTGGCGCCGGTTTTTCGGCAAGCGGCTCGCGCTCGCGATCGGCGGCGGCATATTGCTGTTCTTCCTTCTGCTCGCGATCGGCGCGCCTCTCATTGCGCCCTATGATCCTATCCTCCAGAATGCCGATGTTCGTCTCCAATCACCTTGTCTTCTCCATCCGTTTGGCACGGACAATTTCGGTCGGGACATTCTTTCGCGCGTCATCTGGGGCACACGGATCGACCTGCAGATCGCGGTGATCGGCGTCCTCTTTCCGTTCCTGATCGGGACCGCCGTCGGCACGATCGCGGGCTTCTTCGGCGGGGCGGTCGATGCGCTGTTCATGCGGCTCGTTGACATCATCCTCGCATTTCCCTTCCTAGTGCTGATGCTCTCGATCATCGCCATTCTTGGGCCGGGCTTGGGGAGCTTTTACATCGCCATGGCCTTGGTCGGCTGGGTCTCCTATGCGCGGCTGATCAGGGCTCAAATGCTGACGCTTAAGAACGCCGACTACGCCATCGCTGCCGTCAGCCTCGGCTTCAGCCGCTTCCGCATCATGTTCCGCCATCTGCTGCCGAATGCGGTCGCCGGGTCGATTGTCTTTTCGATGTCGGATGCGACGCTTGTGCTCTTGAGCGGCGCGGCCGTCAGCTATCTCGGCCTTGGTGTACAGCCTCCGCTTGCCGAGTGGGGCGTCATGGTCGCGGAAGGCCAGAGCTTCATCACGACGGCCTGGTGGATCACGCTCTTCCCCGGCCTTTCCATCGTCTGCCTTGCTTTCGGTTTCAGCATGCTTGGCGACGGGCTCGCCGAATTGCTTGGGGTCCACGAATGAGCGCCCCCGTCCTTTCCGTCCGCGACCTGACCATCAGGGGCCATCTCGACACCGGTACACGCACCCTAATAGACGCCGTGTCGCTTGATCTCGGCAAGGACGAAATCCTCGGTCTCGTCGGCGAAAGCGGTTCGGGTAAAAGCCTTTTCTGCCGTTCGCTAGTGCGGCTGCTGCCGTCGTCGCTTCTCAGGATCGAAGGCGGGTCTGTTCTCCTCGAAGGCCGCGATCTGACGAAGGTCAGCGACGCCGAGATGCTGGCCGTTCGCGGCAGCGAAATTGGGATGATCTTTCAGAACCCGACAAGCCATCTCGATCCGGTCATGCGGATAGGCGACCAGATCGCTGAAGGCATCCGCTATCATCATGGATTGAATGCGCGAGGCGCGCGCGCTGCCGCGACGGAAATTCTGAGCCAAGTCGGCTTTCCTGACCCGGCTCGGCAATATGATAGCTATCCGCATGAATTTTCAGGCGGCATGCGCCAGCGTGCGATGATCGGTGTCGCGCTTTCATGTAATCCGAAAATCCTGATCGCCGACGAGCCGACTACGGCGCTGGATGTAACGATCCAGGCTCAAATCCTGAAACTGCTGATGGAAATACGCGACAAGCGTGGCCTCTCCATCATTCTCATTACCCACGATCTCGGCATCGTCGCCCAGACTTGTGACCGGATTGCCGTGCTTCGCGGCGGCAAGCTGCTCGAGGAGGGGCCGAAACGTGCGATCCTTTCCAAGCCTCAGCATCCCTACACGACCAATCTGATCAATAGCCACCCGTCCATGCCCGACTCCGCTCCTGTCGAGGTGATTAAGGCGAGTGGCGTCACCAAACCTCTTCTCGAAGTCGACGACCTGAATGTATGCTTCAAAGTCGGCGGCAGCCTTTTCAAGGGAAGCGGCAAGAGCGTGAGTGCCGTCTCGGGTGTCAGCCTGCGAGTGATGCCCGGCGAAACTGTCGGCATCGTCGGAGAGTCCGGCAGCGGCAAGAGTACGCTCGCACGGGCAGTTCTGGGACTCGCACCGATCTCCTCCGGACATGTGACGTTTGACGGCATCGACATCGCACAGCAGAAGGCCTCCGGCCTTGCCAAACTGCGCCACGAGACAGCGATGGTTTTCCAGGATCCCTATAACGCGCTCAATCCTCGACTGACGATTGGCAGCATGCTTGGCGAAGTGTTGAAGGTGCACGGCAAGATCGCGGCAGCGGACATTCCGGCACGGATCGGCGAATTGCTCGATCTCGTCGGACTGGAGCGCGAATTCGCCAATCGCAAGCCGCGCAGTATGAGCGGCGGCCAGTGCCAGCGCGCGGGAATCGCGCGGGCGCTCGCAGTCGACCCGAAGCTCATCATCGCCGACGAGTGCGTGGTGGCTCTCGACGTCACCATCCAGGCACAGATCATCGATCTTTTCCGCGAACTCAAGGAAAAGATGAAGTTGACGCTGATCTTTATCGCTCACGACCTCGCCATCGTGCGCAATCTCTGCGAGCGCGTCGTCGTCATGTATCAGGGGGAGATCGTGGAAGAAGGATCCTCCGAGGAGGTCTTCGCGCGGCCGAAGCATGCCTATACCGCAGCCCTGATTGCCGCCATTCCCGATATCGATCCGGACAAGCCGTTGCTGCGGGCCGGAATGCGCCACGACGAGCCGCAGTCCACACCGCTTCAGCCAGCCAAATGCATGCCATAACAACGAAGGGAACAAACGCATGACAAACAAATGGAAGATAGTCGGGCTAGCAGCCATCGTGGCTGGCCTCACGCTAAGTGCAAGCTATGCCGACGCAGCCGGGGTTCTAACCATCGGGCGTCGCGAAGACTCGACGACTTTTGATCCGATCAAGACGGCGCAGAACATCGACAACTGGGTCTTCTCGAATGTCTATGACGTGCTGATACGTGTCGACAAGACGGGAACCAAGCTGGAGCCTGGCCTTGCCGAAAGCTGGACCGTTTCCGACGACGGCCTCACCTATACGTTTAAGATCCGCGATGCCAAATTCTCCGATGGTTCACCGCTGACGGCCGGGGATGCCGCCTATAGCCTGCTGCGCATTCGCGATGATGAGACATCGCTCTGGAGCGACTCCTACAAGGTCGTCGACACGGCTGTCGCAACCGACGACCGCACGCTGACCGTCAAGCTCAAGAACCTTTCCGTACCATTTCTTTCGACGTTGGCACTTCCGAACGCCTCGGTGATCTCGAAGAAAGGCATGGAAGAAATAGGCTCCGATGCTTACGGTGAAAAGCCAATCGCATCGGGTGCCTTCGTGGTTGACGAGTGGCGCCGCGGCGACCGTATCATCCTGAAGAAAAACCCCTATTTCTGGCAGGCGGATCGAGTGAAGCTCGATGGCGTCGAATGGATCTCCGTGCCGGACGACAACACGCGCATGCTGAATGTCCAGGCCGGCCAGCTCGACGCCGCGATCTTCGTGCCCTTCTCCCGTGTCGAAGAACTCAAGAAGGACCCGAACCTTACCGTCACTATCGATGCCTCGACCCGCGAGGACCATCTGCTGATCAATCATGCGCACGGCGCACTCGCCAAGAAGGAAGTCCGCCAGGCACTCGATATGGCGATCGACAAGAAGGCGATCGTCGACGCCGTGACCTTCGGCCAGGGAACCCTCGCCAATTCTTATGTCCCGAAGGGCGCCCTCTATTATTACGCAGACAACATGCAGCGCTCTTATGATCCGGAAAAGGCCAAGGAGATGCTGGCGGCAGCCGGCGCATCAGGCTTAACGCTGAACTATCTGATCCGCGCGGGCGACGAAGTTGACGAACAGACCGCCGTTCTGGTCCAGCAGCAGCTTCAGAAGGCCGGTATTATCGCCAACCTGCAGAAAGTCGATCCAAGCCAGGAATGGGATATGACGGTCGCCGGCGATTACGACATCTCGGTCAACTACTGGACGAACGACATTCTCGATCCGGACCAGAAGACGACCTTCGTGCTCGGGCACGACTCCAACAACAACTACTTGACCAACTACAAGAACGAAAAGGTGAAGGAACTGGTAGCCGCGGCCCGTCTGGAGATCGATCCAAAGAAGCGCGAGCAGATGTATGTCGATCTTCAAAAGATGGCGAAGGATGACGTCAACTGGATCGACCTTTACTACAGCCCGTACATCAACGTCTCCCGCAAGCACATTGAGAACTTCTACCAGAATCCGCTTGGCCGTTTCTTCCTGGAAGATACGGTTAAAAACTGATCGATTGCTGCAATTTAAAACGCCGCCACTCCACTGGATGGCGGCGCCCAATTCGTCGGGAAGTCGCGGCGCAGAGATTACCTCCCCGCGCTTTTCTCGTTCGTCAGCCCTCCAGCCACTTCACCTGCTCGGGCGTAAGCTTGATGTCGAGTGCTGAAAGGCTGTCTTCCAGCTCGGCGATTGTGCGCGGGCCGATCAGCGGAATGACAGGGAACGGCTGGGCGATGACATAGGCTAGAGCGATATGGATCGGGTTGCGCCCGAGCTCCTTCCCGAGTTCAATCGCGCGGTCACGGCGCCCGAAGTTGCGCTCGGAATACCAGCAGCGGACGATTTCCTCGTCATCATGCTTGTCGCGTCCCGCCCGGTCGGTAAAGAAGCCGCGGCCCTGGCTCGACCACGCGAAGTTCGGAATCTGCTTGTCGTTCAGCCACTTCTTCCAATCATCGTCCGAAGCTGCGACGCATCCGGCCCAGATCGGATCGAGCATTTCAGCGAGCGAGAAGTTGTTGGAAAGAGCAGCAGGCGCTTCCTTGCCGTTCTTTGCCGCATAGGCCATCGCCTCGTCCATGCGCTCGCGCGTCCAGTTCGAGCCGCCGAAAATCCCGCGGATGCGGCCGCGGTTGACTTCCGCATCCATGGCATCGACGAACTCGCCAACCGGCACGCCGGTATTGTCGCGATGCATGAAGTAAATATCGACGTAGTCCGTCTTCAGCCTGTCGAGCGACTGATCGAGTTGCGTGGCGATCATGTCCGGATAGCAGAGCGGCGAATGCACACCCTTGCCGATCAGGACGATCTCCTCGCGCGGAATGTTGCGGCTCGTGTGCCAATCGCCGAAGATGCTCTCCGTCTTGCCGCCACCGTAGACATAAGCCGTGTCGAAGATGTTGCCGCCCGCCTCGTAGAAGGCATCGAGCGTCAGCGAGGCGGCTGCAAAACTCGGGAAGAACTCGAATCCGAGCGTCACGACGGAGGCGGGCTTGGAGATGCCTGGTATCTGACGCTGCGGAACGCTGTCGCCTCGCCGGACTGTCCCACCCGCAATATTCGCGGTGCGTTTTGATGCTTTTTCGACCCCGTATTCAAGGCCGACCGCGGCACGCCATTGGTCGAGAACGCGGAGGTTGCCGATGGAATCGGTCCAGCTCATGCCCGGCGAAGTGAATTCCTTCTCGCCGGCGCGGATTGCATCTCCGGCCGCGTCGACTTCAAAGGAATAGAGCCAGCGGTCTTCCTTCACCTCGACCGCTTGTTGTTCATTGCCCTTGAATATCTCGATCTTGCCGATGCCGCCCTTGTGACCTGAGGCAAACCAGAAATCCTTGACCTCGATACGGCCTTCGGAGCCGATGATACGCAGTGTATTGTCCTGCTGCGCCATGATCGAGCAGGAGACTTCGGCGATGATGCCGTTCGGAAATTTCAGAACGGCGGAGGCCCATTCGTCGATGCCCGACTGGCCGAGGTGCGCCACGCCGGAAACCTTCTGCGGCTCGAGGAAAGGCTTGTCTTCAACCGCTCCGGCGATCAGCCGCGCCATCGAAACCGGATAGCCGCCGACATCCAGAATGCCGCCGCCCGCCTTGTCATTGGCGAAGAGCCGATGCTCTGGCTTGAAGCTGCCCATGTTGAAGCCGAAACTTGAGCGGATGATCCGCACCGTGCCGATCACGCCGCTTTTCACCAATTCGACGATCTTCGCCGTCTGGGGATGCAGGCGGTACATGAAGCCCTCGCCGGCAAAGACGCCGGCCTTCTTCGCTTCATAGTAGATCGCATCCGCATCGAAGGCCGAAAGCGCGATCGGCTTTTCCACCAACACGTGCTTGCCAGCGCGGATTGCCTTGATCGCCCATTCGGCATGGCCGGTGTGCGGCGTGGCGATATAGACGGCATCGATCTCCGGATCGGTCAGCAGCGCATCATAGCCTTTGACGATGCGGGCACCGGGAAAGCCGTCGCCGAGGCCCGGTTTTTCCGGATTGCGGCTCGCGATAGCCACCAATTTGCCGGTCCGCGAATGCGCGATGCCGTCTGCGAAGGTGCGGGCGATGGTGCCGGGACCGATGATGCCCCAGCGGATCGGTTGCTCTGAACTCATGGCTATTCCTCTTTCGTATCTTCGTCTTGGGAGCGGATTTCGTCAGCGCAAGCGATTGCCTGCGCTGTCGAACAGGAAGGTGCGTTTTGCGGAAACTGCGACGGTAAGCGTGTCGCGATCGGCGGCAGAGCGGGATTCCGGACGTTCGATGATGAGCGGCTGGCCGCCCGCAGCGGTCGCATAGACATAGCTGGTATTGCCGAGGTGCTCGGCAACGTCGACCGCGACGGTCAGGTCGGCATCGCCGCTGCCCTGGTCGGCAAAATGCTCGGGCCGCACGCCGAGGGTAACCTGCGCGCCCTTTTCGGTTACCGCCGAAACCGGCAGCGTCAGTCGGACATTCCTGTCCCCGGTCACGGCAACGGTTGCGTTCGAGGCGTCTCTTTCAACAACTTCCGCCGCCAGAAAATTCATCTTCGGCGAACCGACGAAACCGGCAACGAACTGGTTAGCAGGATCGTCGTAGAGGTCGAGCGGCGCACCGATCTGCTCGATCTTGCCCGCACGCAGCACGACGATCTTGTCAGCAAGCGTCATCGCCTCCGTCTGGTCGTGGGTCACATAGATCATCGTCGTGCCGAGCTGCTTGTGCAGCCGCGAGATTTCCACCCTCATCTGCACGCGCAGTTCTGCGTCAAGGTTCGACAGCGGTTCGTCGAAGAGGAAGACCTCCGGCTCGCGAACAATAGCGCGCCCGATCGCAACACGCTGGCGCTGGCCGCCGGAGAGTTGCTTCGGACGGCGTTCCATCAATTCCTTGATCTGCAGGATCTCGGCGGCGTGGCGCACCCGTTTCTCGGTATCCGCCTTCGGGTTGCCATTCATACGCAGGCCGAAAGAGAGGTTATCCGCGACCGTCATATGCGGGTAGAGCGCATAGGACTGGAAGACCATGGCAATGCCGCGATCGG
Source organism: Rhizobium sullae (assembly GCF_025200715.1). Classification (NCBI taxonomy): domain Bacteria; kingdom Pseudomonadati; phylum Pseudomonadota; class Alphaproteobacteria; order Hyphomicrobiales; family Rhizobiaceae; genus Rhizobium; species Rhizobium sullae. The sequence continues at coordinate 3,109,120 of NZ_CP104143.1, forward strand.
CAGGTTCGACATTGTTGACGACCCTACCACCGATCGTGATCTCACCAGCTGAGATATCTTCAAGACCGGCGATCATCCGCAGCAGCGTTGATTTCCCGCAGCCTGAAGGGCCGACGAAGACGACGAACTCGCCGTCCTTCACGTCGAGATTGGCGCCGTGGATCACGTCGAAGACACCAAAGCGTTTGACAACATTCCTGAGTGAAAGCTCTGCCATTCGGCCTCCCCTGTTATTTGATTGCGCCGGCCGCGATGCCGGCGATGAAATGACGCTGCAACAGGACGAAAACGACGAGGATCGGTGCGGTCAGCAGCATCGCGCCCGCCATGATGCCGCCCCAGGAAACCTTGGTGAGGCCGATCAGCGTTCCGAGCGCCACCGGCGCTGTCATCATGCCAGGCCGGGAGTTGATGAGCAGCGGCCAGAGATAATTGTTCCACGAGTGGAGGAAGAGAATGATCGACAGCGCCGCCATCGTCGGCCGGGCAAGCGGCAAGGCGATGCGCAGGAATATCTGCCATTCCTTGACGCCTTCGACGCGGGCGGCGTCGAAAAGCTCGTTCGGCATCATCGAGAAGGACTGGCGCATGAAGAGCACGCCCAGCGAATTGAAGAGAGGCGGGACGATGAGTGCCACCCAGGTGTTCGCCAGCTTGAATTCGCGCGCCACCATGATGAATTGCGGGATCACGACAACGGCGAAAGGCAAGGTGATCGTGCCAAGAATGATGGCTGTGACCACGGAGCGGCCGATGAACCTATAGCGCGCAAGCGCCCAGCCGGCCATCGATGTCAGCATCACCGACAGGATGGTATAGATGATCGCGACGGTGATCGAGATGAACATCGCCCTCAGAAAATTTGTATCGGCCTGCAGGTTCCTGAAATTCTCGACAAAGTTTGTCGACGGCCACAGCACGATGTCCGGGCTGAAGATGCCGTTGTCGGGCATGGTCGAGAAGACGAACATCATCCAGAGCGGAAAGAGCCAGATGATGGCAAGCGGCGTCAGAGCGGCATGCAGCGCGATCTTGCGTATCAAGAGAGATTGCGACTTGGACCTCGACCTCATTTCGGCTCCCTCCCGACCCACAGATTAAACAGCGAAATTGCAATCGCCAGCGCGGCTATCGTGTAGGCGATCGCCGATGCGTATCCGAAATTCAGTGATGTGAAGCCCTGCCGGTAAAGAAGCAGGCCGAGCGTTTCCGTGCCGCCGCCTGGGCCACCGCGATTGGTGATGAGGAACGGTTCGGTGAAAAGCTGCATCGTGCCGATCACCGACAGCACCACGCAAAAGAGGATGATCGGCTTCAGGAGCGGCAGAGTGATGTGGAAGAACTGCTGTACCTTGCTGACGCGATCGAGCGTCGCGGCCTCGTAGACATCGTCAGGGATCGACTGCAGGCCGGCCAAAATGATGATCGCGTTGTAGCCCGCCCAGCGCCAGGTGACTGCGATAATGACGAGGGCCATTGCCGCATTCGCATTGTCAAACCAGGAAACGGGAGCAATGCCGACCGAACCGATCAGCTTGTTGACGATACCGAAATCGATGCTGAACATCAGCCGGAAGACGGCGGCATAGGCGACCTCGCCGACGACGACGGGCGCAAAGAAGGCGAAGCGGAAAAGAGGCCGCGCTTTCAGCAGCGGTGAATTCAAAAGCACCGCCATGACGGTTGCAAGCGCAATCATCACCGGCACCTGGATGACCAGGATGATCAGCGTATTGTAGAGCGCATTATAGAAAGCCGGATCGCCGAAGAGGCGTCCCCAATTGGCCTGAAAGCTGTATTTCCAGGGATTGATGCGGGTGTTCTGGAACGAGATCAGGAACGAATTGATAATCGGCCAAAGCCAGAAGGTGGCGAAGACCAGAAGATAGGGCGCAAGGAACAGATAGGCGCTCCGGGTCCTGAATGGCATTTATATCCTCCTCACAAGCGAAACGAGCCACCTTGAAGGTGAACGCCGGGCGCGCATCAGGCGCCCGGCCGGTTGCTCATTCTGCGATCGGAAGGCCAGTCGCCGAGGCGATCTGGTTGGCCGCGTCGTCAAGCGCCGCTTTGGCGTCCGGATAGCCGCCGGCGAAATATTTCGTCTGCGCCGCCTTGTAGATCGCATCCGCATCGCTCTGGAACGCCGTCCCGCGGCTCGGTACGATCTTCGGCAGCGTCGAAAGGATGTCCGCCCAGACCTTCTGCCCGCCCCAGTAAGGCAGCGGCTCGTTGACGAAAGGATCCTGTACGGCCGACAACAGCGAAGGGACGAGGCCGAAGGACTTCAACATCGTGACCTGGCCTTCATTGGTAGCCAGCGCATAGTTCAGATAGGCCCAGGCCGCTTCCTTGTTTTCGGAATTGGCGTTGATGGCCAGCGACGAACCGCCGAGATTGGCGGCATGCGGGCCGTCAGCCGTGAGGCTAGGCATCATGTAGACGCCCCATTTGCCGGAAAGATCCGGCGAGCCGGAGCGTATCGTGCCTTCGTACCAGCCGCCATACATCTGGCTTGCGACCTTGCCTGCGGTATTGGCCTGGATTTTCTGGTCCCAGATGGCGGCCGTCAGCGTTCCGGCGTCCTTCATCTGCTTGACCTTTTCGAGGGTTGCGACGCAGGCCGGCTTGTTGATGGTGATCGTTTGGCCGTCGGTAGCGAAATAGCCGCAGCCCTGCTCGTTGGCGATCATCCGGAACCATTCGCTGTCGCCGTTGAAATCGGCCTGCGCCATGACGACGCCGGGATTGGCTTCGGAAATCTTCTTGCCGGCCGCGATAAAATCGTCCCAGTTCTTGATCGTCGCCGGATCGACGCCGGCCTTTTCATAGAAGTCGCGGCGATAGAAAACGGCAACCGGACCGGAATCCCACGGCATCGCATAGGCGACGTCATCCACCTCCAACTCGGTGCGCTTGAAGTCCGGAAATTTCGCCTGGATTTCCGGCGTATAGCCGAGTTCGTTCAGATTGGCGAAGCAGTCCGGGAAGCGGTTCCAGAAGATTTCCGCCTCGAAATTCTCGATCGTCACGATGTCCGGCAGACCGTCGCCGCCGGCGGCGCAACCGGCAAGTGTCTTATCGAAGACTTGGCTGTTCCCAAGGTCTTCCACCGTGACCTTGATATCTGGATATTGCTTGTTGAAGCCTTCGAGCGTGGATTTCAGCGCCGATGCTGCGACGTTCCAGCTCCAGATGGTGAGATTGCCCGACTGCGCGAATGCGGAACCGGAAGCCAGCAGCGCGACCGTAGCGGTCGCACCGATAAGTTTGAAGCGCATTGAAAATCCTCCCTTTTCAATTGCCGTCCTTTAGCGAACGTGGCTAAGTTATATGCAAGGGAGCCCCTGTCTCCTAAAAAGGGAATATGAATTTGGCGGAAAGTAAGGTTGCCAGCAGAGCCATCTATCAGCCGGGTGCGAGCAGTATCGAGGGCCTGCCGACAACGCTGCAGATGTTCCACGCCCATCCGCCGGTCATGGTCATGCCGCACTGGCACGCGCAGGTGGAAGTGAACTACATCATGCGCGGAATCGTGCATTACCGCATGAACGACCACGAAATGACGCTCAGGGCCGGCGACATGTGCCTCTTCTGGGGCGGCCAGCCGCATCAGATGGATGAATCCTCCGACGATTCGCTCTATGCGGGAGCCCATCTGCCGCTTGTCTATTTCTTCCGTCTTCGCCTGCCTGCCGAAATTTCCAGCAGGCTGATGAAGGGCTCGACGCTGCTGACGTCCGCCACCGACGCCGCAGACAAAGAGAACTTCTCCCGCTGGTCCCGCTACGCCAACTCCGGCAATCCAGCAAAAGCGCAACATGCCGTCGACGAGTTGCTGCTCCGCATCGAGCGCATCGCATTCGAACCCTATTCGATGACGGCTGTCGGCTACGGTGGAACGGAGGCCGAACAGCCCCATGCGCAATCGTCGCGCAGCATAGTCAGGATGTGCGATTTCATCGCCGCCAATTTCATGGAGGACATCGACACCGTCGATATCGCCCGTGCTGCGGATCTGCATCCGAAATACGCAATGAACGTCTTCAAGAAATCGACCGGGATGACGCTCAGCAAATACCTCAATCTGCTGCGCCTTTCACGCGCCCAGGCGTTGCTGATGGCCGACGACGCGAATGTGCTTCAGGTGGCGATGGACAGCGGTTTCGGCTCCATCAGCGCCTTCAACAAATCCTTCCGCCACATCGCAGGCATGTCACCGTCGGACTTCCGAAGAGACATCCGCCTGGCAACGTGCGGCAACACAGTGGCAAACTAAGCGTCCGGTGTCGTCCACCACATTGCCATTTCCGGGATCGTATTCCCACTCAACAAAAGGCCCGCTGATTACCGAGCGTTGATGCCGTCCTGTGAAGGATTCGCAGTTCTAACCAACAGCAAGGTTATACCGACGCGCGCTAATCAAAACCGGCGCGCCCAATCCAGCAGTTGCGCCGGGCCGTTGCGGCTGGCGCGGGGATGCCAGCGCATGCCCCGCCTTTCCTGCTTCAGAGGCCTTCGCCGGTACGGCATTTGGCTCGTCAGCTTCATGCACATGATCTGGGATATATCGATCTGGAGCAGATGACTTGCAAACGGTCGACAACCCGTTCGGCACGAGGTTGTCACCCATGTGTTAGGTACGATCTGTTACCTCTGTCTCCGGGGCGGACATTGTGTATCTGTTGCGGGGGCTTGAAACCACGGAGGCTTGCCAATATTCGCCGTCAGTGAGGAAAGCTCTCTCGATCCTGGCTATCCATAGAAATCTGGTGAATTGAAACAGGCCGGCGCCGAGCGGTGGACGCGCGTTCAACGAGATGGCAGGCAAGTTCCACGCGACGCGGCGGCATGGGCAGGCTGGAGAGGTTGTCGCGTAGCAGATCGAGCGCCACCGAGCCGATCTCGCGCATTGGGATATGCATAGTCGTCAGCGGCGGATTGAGGAAGGCCGCCTGCGGAAGATCGTCCATACCCATCACTGAAACGTCGCCCGGCACAGTAAACCCGGACTGCTGGACACCCATCATCGCCCCGACGGCGAGGCTGTCGCCGGCGGCCAGTATGGCGGTGAAATCGAGCCCTCGGGCAGCGATGCGCGCCGCGACCGCTTGGGCTGCAAGCTCCGGAAGCCAGTCTTCGACAGGCACCATGAGACCCTCGTCGAAGGGTAGTCCGCGATGCAGCAGGGCGTCCTTCCAGCCTTCGTAGCGCCTTTCGATGGTGCGCCGGCCGGGCCGCATCAGGAACAGGATACGCTCGTGGCCGAGATCGATCAGGTGATCGGCGGCGAGCCGTGCGCTTGAGCGGTTGCAGGGCGTGACGCTGGAAAGCCGCATGAACGGATCGTCGCTATTGAGAAGGACCACAGGCTTGTGAAAGCCGCGCGTGGCGGCAAGCATGCCCTCGTCATCGACAGTGAGAAACAGCAGGCCGGCAACCTGCGGATCATCCAGCGCCTCCTTCAGAACGGCGAGTTCCTCGTGTCTGCCTGCGATTGGCCGCGTGATGATTTCGAGCCCGAGCGCCTGCGCCCGATCCTTCAAGCCTTCTAGGACATAAAGCGTGAACTGGTTGCGCACATAGTCGATCATGGCAGCGCTCGATGCGGCGAGAATGACTTTCTGCCCCGCAACCGCGGTTGGAATGACGTAATTGGCAATTTTTGCGACTTCGAGCACCTGCTGGCGGATTTCCGGCCGGACGCCTTTTTCGCCCGCAAGCGCACGCGAGGCGGTGCTCAGCGAAACACCGCAGGCTTCGGCAATGTCTTCCAGACGCACACGCTTGCTCTTCTTTCCGCGTTTGCCCGGCAATGGTTTCACAGTCATCCTCGTCTCCTTGCCGCAATCATGAGAAAAATTTTCAGGTTGCGCAAGAAAAAATCCCGTGGCTTTATTTTGGCAGCGAAACCGCCGAAGAGCGGACAGGTTGGGAGGATTACCATGGCCCCGAATGGCCGCGATATTCGCGGTGGTCTCGATCGCCTTGTTGCCGGAACGACCGGCCTGAAGCACGACGGTCGCTTCCATGAACCTAATCTCGACGGAACCGCCGGCGACTACATCAGTTTCGAAAGTTGGGAGTGGCCGCAGGGTGTCGGCCTCTATGGCCTGATCAAGCTCTGGCTTTTCACCGGCCGCCGCGATCTGCAGCAGCTCATCGAAGGCTGGTACCAGGCACGCATCGAGGCGGGCCTGCCGCAACTCAACGTCAATACCACCGCGCCGATGCTCGGCCTTTCAGTGCTCTGGGCCAAGACCCGCGACCCCCGCTGGCAGCAGGTCCTCGACGACTGGGCAAACCGCGTGATGTCGGACATGGGCCGCACGCCGGAAGGCGGTTTCGAGCATCACGTCTCCGATAAGGTGAACGACAACGAACTCTGGGACGACACCCTTTATATGGTCGCCCTGTTCCTGGCATCCTACGGTCAGGCAAGCAGTCGGCCCGAACTGGTCGATGAGGCATCGCGGCAATTCCTCGTCCACACGCGTTACCTCGCAGACACCAATACCGGCCTCTGGTTCCACGGCTGGACCTTTGACGGTCGGCACAATTTTGCCGAAGCGCGCTGGGCGCGCGGCAATGCCTGGATCACGGCGGGACTACTTGATTTCTTCGATCTCGCCGAAATCAGCAAGCCGGTGAAAGAATTTCTTCAGGGTGTTCTCGTGGCGCAGGTCGATGCGCTGCTCGCGCTTCAGGCTCCGTCCGGCGCCTGGCGCACCTTGCTCGACGATCCCACCTCCTACGAAGAGATTTCCGCTACGGCTGGCATCGGCTACGGCCTTCTGAAAGGTTATCGTCTCGGGCTCGGCACGCCGGCATGGCGTGAAGCCGGGCTGAAAGCCCTGCAGGTGGTGATGGACAATATCGACGAGACCGGCACCGTGCTCAACGTCTCCTACGGCACGCGCATGGGTCACGATCTCCAGTTCTACAAGGATATCCCCATTCAACCGACCGGCTACGGCCAGGCATTGGCAATCCTGTGCCTCTCCGAAGGCCTGCAGCATGTCGGCACCGAAGGACAAGCAGCGTGACGATGAAGATTTTGTATGGAGCGGCACCGGAAGACGTCAAAGCCTATGATACGGAACAGCTCCGCAGCGCCTTCCTGATGACGGACCTGTTCCTGCCCGACGCTGTCAATTTCACCTATACGCATGTCGATCGCCTGCTTCTCGGCGGTGCGATGCCGGTTTCCCAGAGCGTGACCTTCGGCTCCGGCGCCGAGATCGGCACGCCCTATCTCCTGTCTGCCCGCGAAATGGGCATTGCCAATCTCGGCGGCACGGGCACCGTAACCGTCGACGGGCGGTCCTTCACGCTGGAAAACCGCGACGTGCTCTATCTCGGCCGCGGTGCGCGCGAGATTGCCATGGCGAGCCTCTCGGGAAGGAACCCTGCCCGGTTCTACATGAACTCGGTGCCCGCCGGCGCCGACATCCCCCACCGACTGATCAAGAAGGCGGGATCGAAGGCTATCGATCTGGGAGACGGCCGCCGATCGAACAAGCGACGGCTCGCCATGTACATTCATCCGGAGGTGACACCGTCCTGCCTGCTATTGATGGGCATTACCGATCTTGCCGAGGGCAGCGTCTGGAACACCATGCCGCCGCATGTGCACGAGCGCCGGATGGAAGCCTATTGCTATTTCGATATGGCGGCGGAAGATCGCATCATCCACCTGATGGGCCGCCCGGAAGAAACGCGTCACCTCATCGTCGCCAATGGCGACGCCGTCTTGTCACCCGCTTGGTCTATCCATATGGGCGCCGGCACCGGCCCCTATGCCTTCGTCTGGGGCATGACCGGAGAAAACCAGGAATATAACGATGTGGCCCCGGTGGCCCTAGCGGAACTGAAATGAGCCCGATGAGATCACTTATGGACCGTGAGCTTAACCCCGGCGAAGCCATCCGCTACTGGCAGCTCGGCGCGATCGCCGAGGAGCGTTTCGACGTTCCCGACGCCCCGATGAAGGGTGAGATGGACCCGTTCTTCTTCTTGACGAAGCATAAGAACTTCATCCCGCACGAATATCCCTGCCGCACGATCTTCGCCGAAACCTATCGCGGCAAGCGGCCGGACGTGCGCGGCGCGTTCGACGCGGCGCGCTGGTGGCTGCCTTTCGGCTCGCCGCGGCTCGATCTCTCCGGCTTCTGGTTCCGCCCGACGCGACTTGCCACCTTTGCCCGCACATTCATCGCTGCCGAGAAAGCCGGTAGGGCAAAGGTCCGCCTCGGTACTTGTGGCGGCGCGGTTCTCTGGCTGAATGGCAACGAGACCGGCTGGATGGCGCCCTATAGCCGCAACCTCGAGGCAAAGGCTGAATTCGACCTTCCGCTCAAAGAAGGACTGAACGAGGTCACCATCTTCTTCGACGATCTGGCCGAACGCGATGCGCGCTATTTCTTCCAGCTTGATTATCTCGACGGACCGCCGGCAAACGTCGCCGTGCCCGTGCCGATCGAAGGCAAGATCGCCGAGACGATCGAGGCCGCCCTCGAAAGCATGCATTTCGACAAGACGGCCTATTTCGAAGGCGACATCACACTGCTTCTCGCCGAGCCCTTACCGGTGGATGTCGATGTCAACGTGGCCGTCGAAGGCGACTTCATGTCGACCGAACGCTTCGACTACGACTTCGTGCTCATGGCCGGCGATGCGCATCTGGTCATCGGCCCCTCGGAAAACGCCCCCGCGGACTTCCGTCACTTCCGCATCACGCTGAAGGCCGGCGGCTTCGTCGCCTCGCGCTCGCTCGGCGTCGAGATCTGCCATGCCGGCCGTCAGGGCGAAGCACCGGCAGCGCTTGCCGAACGGATCACCGAAACGCTGGACGAAATCTCGGAATTCTCCGAGCGCGATACCGTCCGCGCCTTTGCGCGGCTGGCAAGCGGCCGCAGTGGCGCCGACACCGATGCTATGATCGAGGAGATCCTACCTTCGATCGAGGATTGCCACGACTGCGCGGATTTCTCGCTTGTTCCGCTGATCTGGTCGCGCACCGTCTGGGGCAAGGACATCGGCGAGGCGACGCGCGACCGCATCGACCAGGCTATCCTCGGTTTCCGCTACTGGATGGATGAGCCCGGCAACGATGTGCAATGGTATTTCTCGGAGAACCACGCACTGCTGTTCCACACCTCCGCCTATCTCGCCGGACATCTTCTGGCCGACAAGACCTTTGCCCGCTCCGGCCGCACAGGCGCCGAGCAGAGCGCCGTTGGCGCTGCCCGTGTTCGCGCCTGGCTCGACCATTTCGAAGCCTGGGAAATGGCGGAGTTCAACTCCGCCCCCTATTTCCCGATCGACCTCAAGGGGCTGACCGCGCTCGCCGCCCTGTCTCCCGATACCGACATCGCCGAGCGCGCGCGGAAGGGCATCATTCGCCTATGCGAAGTGATCGGCCGCTCGGCGCATCACGGCATGGTGACGGCAGCGCAGGGGCGTTCCTACGAACACACGCTCTGCGCCGGCCGTTCTCTGGAGCTTTCGGGTGTTGCCCGTCTACTCTGGGGCAAGGGCTGGTACGGCCGCCGCGTGCACGCGTTGCCGCAGCTCGCTGTATGTCTGCGCGACAATGGCCTGACCGTGCCGGAAAACCTTGGCATGGTCGCCTGCCATCAAGCCGACGAGCATCAGGAATGGCGGTTCGCGCAAGGTGAAAACAGGTTTGCAGCGCTCTATCACTATAAGAGCCGCGATTTCGCCATGGGGTCCGCTGCCCATTACCGCTGGAACGAATGGGGGTACCAGGAAACCGTGCTGCATCTGCGGCTCGGCAAGCGGCCAGAAGCGACCGTCTGGATCAACCATCCCGGTGAAACGATTCAGTTCGGGTACGGTCGGCCGTCCTTTTGGGGTGGTTGCGGCACCCTCCCTCGCGCCCACCAGTACCGAGCGCTAGCCGTACTCGACTTTTCCACCTTTGAAGAGCAGCCGGATTTCACCCATGCTTGGTTTCCGGTTGGCGAGTTTGACGAGAGCAGCGTCAATGGAACCCTTGCGCTGGCGCGCTGCGGGAACGGCGCGATGATGTTGCGCGGCAGCACCGATCTCGTTGCGATCAAGGATGGTCCATCCGCCAATGCGGAACTGCGCCAATACGGCAGAAAAACCCGCTGGATCGTTCGGGTCTGCGAGGCCTCCACCCTTGCCGCGGTGGAAGCCCGGTTCACGGCTCTTGCAGTCGAGGAGAAGGAAGACGGCTCGCTCGCTATCGAGGACCCGGAATACGGCACAGTAACATTTCGCGCCGACGGTTCGGTCGAGGCCGAGGGCCGCACCATTTCGCCCAAGGACTTCACGGTTGCCGGCGAGGTCGCCATGCTGGCTGCCAACTGATAGCAAAACGCCTGGTAGGAGAAACCGGCGCGACGTTTACCTGCGAGCGGGAGAAGGGCTCGTGCACGGAAGAGGAGGAAGACAATGCGAAAGACCAGAACACTGCTGGCGGCGCTTGCCGTCGGGCTTTTGACGTCGACGGCGGCACTCGCCGGCGACGTCCGCATCATGTGGTATTCCGATGGCGTCGAGGGCGAGGTGCTGAAAGACCTGCTCGACCGCTTCATGAAGGAAAATCCCGGGATCAACGTCGTGCTCGACAACGTGTCGTACACGGTCGTGCGCGAACAGCTGCCAGTGCAGCTTGAAGCCGGCGACGGTCCGGATATCGCCCGCGTCACCAACCTGAAGGCAATGAGCCAGCATTGGCTCGATCTTCGCCCACTGGTCGCCGACGCCGCCTACTGGGACACGAATTTCGGCGCTCAGGCCGACTGGATGCGTCCGGATGGGTCCAACCAGATTTCCGGCTTCATGACGCAGATCACGCTTGCCGGCGGTTTTGCCAACAAGACGCTGTTCGACCAGGCGGGCATTGCCATGCCGGGCAAGGATGCGACCTGGGACGACTGGGCCCGGGCCTCCAAGCAGGTCGCCGAAAGCCAGCAGGTGCCTTTCGCCATGGCGCTTGACCGATCCGGTCACCGCTTGAGCGGGCCGATCCTAGCCTATGGCTCGAACTACATCGGTGCCGACGGAAAACCCGCTCCGCTGGATGACGGCGCCAAGGCGTTCATCGAAAAATTCGTCGGCTGGGTCGGCGACGGAACGATGAGCAAGGACGTCTGGGTGTCTGCAGCTGGCTCGACCTACCGCGCCGGAGCCGACGATTTCATCAACGGCCAGCTTGCCTACTACTATTCCGGCTCCTGGCAGGTCCCGAACTTCTCGACCAAGATCGGCTCGAACTTCGACTGGGTCGCAACCGGCAGCCCTTGCGGTCCAGCAAATTGCACCGGCATGACCGGCGGCGCTGGGCTGGTCGCGGTCAAATACACCAAGAATCCGACCGAAGTGGCCAAGGTCATGGATTATCTGGCACGCGAAGACATCGTGAAGGAATTTTCCGAACGCACGCTGTTCCTGCCTGCGCACAAAGGCGTGGTCGAAAAGGGTCTGGATTTCAAGACTGACGATGCACAGGCAAAGGCAGCCCTGAACATCTTCGTCGGGGCGACCGGCTCGCTTTCAGATATCGCCCGAAAGCTGCCCGGCTGGTTCTGGTCGGACACCTACTATGCGGCGCTGGTCACACGAGTGAGCCAGGCAGCGGCGGGCGAAATGCCGCTGGCCGAAGCCTACACCCGTATCGATGCGGACATTGCGGCCAAGATCAAGGACTCGGGCCGCTAACAGTGAGGCGAGCAGCGGCAGCAAAACTGCGTCGCCGCTCGCCTCCCACTTGCACGTCTTGAGAAGCAATTTGCAAACTGCGACAGCAGCTGGAAACGAGTAAGTTTCCACCTGCCGCTGGGAGGTGGGCAATGAACGCAGATGTTCCCGGAAAAACCGGCTCCGGTATTGGCGAAGTCGTTCTCGCGCCGGTGCGCTTCACGATGGGGCTGATCGACGCGCCGCTGCGGTGGTTGCAAAGGGTCACCGGGATCAGCGGCATGGCGGCCTTTTTCCTGCTGCCAAACATGCTGATCTTCGGCATCTTCGTTCTTCTGCCCTTCTTCATCAACTTCGCCTATTCGATGACCGGTGGGACTGCCCTCTTCCTGCCGGATCGCAGCTTCGTCGGCGGCGATCAATATGCCCGGCTGTTCGACTGCACGAACTATCTCAATGCCAATAGCTGCGCCGAAGACACGTTCTGGACGGCGGTCGGCAATACCGGCTGGTTCGTCATCATCCAGGTTACCCTGATGATCGCCGTCTCGCTCGTGACCGCGCTGATCCTCAACCGTGAGCTGGCGGCGCGCAGCTTCTGGCGGGCGGTGTTCTTCTTTCCGGTGCTGTTGTCGCCTGTTGTTGTCGGCCTGATCTGGAAATGGATCCTGCAGCGCCAGGGCCTGATGAACTTCGGCCTCTACGGTTTCGGCTTTGATCCCTATGCCTGGCTGAACGATCGCAACTGGGCCTTTGCCGCCACGATCGGCGTGTCGATCTGGGCGCATATGGGCTTTTACACGCTGATCCTGCTCGCCGGCCTGCAGGCGATCCCGAAGGATCTTTACGAAGCCGCCGAAATGGATGGCACCCGGCCGACGCGGGCGTTCCTACGCATCACCATGCCGCTGCTTGCGCCCAACCTGCTCGTCGTGGTCGTCCTCGTCCTTATTAAGGCCGTGCAGATCTTCGACGAAGTCTACGTCTTGACAGGCGGCGGACCGGGCACCAGCACGCTCTACCTCACCCAGTATATCTACGAGACCGGCTTTGCCACGCAGTTGCGCAATCCTGGGCTTGCCGCGGCGGCCTCGATCCTCATGGGTGTCGTCCTCGTCGTGCTGACGCTGATGCAGCTCGGCCTCAGCCGCTCCAGTGAAAAGAAAGGAGCCCGCAAATGAGCCGCGTTGCCGAATTCATCCTGCGCCGCAAGGGCGGCAAGCGCTGGCACTGGACGGACATCGTCACCTGGGTCTGGCTCGTCGGCGGCCTGTTCGTCATGTTCGGCCCGGCCGTCTGGCTCGTCGGCTCGTCATTCAAGTCGCCGGCAGCCCTTGCCGAATTCCCGCCGACTATCTTGCCCTACGTCACTCAGAAAGTGACGGTCGAAGGCTATGACAAGCCGCTCGATCTCTACAACGTCACGCTGCCGGATGGCAGCAAGGCGACACTCGCCGAAGTCCGGCGCATCGGCATCGTGAGCCAGATGATCGATCCGCAAAAACCGGGCGAGATCGTCAAGGTCAACATCTCGCAGCGCACCCCGGTTCGCGAAATGTCGTTCGCGTCGGAGAACTATACCGAACCCTTCACCCATTTCGATTTCGTCCGCTATCTGTGGAATTCCGTCTTCGTGACGGTAACGGCAACGCTGATTACGCTCGTGGTCAATTCAATGGCGGCCTTTGCGCTCAGCAAATACGAGTTTCGCGGCCGGACCTTTGCCATGCTGCTCATCCTTGCCACTCTGATGGTGCCCCTCTCGGTGATCATGGTACCGCTCTATTCGATCGTCTCGGCGCTTGGCCTCTTCAACAATCTCTGGGGCGTCATCCTGCCGACCGTGGCGACGCCGACCGGCGTGTTCATCCTGCGCCAGTACATGCTGACCATTCCCGACGAATTGATCGACGCGGCCCGCATGGACAAGGCGTCGGAATGGCAGATCTATTGGCGCATCATCCTGCCCTTGACCGCACCCGCGCTCGCCGTTCTTGCGATCTTCTCCGTGGTCTGGCGCTGGAACGACTTCCTCTGGCCGCTGATCGTGCTATCGCGCAAGGAACTCTATACTCTGCAGGTTGGCCTCAGCATCTATTCCGGCGAGCTCAATGTGCAGTGGCATTTCATCCTGGCGATGACGGTAGTGACGATGATCCCAGTCGTCCTCGTCTTCATCTTCCTGCAGCGCTTCATCACCACCGGCATTGCCGGAACCGGACTGAAATAGAGGAGGCCGTCATGGGTCATATCAAGCTCACCAATGTGACGAAATCCTTCGGGGCGGTGGACGTGCTCCATGGCATCAACCTGGAGATCAAGGACGGGGAACTGGTCGTCTTCGTCGGGCCCTCCGGTTGCGGCAAGTCGACACTGCTTCGCATGATTGCCGGGCTCGAAAAGCCGACAGGCGGCGAACTCGCCATCGACGGCAAGGTGGTCAACACTATCCCGGCCGCCGACCGCGGCCTTGCCATGGTGTTCCAGTCCTATGCGCTCTATCCGCATATGAGCGTGCGCCAGAACCTCGCCTTCGGCCTGGAAAACACCAAGATGCCTAAGGCGGAGATCGCCGAGCGTATCGGCGAAGCCGCGCGCATGCTGGAGATAGAGGCCTATCTCGACCGGCGACCGGGCCAGCTCTCTGGCGGCCAGCGCCAGCGTGTCGCCATCGGTCGCGCCATCGTGCGCAGGCCAGTCGCCTTCCTGCTCGACGAACCGCTGTCCAACCTCGACGCCGAGCTGCGCGGCTCAACGCGCGCTGAGCTTGCAGCACTCCATGCCCGGCTTGCGGCGACAATGATCTACGTTACCCACGACCAGGTCGAGGCGATGACACTGGCGGACCGGATCGTCGTGCTGCGCGCCGGCCGGATCGAGCAGGTCGGCACGCCGCTCGAACTCTACAATTCACCGGCCAACCGCTTCGTTGCGGGCTTCATCGGCTCGCCGCACATGAATTTCCTCGAAACAACGGTCGAATCCGTGCAGTCCGGCAGGGCAGTTGCCGCGTTGCCCGGCGGGCAACGGATCGAGCTTCCGGTCAACGGCACCAATCTCGGCCATGGCGCGCGGGTCACGGTCGGCGTGCGGCCCCACCATATTGCGGTTGGCAGCGAGCCGACCGCCATTCCGGCCAAGATCAGGCTCGTGGAAGCGCTCGGCTCGGAAACCGTCATCCATGCTGATGTAGCCGGGCAGAAGGTTCTGGTGGTCGCACCTGGCCAGCACAACCTGACGATCGGGAGCGAGCTCCGCCTGTCGCTCTCGGCCGCACCGCTTCATCTGTTCAACGAGAAGGGCCTGCGCCTTTAGAAAATACTCCCGGCGTTAACGCAGAAGGTGCGAATGTTTTTTAAACGAGCTCATTGGCCTGGGCCTCACAGGCCGTGATCTGGTTCACGTGACGATCAAATTCTTCGCGGCCCATTGCTAAAATGCCATCGGATTTATTCACCTGGTGTTTCACCGAAGCCCTTAAAGGTAGCGACCACTGCAAAAGCTCCGTTAACCGATGACTCTGCAATTTCGTTGTCGCCAGGCCGTAATCGCCCCGCATATCAAGATGTCAACGCTCCGCGCCCTTGCCTCTGCGACTGGAGCGACCGTGGTCGTTTGGGCACTGAGCCTGCTTTTTCCCGAACCTCCATTTTGGGTGGAATTGACCGCCGTGGCGTTAATATCGGCTGCTGTCACATTTCGGTTTCAATTGGCAATCTCTCGGCGCAACGAAGCGCTTCGTGATACCCAAAAAGAACTTCAGTACGCGCTCCGTCATGATCCCGTCACGGATACATTGCGCGCCAGCGAATTTGCGAACTCAGTCGAGCAAGCGATAGACCGCAGGCGCGTGAGCGGCGCGGAAAACCCGGATGGTGTCATGCTCGTTCTCAATGTCGGTAATTTCGATGAGATCAGTCGTCGCTATGGTCCGCAATGGGCCGATACGCTGCTTCAATCGATTGTTCGGATCGTACATTCTTCCCTGCGCTATGGTGATCTCGTCGCCCGCCTTGCCTCCGACGAACTCGGCATCTATTTGCCCGGCACAACAACGGAAAATGCCAGCAACATCTGCGAGCGCATCCGCGCGCGGGTGCAAGAAACCACGTTCACAGCCGGACAAGAGCGCCAGATATCGGTGACGGTGCGGCTTGGCGGTACAAGGCTTGAGGATCAGGCTGACTTTCAGGCACTCCGTGAGGCCGCTAACCGCGCCGCCCTCGCGGAGGAAGAAGCTGGCCCACCCCTATTCCGGGAGCTGTTCTCGTGAACGAGAGGCTTTAGCTAGTTTCCATCCATAAATGGCTGGTTTTTCTTGTGCTTGCAGCACGTTGGGTTCTGCTTGGCGGCTGCTTTGAAGCCATGCGGTGTGGCTCATGGGTGCAAATTTGGGCGGCGAGGATTTCTGGTGGAAATGCGCGCATTGGCAACTGCCGGCGTTTTCGCCGGTCCGGTTTCAGCTGCCGACATGGGAAGTCAGCGATCTGAGGCGGGCGAGATTGTAAGCGACTACCGAGGACCAAACTAAGTCTTGAAGTGGTCGAGCCCACGCCAGGTGCAGAGCACCAAGCCATAGGCGCGTTTCAGGCAAGAGACGCCGGCCTGACTTAATCGTGATTTTCACAAAATAAATATACAAAGAATAAAAGAAACGCACGAAGTATACGTTGAGATGCATCGAAATATCTAAATATATAATGGCAATATAACTTGAATATATTCTGACCATATCAGAGCGAATGCCCTTCTTTCGCCACAGAATAACAAAATTCTCCGCTGCGTGCTGATCGTTTCAGCGCCAGGAAAGGAGGATTCCAAATGACCGAATACCTTATCCCAAATGAAAAGACCTTCGCGCGCCTTCCTGTATTTCCGTCGGCCGAGCTGGAGGAAATCGACAATTCCAACATTCGGCATGGCCACGCATCCACAATCCCGGGCTTTACCGCAGACGCGCTGCGCCGAAGCAACATCGCCGAACGCTTCGAATTGAAGCCGGTGCTGGCCCGCCACCGGAAGGAGCATGGCCTGTCGGTGGAAATCGCCCAGGACCATCGGCGCGAGATGCTGCGCTTTTTTTGCCCTGTGCGCAACCGCGGCGCCGCACGGCAAGTTCTACGGCATGACCGGCGCCGTCGACGAGCTCTGGCATACGTTCGTGATCTTCACCCGCGATTATGCCGCCTTTTGCGATGCTGTGGCCGGCCGCTTCCTGCATCACGTTCCGGAAGTCGAAGGCGAGATGTCGGCGAGCACCTTCGACCACTACCTCGCATTCCTCGCCGACTATGAGGCGGTGTTTAACGAACCGGCGCCATCGGCCTATTGGCCTCGGCCGACCGGCAACGACACTGATGTGGCTGCCTGCACAGGCTGCAGCGGTTGTAACAGTTGCACGGGCCATAGCTGCACCGTGAACTGACACGCTTGTGCGGGACCCATTCGCCTTGGTGTCTCAGCCGGGGTGAATGTGGTTGGGAGGATTGAAAGCATGCATGTACTTCTGCTTGGAAAGATCCCGCCGATTCAAGGAGGTGTTTCCCGCAGCACATGGTTTGCCGCAAGCGACTTTCTTGAGTCCGGTCATTCCATCGACGTCATCTCCAACGCAGACGAGATGGGCTATGGCTTCCGCCAGATGCTGCTGAGCGACGACAAAGTACGCGATGTCTTTTTGCAGAAAGGCGGAAATGTCCAACATTGCGAGAACATCCCAGCCCACGCCTATATCCCATGGGCGCCCCCCTTCGTCAGCCAGTTACTGGGCTCGGGGCTGGCAAGTATCGGACGGACGAAACCCGACGTTATCATTGGATGGTACCTTGAGCCCTATGGCGTGGCGGCATCTCTGCTTGGGCAATTGTGTGATGTTCCCGTCGTCCTAAGGCATGCCGGAAGTGACCTGGGGCGGCTTCGTCACATCCCAAGTTTGGGCATCCTCTATGACAGATGCCTGTCGCAATCGGCCGCCGTCATCACCGGCAAGAATCCAGATATTGAGGATATTTTGAAAAGCACCGGCGTGAAGGAGAACGCGATCATCCGGGCCAAAGGGCGGGCCCTGCACTCGTCCTTCTATAGCAATGAAGAACAGTTTGACCTGCCCGCGATGGTCGATCGCGCCGAGGAGTGGTTTTCTCATTACGGTTTCGATACCGAGACCTATCGCGCGCTTGTTGCCTGGAACCGTGCCGGCCTGGAAAGCCAAGACCCTGCCGTCGGCTCATATGGAAAAATCGCGGAAGTGAAGGGCACCTATAATCTGATTGATGCGCTCGACACTCTCGTGGGAAGAGGAATCAAAGTTTCCTATCGAGCTCTATGGAGCGCCACGCCCAATAGGTTCGCCCACGCCTTCCATTACGTGAGCCAGAAGGACAATCTTCGCGGCCGGTCAATTCTACTGCCTCCGGTGGCCCCCTGGCACGTCCCGTCTTTCATCCGGTCGTGCATCGCCGTCGCTTTCCTCGAGAATCGGTTTCCGATATCGTTTCATACGCCGCAAGTTCCAAGGGAAGTCATCGCATGTGCGACGCCGTTAATCCTGAGTGGAGAAATATACGAAAAGGTCTATTTCAGTGGTCAACTCGTGGACCGCATCAACGTCCTGAGAGTGCCTGACCCGCAGAACACCTTCGAGTTGGCTAAGGGGATTGAAGATCTACTCGGGAGTTCGGAACTGAGGCAATGCCTGAGCCATCACAGTCGGGCGCTCTCTCGCGTTTTGGAGGCGCGAGCGCCGGCCAGAGATCCGATCGTTGAAATCGCGGAAGGACTGGTCGGAAATGAACGTCGCACAGCGGCCATCGCATAGGTCACAAACAGCGATTGAATCCTCTGAGGCCGTCGATCGAAGATCGACGGCAAAGATGCTGCTTCGCTCTATCGTGGCGCTTCAGAGCGGTCGTACCATATTCGTGTTTCTGCTCCTGAGCGTGGGGCTGTCATTCCTGGCAAGCATCCTGCAGGCACTTTCACCCATTCTCTTTTCGAAGGCCATCGATGCGCTCTTGAGCAAGGATCTCCCGGGGCACCAGGCGCTGAGCTTCGTCGTCTTTGCGCTGCTGGCTCTGGCGCTCTCCAAGTTTCTCGTCGAGCAACGCTGGCTGGTCTACCAACCGGCGGAAAACCGGATCCTCAATTCTGTCCGCGAGGTCTATCTCCGACATATATTAGATCTTCCGGTCGGCTTTCACGTCAACCGATCCATGGGGCGTCTGGATTCCATTGTCGGGCAGGGGCTCGGGGGGATTCAAACGCTCAGCGGGATGCTTTTCACGCAGTTGTCTCCGTTGTTGTTCGAGGTCTTGATAACCTCGATAGCCTTTTTCACGTTCGTTGATGCCGATGTTTCCCTGATCATGCTCGCCACGATCGCGCTCTATGCAGTGGCGCTCGTTTTCGGTGCCGAACTCGCAAGCCGGCGACTCAAGATAGCTTTGAACGCCTCAATCGACGCGCAAGGTACGGCCGGTGATGCCATATTGAATGCCGAAGGAGTCAAGACGCTCGTCATTGAAGAGGCGGTGGTCAAGTCTTACCGCGACCGGCTTGGTGAAGTTCACGCACGCTTTCGGACGTTCTATTTCAGCCGTGGTTTTCTCGGCATTGCATTGTCGGCCGTACTGCTGCTGGGTTTTGCATCCGCCGTTTGGATCTCAGCGATGCGCGTTGTTTCCAACGAGCTGTCTGTGGGGGCGCTCGTGCTAACGAACACCTACATCCTGCAGCTCTTTCGGACTCTAGAGGGATTTAGCTTCTCCTATCGCGACACGCGGCAATCCTTCGAAGCGGTGAAGCGTTTCCTGGACGTGTTCGCGGAAGAAAAGGATCCGGATCAAGGCTCCCTGCAAGCGGTGAGTGGAATTTCGCGGCTCGATATAGAGGGTGCGGGCTATAGGTATCCGGACGGCAGGCATGCACTTCGGAGCGCGAACCTGCACGTCGAAAAGGGAAAAATCACGGCTTTGCTCGGACGATCGGGGAGCGGAAAGTCGACGCTTGTACGCCTAATTCTGAAGACCTTGCCTTTGAATGAAGGTCGAATTCTATTGGATGGCGTAGACATTGGTCGACTTAATGGCCTTGAGCTTCGGCGAAAGATCGCGGTTGTCCCTCAGGACGCCGTCATGTTTCGCGAGAGCCTTGGTTTCAACATCAGTTTAACCAAGGAGCCAGATCTCGCGAAATTGTGGGCGGCCGTAAGAGCGGCCGAAATCGAAGAGCTGGTTAGAGGTCTGGCGGACGGCTTCGACACCGAAATCGGTGAGCGGGGGCTGAAGCTTTCCGGTGGCGAGCGCCAGCGATTGGCTATAGCCAGGGCGATCTATCGCGATGCAGACATACTCATCTTTGACGAAGCAACATCAGCGCTGGACGAAAAGACCAAGGGTGAGATTCTGCGGTTGATCAGAGAGCTTTCTTCGCAGCGGGGGGTGCTCTTCATCACGCATGATCAGCAGGTGGCATCGATAGCCGACGAGGTCGTAACTCTTGAGAACGAAGGTCATTCGGGCGACGGCAATTCAAGAGGCTGATACCGACGGCTCTTGAAAAGAAGTCGGCGCAGCGTGGAACTCGTATCGCGGCGCGCCGGCGACCGGCCATTGCATCACCGTCAATATAGACGGCTTCGGCGCGGGCATTATGAATTTGCGTTCTTGGCGCATTGTCGGCTCCGGCGGTTGCGGGTTTGTCTTTAGCACAATGGCTTGATCTAAGTGTACCTGAAACCGCCGCGCTTTGATTGTTCAAGTATCGCGATACATGCAATAATTTCAGTAACTTACCGTTTGTGGACAGACACTGGCTAAGGTCGCCGCGAATAATCGGGCTTTACGGTCTTTAGACCAGTGCCTCCGGCGGACGTCGTCTTGGGACGGGGAATGCAACCAGTCGTGTATCCGCCGACCTTCCATCACCGTTTCCCATCGCGGCCGCGCGGACCTCGGCTACGGGGAACGGACAGATTTGACCCGTCATCTCGCTACCCCGCCGCTATTCGCTTCGGTGGCCGCAACGCCGGCCGGGCTCAAGGCGCCGCAACGCCAGACCCTGTAGACCGGTTGGGTGTCCCAGTCATAGTAGAAGGCCGCTTTCAGCCTTCCCTTCTCCATCAACTCCGCGAAGCTGCGGCGCACGGCACGGACCACCACTTCCCGCTCGCGATCATCGACCGGGCAGGAAAGCGCGGTGTTGGCAATGCCCCATTCGCTCACCCAGCACGGCTTGCCTTCCCCTTCAGGCCGGCAAAAGTCGAGAAGCGTCGTCACATAGCGTGCAAGCGCCGCGTCATCTTTGCGTCCCGGGTAGACATGAATGCCGTAGCCATCGACCAGCGCATCGATCCCCCGCTTCCGCAGGAGTGAAATGAACTCGCCGGGTTCGAGCCGTTCCATGCCGCGGCGGTCGGCCTCGCCAGTGCCGACGTCGGAAAGTCCGGCCGAAATCAGAAGCGCGTCGCGGCTATAGGCCGTCGCCCGCAATTCTTCCCGGGTGATGCGGAGTGCGCCGACATATGCGTCGAGCCCGCGTTCGAGGGCCGAGCGATTTGCAACTTCCGAAACGCTCCGCGGCGTCTGCCGCCCAGGCTTTTCATAGACGACGAGGTCGCCGTTGTAAGCGCTGTAGTTTATTTCATTTCCGGGCTCGACGGCGTCGATGCGGATACCCATTTCGTCAATGCGGCGAAGCGCCGAGCGCAACTGCGCTCGGTAGAGATCGAGATCGAGATCCGAAAGCCGCTGAACATCCCAGATGCGGCCGAAACCGGTGCGAGAACGCGCCTCCGCGGGATAATAATCCTTGTTGCCGAGTTGGATCTCGAGGAGGATTTTCAACCCCCGCCGGTCCGCCATTTCGAGCGCTTCGATGCTCTTGTCCACCGGTCTCGACAGCGAAAGCCGGACATGGGTGATACCGCTTGCCGCGATCTCATTCAGGACGCGCTCCTGATCGCCGCGGGAAAGCCAGGCTAGGTTTACGCGGTTGATTCCGATACGATCGGAGAGCACTTCGGCAGCGCCCGCCGGCAGCGCCGAGGCGAAGGCCCAGAGCACTGCCAGCGCGCAAGCAAGGCGCGCGCGCGTTTGCGCCACCACCCTCATCCGCTCAAAGTCCGATCTGCACCAGAGCATTGCGGAAATTCGCCTCGCAAGCGGAATAACGGTCGATCACGGCCTGCGTGTCGATCTTGCCGAGGAAGTTGGCGAGATAGGCGCGCTTGTCCGCCTCCCTGTTCCAGGTGGCTGCCTCGATATAGGGGAAGCCGATGAATTCCAGCATCTCCCGCATGCGGTCATCGACCGCGATCATGAGGGCGGGCGTGCCGGCCTGCATGCCGATGATGCAGCCGTGGAAGCGGCGGCCGAAGCAGAGATCGCGCGCGGACATCGCGCCGCGCCACTGGCTCGTATCGAAATAGACCAGCAGCTCGTTTTTCCGCTGCCATTTCTCCGAATGCTTGTACTCCGTCCCTCCCGTGATGCGCCCGCTGGCGCGATCATAGACGATGTCATTATCGTCACCTGTCAGGGAGAGGCTGTAGGCAACCACTTCGTCCTGGACGACATAGCTTGCCACGCTGTCGGGCTTGAGCAGCGCATGAGCATCGACGATCGTATCGGCAACGCTACCGAGATAGCCGCCGAAGACGATCCTCTGGGCCTCCGCCAGTCCCGGATTGGCAAGTGCCGAAAGCGAACGCTTCATGTCGTTCGGCGAGAAGTAGAGCGACGGGCAACCCGTCGGCTTGACGAACTTCATCCCCTGCTCCCTGAGGAATTCGGCGGTGAAGTAGCCACGCGTGAGGAAGAAACTTTCCTTGTTCCTCAGCACCTCCAGGAACTTGATCGTTCCGGCCGGCAGCTGATCCTTGAGGCCTTCCTTGCGCTGGATGCCGATGCCCATCACCACAACCGGCATCTTCAGCTTCGCGAAGATTTCCGCTTCGAGATCGGCGGAATAGCCAGGACGCAGCAGATTAGCGGAGGCGAAGACGCACAAGTCGAATTCGCGGTTCACGCGCTCGTAAAGCTCGTTCGAGTCCCGATTGTTGGCGAGATGCCAGAACGGCAGATAGGTGACGTCATGACCGCGCGCAGCTCTCAGCCGCTCCTTCGCCGATCAGATAGTTGCCGGTGTTGGCGATCTTCCTGACCTGCGAGATCAGATCCTTCTTGGTCCTGGTTTCGTCGAAATAGGGCCGATGGATGACGGTCGTGCCTGAGACGTCCGCAATCGTCCGCTGCAAGTAGGATGGAATGCCCGTAAGCAAAATACGCATAACTGTCCTCTGAACCGAAAAGTGATGGCCTTCAGGCCGCTATAGACCGATGCCGATTTCACGAAGCGTGGTGCGGAAGGCGCGCTCGCGGTCGGAATAGCGGTCCACAAGTTCGCTCGTGTTGAGCTTTGCCAGATGATCGGCCACGAACTCGGCCCGGTTCTCTGCCTTGTCGACCTCGGTGATGTCGACGGCCGGCAGGCCGGTGAAGCCCAGCATCTCGCGCATGCGGTCGTCGACCGCCACCATGAGGCTCGGCACGGCCGCCTGCATGGCGATGATCGAGCCGTGGAAACGACGGCCAAAATTGAAGTCCATCAACGAAGCCCAGGCGCGCCACTGGTTCGTGTCGAAGAAGGTGCGAAACTCGAACCGCTGCTTCTCCCGCTCAGTGCCGGGATAGGCCAGATCGCCGATCATCAGGCCCGATGCGGAATCATAGACGCGTTCCTCGTCATTAGGCTCCACCTTCATATCGAAGTGGAGGAACTCGTCCTGCACCACGTATTGCGGCACGGTGTCCGGCGGGGCCAGCGCATTCGCATCGAGGATCGCATCCTGATCGCCGCCGAGATAGCCTGAAAAGATTGTCCGCGCCTTGCCGATGTTTACGCTCGGCAGCTTCCTCATGGACCGGCGCATGTTGGCCGGCATGAAATAGACGGAAGGGCAACCGGTCGGGCGCACGAAGGAGAAGCCCTGGTCCTTCAAGAAGCCGGCGGACTCGTAGCCGCGTGTCAGGAAGTAGTGCTCACGCTCCTTCAGGACGGCCAGAAGCCGCTTCGTTCCCTCCGGAAGATTGTTCTCAAGGTCCTTGCGGTTCTGCAGGCCGATGCCCAGCATGACGATCGGCATGTTGAGTCGGCTTAGGACATCCGCCTCTGCGTCCGCGGAAAGTCCCTTGCGCAATAGGTTTGCGCAGGTGAAGACGCAGATGTCGAAGTTGGCGTTAAACTCGTCGAATCCATTGCCGTTCTTGCTCAAATTGTAGAGATGCCAGAAGGGAACTTGCTTCGCATGTGGCGCAAGCGCATGCAGGGCGCCCTCACCGATGAGGTAGTTCCCGGTATTGCTGATGTTGCGCAGCTCCTGCAGAAACTCCTCCTTCGTTTCCGGCTGCTTCTGCCGCTCCGCATAGGAGACGGACAGGCCGTAGGCGCCGTTGGCAAGGCGCGTGTAGTGACCGGGAATACCCGTCACGAGAATTCGCGGACGCATTCGACTAGACCTTTCTGTTTCAAAGAAGCGGCGCGGCAATCAGCCAATTGCCGCGACCACGGGATTTGGCGCCGCCTGCTCGCGAAAGACCGCAGCGCGGGACAGTGACGAATTCTTCACGGACCGATCGCTCCAAGAGATAAACTCCGAGAAAGAGGAGGCCCATGACCGGCGTGCGGCGGTCCTGATGCAGCCCTCCATGAGCGGAGCGAGCCTCTCGCGATTGCGCGCGACCTCTTCGATGATCCGCACCATCTCCCTCACCACCTGAGGATCGGAAGGCGCGTTGATGAGTATGCCGTCCTCGCCGTCGGAAATGAGCTCGTCCACCGCGCCGACCGCGGTCGCGATGGGCACGCAGCCGAGTTGCTGCGCCTCGGCGATCATCAGCGGCGCGCCCTCCCATCGTGAGGGCATGACGAGAACGTCGGCCCAGCCCAGTGCCTTGATCAGATCCTTGCTCGCAAAGACGGGCGAGCGCACGTCGACGCCCAGGTCCTTCAGCCGTTCGCTCCAGGAGACCCTGGAATCGGCGAGGATTTCCCCTCCGATGGCCCGGGCTTCGAAATTGACGTTGGAGGCCCGCAGTTCCGCGAGCGCTGCCGCCAGCCGGTCAATGCCCTTCTGCTGATCGAACCGGCCCATGTAAAGAAGCCGCAAGCGGTCATCCCTGCGCTCGATCCGCCTGACGGCCAGAACCTCCGCCAGGGCCTTGGGCGGTACCGAGAAGCTCGCTCCGTTCGCGACGGCGAAGACTTTCTCGTGGGGGACGCCGTAGCTGTGCAGATAGATCTTGAGCTGTTCGGAGCAGGTTAGGAAGGCGTCGTAGCAGTGCTCATGGGCAATCGCTGCGAAAGGCTGACCGGCAGGCCTCTTGAAGGCCGTGTTGTCCACGACGTGAAGATAGCAGGCCGTGCGCGTGCCTTCGGAGCGCAATCGCGCGATGAGGGGATGGACGGCCATCACGTGGTTGTTGATGACCAGGTCGAAGCCGGAAAGCTGTCCCTTCAGCGCCTCCCAGTCGACCGAATGCCCTTCGTCGATGAAATCCTGTCCCAGGAAGGAGCCCGACCCTCCCCAGGCCGGAATTCCCGCGTCCCAGAAGTGAATGTAGTCGAAGCTGGAATCGAATTCATCGATCACATCCATCCGGGACGTGCCGAGCACGAAGAGATGAGTTTCGTAACCCGCCGCCTTCAATTCCCGGGCGGCTGCATAGACGACCTTTTCGGCTCCGCCGAACGAGGCATTCGGCACGAGCAGCGCCACGGTCCGCTTGCCCTCGCTATGGCCGAGCGGCAGGACCGGTGATCCTCCGACTTCCTTGCGCAACGCCTTGTAGAGATCAGTGTAGGGCACGAGCCGCGCGGGACGCCACGTCCACCGCCTGCCCGCCGTCTCGCGCAGGGGGCTCATGGCAATTGCGTTGACGCAATTGATCATCACCTGCTGAGGCGTGATGAGAGAACGGCGCGGGAGGCTTCTTGGAAAAGGGAAGTGCACTTTCAGAACGGTCGATGTCGGCCATACCTGCTGGCTCCCGATCGAGGCGAACCAGTCCACAGCATTGTTCTGGACCACCTCCTGGACGAGCCGGATCGAAAGGAAAACGAGATCGGCGGGGCCGATTTTTTGTCCGCCCGCCCCATGAACGATCGGCTCGATCTTGCGCTGGGCGGCATCGTTGGCGAGTTGGACGAAGACGACGTTGCTGTTCTCGCTCAAGCGCTCAAGATGGGCAAGCACGTTCGGCAGCATGCGCGAACGCCGCAGAAGGTCGAGCGCCGCGCCGCTTCCGGCGACCAGGAAAGGCGGGAAATGTTCATTGTCTGGCTCGCCGATATTGCCCCAGAACGCGGGGATGATGTCGTCGAGGCGAAGGATCGTCGGCGGCTTGGTAGGATCAGTGAAGAAAGAGATCGCCGTATCTTCCGTTCGCGCAAACAGGTAGCGCGGGCACTCCTCATGCTCGAAATCCACCAGCATCGGGCGCTGGAACAGCGGCCTGTGGCGCTTGCGCAGGAAGCTTACCGACGTGGCGCGGTCTCGATTGGCCTCCTTGAAGCGGCTCTCCGCCCTCAGCCTGTATTCGAAGACCGTGTCATGGCAAGGCGTGCCGACGAAACCATGTTCGATGCAGGACAGCCAGAACTCCCAATCCTCGAAGCCGTTCTGCCTGTCGTCGTTGAAGCGGACGCCTTGCTGAAAAACATCGATCGAGATCATCGATCCTGTATCGCAAATGTTGTCGGTGATGCAGTGGACCAGTCGTGAATAGCGGTTGCCGTAGTGGGCGCGCCAGCTTACCGAAAATGTGTCGATATTCGTGTAGACCCACCCGCAGCCACTGGAGAGGAGGTGCCGGTAAAGCGTCTCGATGGTGCCGGGAAGGACGCGATTGTCGGCGTCGAGGAAATAGACGGCCTTCGTCTCTGGAAAGCGCTCGAGAACGAAGTCGATGGCGCGATTGCGCGCGCCACCCGGACCGGCGTTCTGGCCGAACACCACATGGACGGAAGAATGAACCGCGGCGTAGAGCAACAGTTGATCGAACGTCTCGTGCCGTGGATCGCCGTCGACCGAGATGACAATGACGATCCGGCAACTGCTAACGTTCGAGGCAAATACCGACTCGATCGCCTCCAGGGCAAGTGCCGCGTGACCGTAAAGGGGCATGGCCACGGCGATCAGGTCCATTGGCTCCCTGTTACTGGACATCGGCGGCCTCCGTAAACTGTTTGACCAGCCTGAAGCCAGACACCTTGAGCCAGGAGAAATCGACCGAATCCGTGACTGCGCGGCTGAGGATCATCAGGTCCATCGGGCCGCGTGCCGGCTCGTCCAGCTGGATGTTGATGTTGACGACCTCACTGGAGCTGACTTCACGCCATCCGCTGAAGAATGCCGACGGTTTGGCCGCGCCCTTTCGCGCAACCTCGGCCACTTCGGAACGCGCATTTGAATTCGTCGGTGCGAGCAGGAAGCTGACCGCCGCGGGCTGACCTTCCGGATGATCGATAAAGGCGCTCGCCGAAAAGGATATCGTTCCGGGCTCGACGGCGCGACTGACCGCGCCTGCCGATATGCCACTCGGCAACGGGTGGCAGACAACAGCATGCTCATGCTCGAGGAAGCGCACCGTCTGGAATTCCGGGACGATCGGCGTGACCGAAACGTCCGCGATCTGCCTCAACGTAGCGACCGCCAGGCGATAATCGACAGTGTACTGGCCTTCGAGCAGGCTGCTGGGCGCAATCATGTTGGGTGTTCTGGCGGGTTTTACTCCCGGCAGTCCCGTAAACACTTTGAACGCCAGCGGGCGCAGGTCGAGATCCGGATGCGGGAGTTCCGACCGTGCCGAATAGCGCTCGCCGGCGATCGGATAGCCGAGCGAAAGGCCGACGGTCTCCGGTCCGGTGGCGGAGATCCGCAGCCGAAGCGTCCGCGCAGCCCCTCCGCAGGCCCGGGGCAGCGAGAAGAAATTCCAGTTCGGCACGAGTTGCGCATACGGTACGATCCACTCGGCGACTCCTTCGCCACTCTCGAGGTAGCTCAATGCGACGACAAGCTCTCCGGTGATCCTGGGCACCGAGTGCAGGTGAAGGGCGAACCCGGCCACGCCAAGGCTGGATATCGGCAGCAGTTGCTCGACAAAGGCGGCGGCAAGCAACGGCCCGATCCCCTCGTCCTTTGGATCGCCGTAGGGATCATGGGAAAAAATCTCAGAAACCGGCTCCCAGTTTCGCGCCTGGAACGCATCTTCGAGCGCCCGGTAGTTTTCCAGCAGCGTTTCGCGTTCCCGGCGCAGGATCGCAAGCTCCGAAGTGATGGAGGCGCTATACCGGGCAAGCCGGCCGACGCCGCCCTCAGTGAGCGCCCGCAGAAGCGGAAAACTGTCCAGCTTATTTGCGGGATCAAGCCGCTGTATGGGAACCGCGGGGACAGTTCCCAGTGGTCCAAGCAGCGCCAGACGCTCCCGCAAATCCGCCTCACCCTCTTCGGAAAAGGCGATGGCGATCAATGGAAAAGCATTCTGCAATGTCGCCGGAGGATGCCCATCAACATCGAGGTAAACAACCAGATGCTCGATATCGCTGCCTTCGAAGCATAATCGATCCCGGCCCGATGCCGCTATTAGCTTTCTCGTCACCAGTCGTTTCCCAATGCCGGAAGACGTCAATTCTTGCACGCGCGGCCTCTGAAGAATTATCTCGGAGAAAAAAGCAAAGACGCCGAATAATCAGATATTTATTCAAATCATTCCGCGCCATGTATAGGGAGCCTAACAACTAACGTTGCAGTGCACAATAATAAAATTTAGCCGCCACAAAGAAAAACATTTCATATATACTTTAAAAATCAAAGTAATAATCATGCATTCATTTCTGCATTGCGGCGAAGTGATTTTCCGGTCAATTTCTCAAGAAGATTCTGTTGACGATCGAGGCAGTCCGTCAGTCGAAAACGCGTCTCGATCGTCCGGCGCGCCGCTGCACGCATCCCAAAATGGTGTTCGGGACTCTTCAGGGCGCCGAGAACGGCCTCAGCGAGTGCATCCGTATCGAAGAACGGCACCAAAAGGCCGTTCCGGCCGGAGTGTATAACCTCCTGGACGGGCGCGGTGTCCGATCCGATGACCAGGGCGCCGCACGCCATCGCCTCCAACATCGACCACGACAAAACGAATGGATAAGTCAGATAAAGGTGCGCCGCCGAGATCTGGAAAAGCTGCCGCAAAACCGAATGCGGCACCGCGCCGGGAAAGAGGATATTCTCCCGCGGTATATCCAGGGATTTGAGGAGGTGATCCTTCCACGCCCCGCCGCCAGGCGGCGGCACACCATAGCTGATGCCATCTCCTCCGACGAAAACGAACAAGGCATCGGGGCGTTGGCGCACAACCTTGGCGGCAGCCTCCAAGACCTGTGGAAATCCACGATACGGCTCAAGGTCGCGCGCGACAAAGGTAACAATGGGAGAACCACCCGCGCTGAGCACACGCCCGTCCGAAAGCCTGACCGAAGTTGTTGGGTCCGGTCGAAACTGCGCCGTATCGATCCCCTCGTGACAGACCGAAATGCGCCCCCGGGCGTCGGCGGGGTACAGACTTCTCTGCCAATGGGTGGGGCTGATGCCGGCCTCGATGGCCTCAAGGGACAGGAGCTGCGCGATGTTGCGCAGCCGCAGCCTCTTGCGCGTCTCCAGATCGGGCTGATCGTCGGGGGAAAACCCGATGTCCGCCCCTTCCGATCGGTAAAAGAACTCGCAATACCCCAATGCGGGCACCCGCGGCAGCACGTCCTTCAAGAACATCATGCTTCCCCAACCGATATGGCCTACGACAACGTCGGGTACCAGCCCTTGCCGCGCCATGGCGTCGAGCGTTTCGGCGACGCGATGGCCGATTCGCGCATGGTGATCGGGAGTACCCATGTGTCGGGCCATATGCGGATCTGCGCGCGGGCCCGATTCCGCTCGATGTCGAACGACGCGAACGGATGGGATCTTCTGGTCTATGGTCTCAGTGATGAGGCTGACCTCATTGCCCGCCTGCGCGAGCTGAGCGGCCAAGGCAGCGAACTGACCGAAACCCCGTCGATGAACAAACGCCACGTGCATCGCGTTAGTCCGCCGTTGCCAGGTGCGCGGCATCGCTCACCGCTTAGACGCCGTACCGTGAAGCCCTGCCCCAGGCCAGTTCGAGCTGGTGCAGCGTCTGGAAAGCCGTCTCAAGCATCCGCTGTTCCAGGTCGCCACGATTCACCGCGCGCTCATAGGCCATCGCCGCGTCGCGGAGATTTGCCCTGAGCTGCCGCCCCTTCTCCGTCAATTTGATGCGGGCGGACCGCTTGTCGCGCTGGGAGGCAACGCGATCAATGTAGTCGCCATCGCCAAGCTGCTTCAGATAATAGGAAACGTTGGAGCCGACATAATGCCCACGATCCAGAAGCTCGGCGACCGACAGTTCCGAATCGCCGATTGCCAGCAGAATCATCGCCTGCGCCGGCCCGATATCGTCTACACGAAGCTTTGTCAGCTCCGCACGGATCAGGCCCGAAAAGCGCCGGCTTGCCCGCTCCATGAGGCGAGCGAGCTCGAAATACGTAACTTGTTGGAGGTCCCCAAGCTCGGTACCCTGAGGAAGCCGGGGGTCTGTTTGTGCTGTCTGGCTCAGACGAAGACTCAGATCGTCATTCAGTTCTACCGGCAAACTGAACACATCGTTTTCTTTCATTCGACTCTCCGTTTCAAGGAAATACTTCAAAACTTGAAGTAATATTCAAATACGCTCACCACTGTCGATCACCATGAGCTTGCACAATCCCGTTGTTATGTGCCAGATTGGTCGAAGCAATACTATCCTTACGCTCAGTTACAACCAAATCTGTCCTACAACAGATGGTTCTAAAGTTAACTCGAGGCAAATCTTCATGCGTGATACGGTTCAAAATGAGACAAGAAGCAAGGGGCGAACCGAGGGAGGCCAAAAACAAGGCAGCCCAAGGTTGCTGATTCTGCAAGCAAAGCGTGTATTTTTGTCCGGGTTGCTCTATGCAACTGCACTAAGCGTGTGTATGAACATATTACAACTGACGATGCCCCTGTTCATGCTGCAAGTTCATGAAAGGGTACTCAACAGTCAGAGCATGGACACACTTGCAATGCTCACTATCTTGGCTGTCGGCGCCCTTGTGGTGCTCGGCGTCCTGGAATTCATCCGTGCCCTCTCCTTCCAAGCCATCGGAGGCGCGCTCGTGCGTGGGCTGAACATGCCTGTCCTGGCGGCCGCCGTTCAGGCTTCTGTCGATCAGGGCCTGTCGCGCGCGACCCAGTCGCTTCGGGACATCGCAGAATTGCGAAGCTTCCTGACCTCGTCAGCGGTCAGTGCGCCCCTAGACGCTGCCTGGTCACCGATTTTCCTCGGCGCCCTTTTCCTTTTGCATCCGCTTTTTGGTCTTATCGGAGCCGTCTCCGCCGCACTGCTCATTTGCGGCGGCCTGATCACGGACATGTTGACGCATCAACTCACCAAGGAAGCGAACCAAACAAATATCGAGGCCGTGTCCAGGATCGGCGCTTCGCTGCGACATGCCGAGGCCATCGAGGCGATGGGCATGCTGCCAGCTCTGGCAAATCGTTGGCGCGCCCTTCAACTGCAGGCTCTCACCGCCTTTGAAACGAGTGGGTGCAGGAGCAAGGCGATGTCGTCCATCACCCGCAGCCTGCGCTATTCCATCCAGATCATGACCCTGGCAGCCGGCGCGTATCTGGTCCTGGAGCAGGAAGTCACGCCCGGCGCGATGATGGCATCGAGCATTCTTGTCGGGCGCCTCCTGATCCCCTTCGATTCAATTATCGAGAATTGGCGCCAATGGGTGCTGGCGATCGCTGGCTGGCGTCGCCTCGAGGCCCTTCTCAAGGCGGATCTTGCAATCCGCCAGACGATGCCCACGCCGCATTCGTCGGGCGACATCGTGGTCGATAAGCTCGTCTACGCAGCTCCCGGGCTGGATGTGCCCATCATCAAGGGCATTTCTTTCTCCCTCAGTCCGGGCGAGGTTCTGGGCGTGATCGGTCCCTCCGCGGCCGGCAAGTCGACGCTCGCGCGGCTGCTGGTCGGCATCTTGCGCCCCACGTCCGGCGGTGTCTTCCTCGACGGCAACAATACCTATCTGTGGGAGCGTGGCTCGTTCGGTCAGGTGGTCGGATATCTGCCGCAATCCGTCTCGCTTTTGGAAGGCACCATTCGAGAAAACATTGGGCGAATGGCGGACAGCGATCCCTACAAGGTGCTGGAGGCGGCGCGATTGGCCGACATCCACGAGATGATCGGACGCCTGCCGCTCGGTTACGACACACCCGTCGGCGACGGACATCTGACCCTTTCCGGAGGGCAGCGGCAGCGCATAGCGTTGGCGCGCTGCCTCTACAACCAGCCTCGCCTCATCGTGCTCGACGAGCCGAACGCAAACCTGGACTCGATCGGCGAGCGTGCCCTTATCCGCGCGATCCAGTGTGCGCGCGACGACGGCGCCATCGTTATCTTAATCGCTCACAGGCCAGCCATCATGCAGGTCGCCGACAAGCTGCTCGTGCTCGAAAACGGCCGCGTCACACAGTTCGGACCGCGAACGGCCGTGGTTACAACCACGATGCCGGGCGAACCACACCGCGAGGTAGCCGCGATATGATTGAAAAGACCCCCCTAGCGGTCCGGCCCGATCTCGCCGAACGTCGCCTCCAGCAGCATCAGCCGGCTTCGCGGGATGTCGGCCCGTCGAACTTGGAATTCGACCGGTTTGATAACCGTTCACCGCTCCGTCGTCTTGTCGTTGCGGGGCTCGCCACGATCCTTGTGTCCTTCGGTGGATTTTTTGCCTGGGCCTTTTCGGTCGAGCTCAGCAGCGCGACGGTCGCCAACGGCACGGTCATCGTCGATTCGAAGCGAAAGTCTATCAGCCATTTCGAAGGCGGCGTGATGAGCCGACTGCTTGTTCAGGAGGGCGACAAGGTTTCCGCCGGGCAGCCCCTGATCGCGTTGGAGGATACGCGCGCCCGCTCCAGCCTGCAGTCGCTCCAAATCCGACGCATTGGCCTGATCGCGAAACTGGCGCGATTGAAAGCCGAGCAGACTGACATGCCGCAAATCAGCTTTCCGCGCGATTTGGGTGACACCCGGGACGCTACGGTCGATGACGCTGTCAAGGCGGAGACGATATTTTTCGAAAAGCGGCGCGAGACCAAGGTCGGACGCGTCGAGGTCCAGCAAAAGACCATCGAGGAGCACCTCGAACAAGCAACGTCGCTCGACATCCAGATCCAGGCGACCGACCAGCAAATCGATCTCTTCAAAGAGCACCGGACGGCGACGGAAACGTTGGTGAAAAAAGGCGCGGCACCGCGCACGCAACTCATCGAGATCGACTCCAAGCTAAGCGAGCTTGCCAGGGAACGGGGCGAACTCGTCGGCAACAAGGCCCAGGCAGAAAAAGCCGCAGCAGGAGCACAGCTTGCGCTGACCGGGATCGAAAGTGACTTTCAGTCGACGATTGCTGGCGAAATCACCACGGCACGCATCGATCTCGCGGACGTCGAAGAGCAGATCACCGCTTCGAAGGACGTACTGCGGCGCCTTGAGATTCGCTCTCCGCAGGATGGCATCATCAGCAACATCCTGCTGCGCACCCCTGGCAGCGCGGTCACGCCCGGCCAACCGTTGCTCGAGATCGTTCCGGAAAATGAGCCACTGCTGGTCGAAATGCGCGTCAATCCTCGCGACATCGACAGCATCGCCGTGGGCTCGCATTCGCAAGTCCGTTTGACAGCCTATAGTCAACGCTCCCGCCTGCCGATGGAAGGCACCATTACATATGTCGCCGCGGACCAGTCGGTAGATGAAAAGTCAAACAGTGCGTTTTTCGTCGCGCGCGCCAAACTCGATCCGGCATCGCTCAAGGCAAATCCGGACGTCCGCCTCTATCCCGGCATGCCCGCCGAGGTGCTGATCGTCCACGAGTCACGCCTTGCGATCGACTACCTCACCTCTCCCGTCCTCGAGAGCTTCAATCGCGCGTTCAGGGAAGACTAGATTCCCAGATGAAATGGAATGCTGCATCGCAGGAATTGTTTCAAATTTTGAAGTTATTACCAAGTAATATATATGTATATTATTTTATAATTCAGGGAACTATTGAAATAATGTGCCAATAAGACTCAATTTGGGAAATATATTTCTCAATATATGGCATTTTAGCTTCGCGATACACTTGCACTTCGTTTTTTTGCAGTGCACAGTTCAAGCGCGAAATCGTCGCACCCGGCGCCGAGACGCATCAATATCAATCCGAAGAGGAGAGGCAGATGGCCACATTGGAAGGCGGAGCATACGACGATGCACTGTTCGGCTCCCGCTTTAACGACTTCATTCGTGCCCATGGGGGCGATGATTTCGTGAGCGGCGGCAACGGGCACGACCTCGTGTTCGGTGGTGACGGAGACGACCTGCTGTTCGGCGAAAAGGGAAACGATTCCCTGTTCGGCGGAGAGGGCAATGACTTGCTGAACGGTGAAAACGGAAATGACAACCTCGTCGGAGGCTGGGGTGATGACCTTCTGTACGGCGACAAGGGCAACGATACCCTGCTCGGCGGAGAGGGAAGCGACCTCCTGTCCGGCGGCAAGGGCGCCGACATACTTTATGGCGGTAATGGTGCCGACATCATCGATGGCGGTGCTGGCAACGACGTCCTGGCAGGCGGTGCTGGCCATGACATCTTCGTCTTCGACGGCGGCGGCGGGAATGACGTCATCCTCGACTTTAACGCGGGCGAGGATCTGCTGCAGATCTCGAAGGGCATCAATGGCCTCGACGTGTCTTCGCCCGAAGACCTGGCCTCGCGTGTCACGCAGGTCGGCGGCAATGTCGTCGTGGATCTCGGCCATGGCGATACGCTCACATTGGTAAATGTCGATGCCGATGACATCCATGCCAATCCCGAGAACTACTTCACCGTTCACTGAATATGACTTCTGCGCGCCTTGCCTCCTCCCGTGGGGCGCGCAACTCCGATCCAAAGGGGTAGCGTGTGACGTTCCACGAAGCGATAGACGCCACTGGCGTTTTCAGAAACGCAAAGATCTTTCGGCTCGGCGCGGAGTTGGCCCTCCTTATCTGGGATCTTCCCCCGTCCCTGCCCGCCACCACAAAGTGCCTGTTGTCCATGGACCAGTCGCCAGTACCGCTCGTCAGCATGATGCTGCCGCTTGGCGACGGAAGACAACGAATGTTCTGGGCGATGAGACCGGAAAAGCAGCCGGTGAGTGTGGGCATTTGCACGGAACACGGCAGCACCGCCGAAACCATCGTGATGCAGCCGGCGCGCACGCTCGCGCCCCTCGATGTGGAGGCACTATTCGCGGATCTCGCGCCGGATGCCCGCATCAAGTTTGTCAACAACCTGCTGACCGTGTGGCGAAGCGCCTTCCGCATCGCCAGCGACCATCTTTTCACCATGGTGGTCGAAGACGCCCTTCACGCGCTCGTGCCCGAACCGCAGGCAGCCAGCATCGTCTGCCAGATTGCGCAAGGATGCCATCTGATTGAGACGGCCATCAATCCGGATCTGGG
Organism: Rhizobium sullae; assembly: GCF_025200715.1. Lineage (NCBI taxonomy): Bacteria > Pseudomonadati > Pseudomonadota > Alphaproteobacteria > Hyphomicrobiales > Rhizobiaceae > Rhizobium > Rhizobium sullae. The sequence continues at coordinate 3,144,444 of NZ_CP104143.1, forward strand.
CGATATCACATCGGTCTATGCGATCGGTGCAGCTTCGATTACACGCATGGTCGTAAGGCTTGTCCTTGGACGCAACGCGAAAAACGCCCTGCAATCGTGCCATTTCATCGCAGAGGCGCCTTCCCCTTCCCCTCCGTTTCTCATCGTGCTCCTGAGCAAGAATGGCATCGCCATTCGCCAGCTTGCTCACGGCAAGCCTCGCCATCCCAACCTTCAGAGTTGGTGGGGCAAAAACCCCGAGGCGGTGGAACTGCGCGAAATGATTGTCCGTCGACTCGCCACGTTGCCGGAAAGCGGCGCCGCCACGGCGATCGACCTTCAAGTTCGTGCACCACTGGCGACAAGTCGGATTGCCAAGTCATCGATGCATCCGTCCGGTGAGGTCGATCTCGCTCTGGCGCTCGACGACGGTCTGCTGGCCGGCGGCTGGTTCCACGCGCCGTCATCCGCGTTCGCCGGCATCGACTACGTCAAGGAGGACGGCACGGCCGTGCCGCTCGACGGCAACAGCTACGAATTCCCGGCATGGGCGCAAGGGAAGGATGAGAAGAGTAAGACCGATGTGACCGGTTTCGTTGCCTGGGTCCCGCTGTCGGAATCCCCTGGGCCGCTCCTGCAACCGCGATTTCAGATGCGCCTTGCTTCGGGAGCGGTCAGGCCGCTGATACCGACGCCGCAGCCTTTCGAGCCCGCGACACAACGAAACCATGTCCTGCGCGCCGTGCCACCACAGCATGCGGTCGACAGTGCCTTCCGCACGATCCTCGCGCCCGCCCTGCAGGACATAGAACGGCGATTGGGCAAGATCATAGAGGTCGATTCCGCGAAGGACTACAGCCTGTCCGAAACCACACCCCTCGTTTCGATTGTCGTACCCCTCTACAAGGTTCTCGATTTCCTGCGCTTCCAACTGTCGGGAATGGCCACCGATCCGTGGCTCGTCGCCAATGCCGAGATCATCTTTGTCCTCGATTCACCGGAAATCCAGGATGAGACGGAGCACCTGCTGGGCGGCCTGCACCTCCTGCACGGGCTGCCGATGAAGCTGGTCGTCATGAACCGCAACAGCGGCTACGCGCGCGCCTGCAATGCCGGCGCACGTTTTGCCCGCGGCGCCATTCTGGTCATGCTCAATTCGGATGTGGTGCCAAAGGGACCAGGTTGGCTTCAGGTGCTGTCGCGGCCGCTGCTGGAAAACAGCAGGCTGGGCGCCATCGGCCCGAAACTGCTCTTCGAAGACGGATCGCTGCAGCATGCCGGCCTCTATTTTGGCCGCGACCAGCGCGGGATCTGGTTGAACCACCATTTCAACAAGGGCATGCCCGGCGACTATGCTCCCGCCCAACAAGCCCGCGAGGTTCCCGGCGTCACCGGCGCCTGCCTCGTGACCCGCAGGGCCATCTACGAGCGTGTCGGCGGGTTCACCGAGGACTACGTGATCGGCGACTACGAGGACAGTGACCTCTGCCTCAAGATCCGCCGTCTCGGGCTCCAGATCGCCTATGAGCCGGCCGCGTGCCTGTATCATTTCGAGCGCCGCTCGATCCGCCGTAGCCAGGACTATATGCGCGGCGTTGCCAGCCAATACAATTCATGGCTGCACACGCAACGCTGGGAAGACGACATCACCGACTTGATGGCGAACCAATTCGGCAGAGATCAAGATCGCCCCGCCGCCACAAATGCGAAAATCCGGGAAAGGAACGCAGCGTGACACAGGTAGCACTCGTGCACCCTCCCAAGCCGACTCGACTGGTCGATGAGGATCGTGTTCGCTGGCTGCTTGAAGCCGTTCGGGGCAACCGTTTTCTGCCGCAGCCGGAACCCACCAATGTCTTCGTGGGTGACGGTGATTTTCGTGCGATAGGCGCGGAATTCCTCGGGCACTTCATCCGTATCGGCGGCCTGCGCGAAGAGGCCCGCGTGCTCGATATCGGCTGCGGTATCGGCCGGATGGCCGTGCCGCTTACCCAGTATCTCGATCCGCAAACGAGCCGCTACGATGGCATCGATCCGGTCGAGGGCGGCATCGACTGGTGTCAGCGGACGATCACTCCCGCCTACTCCAATTTCGCCTTCCAGCGACTGGATATCGCGCACGAGCTCTACAATCCAAATGGCAAGGTCAGCGGCAAGGCCCTGAGGCTTCCCTTTCCGGATCACCATTTCGACTTCGTCATCATGACGTCCTTGGTCACTCATCTGCCGCCCGCGGAGGTCCTTGTCTACCTCGCTGAGGTCCGCAGAACCCTGTCACCCGGCGGGCGCCTGTTCATGACCGCCTTCGTGGTCGACCGGATCGCGGCGGCAAACGAACATGGGCGGCGCGATCCGCGTCTCGCCTTCCGCCGCTATGGCGAAAGCCCATGCTGGTTCGTACCCAACCAGCCACCGCTTGCCGCGGTCGGTTTCGAAGACGGCTTTCTGGACAAGGCGCTCGAACGGGCCGGCCTCTCCGTCGCTCTGAAATCGCTTGGCCATTGGCGCGGCACCAATGCGGGCCACCATCAGGACTTCATCGTGGCAAAGCGCCGGGTAAACGGTCGATGAGCAAGCGCATTCTGGTGGCAGCCCACAACCATCCGTCCCTTCACCCGGGTGGAACGGAAATATTTGCTCACGACTTGTTTCGTGCCTACCAGCGCGAGGGGCACGAAGCCCTGTTTCTCGGTGCCACGAACCAAATCCATCGCGAAGCCAGACCAGGCACGAGCTTCCAGAGCATCGGCTCGGCGGGAGACGAAATCCTGCTGTGGTCCGGACATTTCGACCGCTTCTTCATGAGCCAAATCGACCTCTATGGTGTTGTGCCGGATATAGCGGAACTGCTGCGCGATTTCCGGCCGGATGTCGTTCATCTCCATCACATGCTGCTGCTTGGCGCCGAATTCCCCCACATCGTCCGCCGTACCTTGCCCGACTGCCAGATCGTCATGACACTCCACGACTACTACCCCATCTGCCACCATGACGGCCTGATGGTGCGCACTGGCAGCAAGGAGCTTTGTCACCAGGCCAGCCCGGACCGCTGCCATGGCTGCTTCAATAACATTCCGCTCGATCGCTTTGCCTTGCGCGAACGCCACCTGAAGGCCCTGTTGAGCACGGTTGACCACTTCGTCTCGCCAAGCGCCTTTTTGCGGGATCGCTTCGTGCAGTGGGGACTGGACGAAGATACGATCAGCGTCATTCCCAATGGCATCCCCGCCCGCAAAGCCAGCGTACGAAGAGATCTGCTCCAGGGCGGGAAGCCGGTCTTCGGATATTTCGGCAATCTCAACCCCTGGAAAGGGGTGACGGTATTGCTCGAGGCGGCGCGTCAGCTTCTGGCCGACGGCCTTGATTTCGAACTCCGCGTCCATGGCGGAGCGCCCTTCCAGAGCGAGGCCTTCGTCGATGAGATCAATCGGCGCTTTACCGAAACGTCAGAATCCGTGCAGTCCCGAGGACCCTATCGACGCGAAGATATTGGCGATCTCGTGGCCGCGGTCGATTGCACCATAGTTCCTTCCGTCTGGTGGGAGAACGCGCCGCTTGTCATTCAGGAAGCCCAGGCTCAAGGCCGCCCGGTCATCGCCAGCAACATCGGGGGAATGGCTGAAATGATCGAGCATGGCGTCAACGGCCTGACAGTTCCACCCAATGATCCCCGAGCGCTCGCCGCGGCGATGCGGAACATGGCGGAAGAGCCGAACCTGCTGCGCCAGCTCTCCGAAAACGCCCGCAAGCCCGACGACATCGACACGACCGCCCGCCGCTACCTCAAGCGGATGGAGACGGCACCGGTTCAGGCACAGGAGAGCTTATGATTAGTCCCGCTGAACGACCGGATGCCGCATCCGAACAGGACAACGCCAAGCCGATGAACGGCCGGGTGGATGCCGTTGACATGGGCAGGGTCTTCGGCTGGGCATTCGACCCGATGGCGCCGGATCAACGGCTGACCATTCGTGTCCTCCTCGATGGCAAGGTGATTGCCGAGACTGTTGCCGACCGCAATCGTCCCGACCTACGGCGCAACGGCATCGGCGACGGCAAACACGCATTTGAAATCGCGCTGCCCGATCCCCTCCAGTCTCGGGCGAACGATATTGTCGTCATGGCGCGAAATGGAAGCGGTTCCGAGCAGGCCCTGCGCGTTCCCCAGCCAAACGAGCAGGCGGCCGAGGCTCTTATCGCCGCACCGCTGGCGAAAGTGCTCGATAAGCTCGATTTGCTGATGGCGGCGCAGCGGCAGTTGCAGGTCTCACAGCGCTCGCTGCAGCGCACACCGGAAATCGATGCCGACAAGACCGAGACCGCCGGCCTCACCGATGTCAGCAACGCGGTCGAAAGCCTCAAGGTGGATATCAGCCAACGGCTGAATGATCTCGATGTCCACCTGATGCGGCTGGATGGGGTTGTGGCAGGAATGGAGAAGAATCTGAATACGGTGCGAAAGCGTGCGAACGGCGAAATAAAGCCCCTGCTGCTGCTGCTGTTCGTTCTCGTGGGATTTGCAGCGGGCGCCAGCCTTACGCTGGTTGCCAGAATCTGATCCAGGGAGGGTAAAGCGTGCTGGTTAGAGAACAATCCCCCGCTGTCATTGGCCCCTCGGCAGGCGGGTATGCCGCGAGCAGGGCAATACGCTCTGGAAGGGTTATCGGCTGCCGCGTCGATGAGACAACCTTGCTGATCATCGGCCTCGGCCGTGTCACGGCCGGCGACGTGGTCGTCGGCCTCGGAGAAGATCAAGCCGTCACGCCAAGCTTGTTTGTCTCGGAATGGCGATTGGCCGCATCCTCACCGCGGGCCAGGCACGGCTTCGCGGCGCTCCTTCCGGCTGTGGGCACGGAACTGGCCATGAGCACGATCCGGTTCGGAGAGGAGGAGACCGGCGCACGCTACATCTTTGCGCCCCGGCTTATCTCCGCGGAGGAAGCAGCCGCGCTTGTGGTCGAGTCTGCGGGATCTCAGTCAGCCGCAGTCCTCGACCGGCTCGTGGACGCTCTGATGGTCGGCAATGTCAGCCGCCGCAGACTTCTGACCATAACCGCGCTTTTGCAGTCAGCCCACGCCGGCGATGGGTTTATCGAGTTGATTGGTGAGAGCCATGATGGCGCGACGTTCCTGCAGGGCTGGAGCCGCGGCATGGCGCCGGGGCCTTGCCGGGTGTCCGTGGTCGGCAATGTGACGCCGGTGGTTGCGGAGTGCGGTATCGCCATCTTTCCTCGCCCGGACGCTCCCGATGGCGCCTCTGGTTTTGTCGGCCTTCTCGACGCCAGCCAGGCTGCCCTCGCGCTCGACATCGAAGGTCTGGTTTTTCGGGGGCGCGCCGGTTGGAGGTATGTTTCGGTCCACCCCCGAAAGCGCATCGCCGGCCCGCTGGAAACGCCCGAACATATCCGGTCGATTCTACTGCGGACCCATGGCGCGCCGGACGTGCTCCTGTCCCTGCGAGCAGCCGCCAACAGCTTTGAGGGCAAGGAAACCGTCTCCAGCCTGCCTTATCCCGTCCGAATGGGAGTAGACAGCACATTTGAGGCCGATGGAGGAAACCTCCTCGTCTCCGGCTGGCTTTATGACCCCGACGGCCACGTCGCAACGGTAAGACTGCGGCGATGCGATGCCGCGGCTCGCCTCGACGAACGCTGGACGCGTTTTGATCGCCCCGATGTCACGGACAGTTTCGACGACCAGCAGCACTTCACACCGAGCCTTCGGAGCGAACAGCGCGCGCATGGCTTCATCGCCCACGCCCAATTGCCGAATGAAGATCCTGGTGCGCCCCTCTATTTCGAACTAACGCTGCACGATTCGCGCCGTGCGTTTCTGCCAGTGAAACCAACGCGGGTTTCTGCGCGCTTGGCGGCATTGCGCCAGATCGGCTCCATCGATCCCGCAAACTGTGCGCTGCCGGCGATAGTCGATTCACAAATTGTCCCGTTCCTCGGACAATCTGGAAGGTTAACACCGGTTGTCGAGACAATCCTCGATGCCGGCTCCTTCGATGAGAAAAACGGCCCACCGATCGTCATCGGCGCCGGGGAGGGCGAGGAGGACATTTCCCCGCTGCTGGCCTTGCTTGCGCTCGATCCGGAAACTCGGCGCACGCCGATCGTGATCGCCATGCCCGCAGAGCGCTTCCGCAGGCAGGCTGCTCGCCTCAGGGAACTCGCGCGGTTCTATAGCCTTTCGGCCAGGCTGGTATCGGCGAAGGGAACAGGCGACGTCTACGACATGCTGGAAGCCGGCACGCAAGCACTCTCCTGTGAAACGGTCGTGTCGCTCTCCGCCTCACTGATCCCGTACGGTCCAGGCTGGTATGGAAAACTCTTGGCCAGGGCCGCGACGCTCAAAGGAAGCGTCGTCTCGCCGGTCCTGGTTTACGAGGACCATTCCATTCGCTGGGCGGGAAACTGGATCGATGACGGCAACGGCGACGAACCAGTCGTGGGCCGCTATACGGGATATCCTCTCAAAGCGGTTACCGACATGAAGCTGACCCGTATCGCGGCGGCCTCGCTCGAGTGCTGCGTCATGCCCCGCGATGCCCTGTTGCGCGCCGGCGGCTGTTCCGGCGGCTATCTGGGCGCGCAGGAAAAGGGTCTGGATCTCGGCCTCCGTCTCAGCCGCTCCGGGTTTGACTCCTATTTGCTGCCATCGGTGCAGATGTGGGGTTGCGACGACGCCCGCAACGGTGGCAGTCCAGCGATGGCGGCTCTGGTGGAAGAGATCGATCGAAAGATCTTCAAGAGTCAATGGTTGCCTATCCTCACCGTCGAAAAGCACTCGGAAAAGAGGCCCGCATGAACGAGCAGCTTCGCGTCCTTGTCGTCTCGCATGCGCACCCGAGCGTTTCGCTCGGCGGGGCGGAAATCGCCTCTCACAACCTGCATCGCGGCCTGAACGCATTGCCGAACGTGCAATCGGTTTACCTGGCCCGGGTCGGCCATCCGGTCCCGCGGCATGCCTCGTCCGCGCTGATGAGCCTTCGCCTTGCCGAGGATGAGTTGCTGTTCCACGCGGACGACTACGACCATTTCTTTTTGTCGAACGGCGATACCCAGGCAATCACCCGCGACCTGTTGCGTTTCGCGCGCGATCTCAGGCCGCATGTCGTGCATTTCCATCATGTTCTAGGCATTGGCCTTGAAGCCCTCTACGCCCTTAGAGAAGCATTTCCGCACGCGGCCATACTCGTCACATTCCACGAGTATCTGTCGATCTGCCACAATCACGGGCAGATGGTGAAACGGCCTTCCGGTCAGCTCTGCGAAACAGCATCCCCCGTCGCTTGCCACGGCTGCTTTCCCGACATCCCCGTCTCACGCTTCCTGAAGCGGGAGTTGTTTGCGCGCGGGATGCTTGGCCTTGCCGACGCTTTCGTCTCCCCCAGCCGGTTTCTGGCGGAGCGCTACGTCGCATGGGGCATCGAAAAGGACAAGCTCAGTGTGATCGAGAACGGCATCGCCGTGGAAACAGCTGCGCCCGCGCGAGAAACGCAAGGTCCCAACCCGCGCCGCAACCGCTTTGCCTATTTCGGACAAATGACGCCGTTCAAGGGGGCCGACCTCCTGATCGACGCTGTTTCGCGCATCCCGAAGGAGATATGGGGCGAAGACTCCTGCCTGATGATCTTCGGCGGCAACCTCGAGCGACAGCCGATCGAATTCCAGGAGCGGATGAAGAAGCTCATCGCAGACGCCGGCCACCGCGTCCGTTTCTACGGCGCTTACCAGAACGCCGACGTGCCGCGTCTCATGCGTTCGGTCGACTGGGTGGTTCTGCCGTCCGTCTGGTGGGAAAACTCGCCCATCGTGATCCAGGAGGCCCTGCTCCATCGTAGGCCGATGATCTGCTCCGACATCGGCGGGATGGCCGAGAAGGTGCGTGAAGGAAAAGATGGCCTGCACTTTCGCGCAGGCAGCAGCCAGGATCTCGCGGACCGCATCGTCGAAGTCTTGGGTGATAGCCAAATCTGGGAGCGCCTCTGCGTTTCCATGCGACAGCCCGCCGACCGCCTCGCCTGCGCGCGAGAACACGTCAAACTCTATCGCGCGCTGCTGCGGCGGAAGCTAGATGCCGCGATGACCGAGAGCTCGGCGCTTCTCGCGCACTCGCGTTAACGACGCTCGCCTTGTGAAGCGCTGAAAGGGCTTCACAAGAGAGGATCGGTCAACCAAACCCTTGAGAAGCCGTTCGCAGGAACAAGGATGCTGCCGGCAACCAAGAGCGTTGGACCTGAGACAGGCTGTCACTCTTCAGCAAGGCCATCTTGTCGAGTAGGCTCGGCAACATTCGGATCACGAATGCGCGGCCTCATCCGCCCCGAGGCGGCGCGCGATACGGCCGTCCAGTTCCGCCATCCGGCGGGCGAAACTAGGATTTTCCGGCTGATATGTCATGGCGTCCACAAGCATGGTCCGCGCCGTCGCAAGCTCACCGTCGCGAATGTGGCGGTTGGCGCGATGATAGAGGAAGTTTGCTCGCTCAACCGGAGAGAAAGCCGAGCCGAAGCGTGCATGAAACTGGTCGGCCCAGGCCCGATGCCGGGCGATCGCCGTCACAGCGATCTGATAGGGTCGCATCGGCGCCATGACTCGGGCTGCGCGAGCCAGCGCGCGTAGACCCGGAAGATCGTCTTCGCGGCAGGCTTCGATCAGCGACAGGGCGCGTGCCGTTCCAGTGAACGCCCGAACGGTGCCATGGCCTGTCATGTGGACCGGTACGAGGTGCGTCCTCGCCTGCAGCGTCGCGATTCGAACCGCGTGCTGGTGATCGACGGCGTGGAACGGATCGAAGAAGAGATAGGCCCGGCCAGCTGCGTGATCAGGCGCGATCCCCATATTGGCGTGGAGGTCGGGCGAGAAATGGCGTGCAAACCGACCGTCGAAAGGAACGGCCTTCGGATCGATCGAGATCTGAGGGCAAAAAGCGATGGCAACGGCAGCGTTGAAGCGCCTTCGGTACCGCAACGCCGCATAGCCGCCCTGCGAGTGCCCGTAAAGGATCCGCTCCGGTGCTGCGCGCAGGATGGGCGCGGCCGCCTCGACCGCCTTGACGACGCTCGCCGCCGGAAACCAGTTCGGCCGTCGGCTGATGAAGCCAAGCGCCGAAATGTCAGCCTTCTCGCAGAACCGCTGCCCCCAGAAGCGGCTGCCGTTTGCCTTCATTTCCATCTCGTTAAAGGTGACGAGAAGATAGGGAGATGATCCTGAACGATGTATCACCTCCAAATTTTCATCTGAAAATACGAGCATGCGGCGATCCCAAGCAATTACGGAACAAATATACTTCAATATTTGAAATATACTATCCATGATAGAAATATGCGTAAAAACATGCTGAAAATCAACTCCGAATTTATACTCACGCTTGGACGATATATTTGCTAATCGCTTACTCCGGGTTACAGAAGAGGCTTATCCAGTTCGCCGAGGAATTACTCACGTCCAGCGTTCAGGCATGATGTGTCGCTCCCGCAGAGGGAGACAGGCGTAGTTGCGACACGGATCGAATAAGCCTGCCAGATTGCCGTGCGCTGGGCCTTAAACGCAAGAAAGCCCTCTGAGAGGGCTTTCTTGTTGGTATAATGTGTAAATTTTGGTTGCTGAGGCCTGATGGCACAGACGCTTGTAAAATTTGTCGTCGTCAAGGGATTTGAGGAGACGATGCCTAAATGGGTGAATTGATATCTTTAGTGACAGCGCGATCCTTGTGCTCCCATTAGCGAGGCCCGACCATTTTGCGATGAGGCCTCATGCGCGGGCTCAAGTCGTGACACATTCACCGAGCGATTTCGTCATCATAATTGGGTGGCGTCGCAAAGCCCCGACGCGGACCGGAGCACCGACCCTCGTCGGTACTCGGCAGATGATTCTACAACTGTCAAAAAATTGACCATTTGGTCAGTTTTTGACCTTGGCCGTTCCAAGACTACCTTTCTCAAAAGAAGCACAACCCAATTAAATCAATCAGATAATCACATGGCATAGAACTTGCTGCTCTCTGATCGGTGCCAACCATCGCCATCAGGGGAACGACATGTCAAATAAGCCTCGCCTGCCAGACACCACGAATACGTCCAATCAAACAGAGATTTCGCGCCGCAAGCTTTTGGGGGCGACGGCCGCCGGTGCCGCGGCCGCCGCCTTCGGGAATTTCACCATATTCTCACGACAGGCACAGGCCGCCGAGCCATTGCGCGTTCTCTGCTGGCCGGGTTACGAAGAGAGGGATGTCATCGCCGAGTTCGAGGATCTCCATAAGACGAAGGTGGAATTCAAGATCTACATCGGCGGCGAACAGATGCTGCAGTTCTTCGCCCAGACGCCGCCCGGCACATTCGACGCAATCATTTCGGACGCCGAGTATGTCCAGAAGCTGAAGGCGAACAAGGCGATCGAAGCCTACAAGACCGACGGCATTCCGGAGCTTGCCAACTACCATCCGAAGTTCCGCGATTTCGCACCCACCAAGGGCGAGACCGACGGCACCGTCTACGGGATCCCGACGCGCTTCTCCTTCTACGGCATCTCCTACAACACGGACGAAATGTCGGCGGAACAGGCGGCGGACTGGAATTCTCTGCTCGATCCGAAATATGCCGGCAAGATCGGCATGTTCGACTGGTACCTGCCGAACCTTGGCAATGCCAGCCTCGCCGTCAATCCCGGCAACCAGACACCTTACGCGATCACCGACGACCAGCTGGTCAAGGTCAAGGAATTCCTTACCAAGCTGCGGCCGCAGATCGGCATGTTCGGTTCTTCCAACCAGCCGATCGCGCAAGCGATGCTTGCCGGCGACATCGTCGCCTCGCCGACCGGCGACCTCGATATCGACCTGAAGCTGGCCGGTTACGACAACTTCTCTTCGACGATTCCCAAGCAGGGCGGCATTCGCTGGCAGGAAGTGGCCTGCGTTTGCTCGGCGTCGAAGAACAAGGATCTCGCCATGGAGTGGGTCAAGTACATGACCTCGCCCAAGGTGCAGTCGAAGCTCGTCTATACCAAGGCCTTCAAGGCGCGCGGCCCGAACATGAAGATCGTGGACTACTGGGACGACGACCAGAAGAAGCTGCTGTCCTACGTTCCGGACCCCGAAAACCCCGGCAAGATGCTTGTCGAGACGCTGATCGACCACTCGATGCCGCGCGGCCTGCCGGCCAACCAGCCGGAACAGGCGTGGATCGACATCTTCAACGAGTTCAAGACGGCCTGATCGCCTTCCGCCGGGCCCAGGCGCCCCGCGAGTGCGGGGCGCACCTTCCTCGTTTCCGGGATATTCCATGACCATCGCCTCGACCACGCCCCCAGATCTCGAACTCGTCGCGATTACGAGAAGTTTCAATGATTTCGTCGCGGTCGACGGCATCAATCTGACGGTCGGTCGAGGCGAGTTCGTGGCCATCATGGGTCCGTCCGGCTGTGGCAAGACTACGCTTCTGCGCATTCTCGCCGGATTGGAGACCGCCAGTTCCGGCCAGTTGCACATCCGCGGCAAGGACGTCTCCGACGTGCCCGTCAACTTGCGCTCGACGCGGCTTGTCTGGCAGAACTACGCGCTCTTCCCGCACCTTGACGTCGCCGGCAACATCGCCTTCGGCCTGACATTGAAGCCGCACGACAAAGCGGTCGTCGCCGGCAGGGTAAGGGCCATGGCCGAGCTGGTCGGCCTCACCGATCTCATGGGGCGCAAGATCAGCCAGCTCTCCGGCGGGCAGAAGCAACGTGTGGCACTTGCCCGCGCGCTCGTCACCGAGCCGGAAATCCTGCTCCTCGACGAGCCGCTCTCGGCACTCGACGCCCATCTGAGAATCCGCATGCAGGGAGAGCTCAGGCGCATCCAGCAGCAGCTCGGCATGGCCTTCATCTACGTCACCCACAACCAGGTCGAAGCCTTTTCGATGGCCGACCGGGTGGTTGTCATGAACAAGGGGAAAATCGAGCAGATCGACGCGCCCGAGGAGATGTATGCCCGGCCAAAGACGGAATTCGTCGCCCGCTTCGTCGGCACCAACAATCTCTTTGCCGGGCGCATCCAGGAAGTCGCGCATGATCGCGTCATCGTCCATTGCGGCCATGGCCAGGTCGAGGTCCGGACCCACGATTCGCCGCCAGTCGGCACCCCGGTCTTCGTGGTGGTGCAGGCCGACAAGCTGTCGCCGGCCCCCACCGGCGTTGCCGGCGAAAACCGCCTCGACGCCACCTTGCGAGGCCGTGAATACGCCGGCTCCCACAATGTGTACCTGCTCGACCTGGTTGACGGCACCGAAGTGAAGATGACCGTGCCGCAGGTTCTCGCCGTCGAGATCAACCGCCCGGCTTCGGCCTGGTTCTCGCCTGAAAACGCCTCGCTGATCCGGGGAGCCGCATGACGAACACCGCCTCCCCCTCCAAGCGGCTGAAGACGCCGAACGACAGCCCGCTCAAGATCCTCTTTCTCGCGCCGCTCGGCCTGTGGCTGGCCGTTCTGTTCCTGTTGCCTCTCGCCTTTCTCTTGTGGATCGGTTTCTGGCGGGTCGAGAATTTCCAGGCCGTCCCTGCCTTCTCCTTCGGCAATTACGCAGAAATCTTCGCGAGCTTCTTTTCGAAATCGCGCTATGGCCTGGCGCTCGTCCAGTCCCTCTGGGTGGCGATCACCACGGCGGCGGTTGCGACCATCCTCTCCTACCTAGTGGCACTGTCGATCGCCTTCGCCGTGCCGGGCCGCTGGCAGCGGCTGGCGCTGCTGCTGGCCGTCGCACCGTTCTGGTCAAGCTACGTACTGCGCCTCTATTCTTGGCAGACCATCCTGTCACGCAACGGCGTGATCAATTCGGTGCTGAAACAGGTCGGGCTTTCCGACTACCGGATCGACATCATCTATACCCAGATCGCCACCCGCATCGGCCTCATTCATTATCTCGCGCCGATCCTGATCGTCATTCTCTATGTCAGCATCTTAGCCATCGACAAGGTGCTGATCGAGGCGGCGCGCGAATTGGGCTGCACGCGCTGGCAGGCCTTCACCCGCGTGATCCTGCCCTTGTCGCGTTTCGGGCTGATGACGGCGGCGAGCTTCGCCGTGATCGTCTCGCTCGGGGACGCGCTCTCTGGCAATCTGCTGGGCGGCGGCGCTGGTGCCTCGATCATCGGCAAGCTGCCCACCTATGCTTCGATGATCATGTCCGACTATTCGAGCTCCACCAACCTACCGCGGACGTCGGCGCTCGCGACGATCCTGATCGCCGTCATGGTTCTTGCCCTGGCGTTCGGCTTCGTCGCCACCGACCGTGCACACAGGAGGACCTCGTGATCTCCGCTCCTTACCGCCGCAACCCGTGGATCCTTGCCGGCGGCCTCTGGCTCGGCCTCGCCTATGCCTTTATGTTTCTGCCGCTGGTCGTGCTGGTGCTGTTCTCCTTCCAGAAGAACCGTTTCCCCGGCTTTCCGCTGCAGGGCTTCACGCTGCAATGGTATGACAAGCTGTTTTCCGACGGCACGCTGCTGAAGGCGCTCGGCAACACGATGGTGGTTTCGCCGGCGGCCGCGACAGTCGCGACGGTCATCGCCTTTTTCGCAGCCTACGCTTTCAACCGCTTCACCTTCCGCGGCAAGACGACGTTCCTGGCGCTGGTGACCCTGCCGATCCTCATTCCGCCGCTGATCCTCGGTGTTGGTTTCCTCGGCCTGCTCGCCCGGCTGCATCTGTCGGGAACGCTGTTCGCGGTCTTCCTGACCCACGTCGTGCTGATCACCGCACCGGCGCTCGCCATCATCCAGCTTCGGCTCGCCCAGATGCCGGCGGCGCTGGAAGAGGCAGCATGGGATCTCGGCGCGACCGAATGGCAGGCGGTCACCAAGGTGGTGCTGCCGTTTGCCCTGCCCGGCATCTTCGGCGCCTGGCTGCTCGCCTTCACCTTCTCCTTCGACGAGTTCATCATCGCCTGGTTCGTCTCCGGGTTCCAACCGACCCTGCCAGTCGCCATCTATTCCGTTCTCGTCGCCGCGATCGATCCGTCGCTGAACGCCATCGGCACGATCGTCTTCGGCATTTCCTGCCTCGTCCTCATCGGCCTCGAACTCGTGCTGCTGCCGCTTCTGGTCGGCAGGCCCGACAATCAAAGCTAGAGCATACGCATGACGCTTCTCTTCAAGAATGCCACCATTCTCGCCATGGACAAGACCCATGGTACGACGCCGTTCTCAGGCGATCTGCTCGTTGAAGGCGACAGCATCGCGGCGGTCGATCGGGATCTCGCGGCTCCCGCAGACGCCCGGGTGGTCGACGCGACCGGCCGGTTGATCATGCCCGGCCTCATCAACGCCCATTTGCATTCCTCGGAGACTTTCTTCAAGGGGCGCTACCAGGGCACGCCGCTCGAAGTCTGGATGCTCTATTCCTATCCCATCCTGATGAAAGGTCCGATTCCGAAACGGCTGCTGTATCTGCGCAGCCTGCTGACGGCGATGGAATCGCTGAAAGCCGGCGTCACGACGCTGGTCGACGACTTTTTCGATCCACCGGACTTTGACATCGCTCGCCTCACCCGCGTCTTCGATGCATATGATGACGCCGGCATCCGGGCCAACATTTCCCACTGCGTCATCGACAGGCATGTCTTCGACACCATGCCCTATCTCCGAGAGATCATGCCCGCCGCGTTGCAGGATGAGGTCGATGGCCCCTCGATCACCGTGGCCGATTACATGGCCTATTGCGCCGACGTCTTCGGCTCGCAGCACGGCCGCGCCGACCGGCTCGGCTTCATGGTCTCGGCCTCGGCCCCGCAGCGCTGCTCGGTGGAGATGATGCAGGCCTGCGTAAACTTGGCCCGGGACAAGGGCGTGCCCTATCACACGCATGTGCTGGAAACGAAGACGCAAGCGGTCACCGGGCCGGAATTCTACGGCAGAAGCTTGATCCGCTACATGAAGGATATTGGCGTGCTGACGGCCAATACCACCATCGCCCATTCGATCTGGGTTAGCGACGCAGACATGGCCATGATGAGAGAGGCCGGGTGCTCGGTCGCGCACAACGCCGTTTCCAACCTGAAGCTCGGTTCCGGCATCGCGCCCGTCCGCCGGCTGCTCGATGCCGGCGTGCATGTCGGGCTTGGAACCGACGGGCTCTCCAGCAACGACACCGCCCGCATCTTCGACGTGATGCGGTTCGCAGCCCTGCTTCACGACATCGCCGCGCCCGATACAGAACGCTGGGTGACGGCGGCTGAGGTGCTCCGCTCCGCCACGATCGGCGGCGCTCGCACGGCGATGCTCGATGCCGTGACCGGCTCGCTGGAAGTCGGCAAGCGCGCCGACCTGATCATGCTCGATATCACAGGCTACGACTACATGCCGATGAACCGGCTCGACCACCACCTCGTTTATTGCGAGAACGGATCGAACATCCGTCTGGTGATGGTCAATGGTCAGGTCGTCGTCGAGGACAACAGGCTCACCACCATCGATGAGGCGGAGATTTTCGCGGAACTGCGCGAGCTTCTGCCGGCCTATCTGGCCGAGCATGAGGAACTTGAGCGGCTGAACGCCCGCTTCGAGCCCTACATGCGTGAAATGTATCGGCGCGCGACGATCCAGGACATCGGCATGAACCGCTACCAGGGCGATCTGCCGCTCTGGCCCGGCGTCAACCGCCGCGAAGGCTGAGCGATGTCGGTCTTTCTCCCCGCCCAGATCATCCGCGCCAAAAGGAACGGCAAGAGCCTTTCCGAAGCGGACATCCGCCGCTTCGTCGAGGGCATCGGCGCCGGCGAGGTCTCCGAGGCGCAGATCGCCGCTTTCACCATGGCCTGCTTCCTGAACGGCATGGCGCCGGAGGAGACTGCGGCACTGACGCTGGCGATGCGCGATTCCGGCGAGGTGATCGACTGGACCGGTGCCGGCATCGATCCTCGCACGATCATCGACAAACATTCGAGCGGCGGCACAGGTGACGAGAAGGTGAGCCTGATCCTCGCGCCGCTGGTCGCCTCCTGCGGCATCCACATGCCGATGATCTCGGCTCGCGGTCTGGGCCACACCGGTGGCGAGGTCGATCTCATGGAGGCGATACCGGGCGCCTCAATTGCCCCCTCCACGCAAATGTTCCGCCAGGCGGTAATGGATGCCGGGGTCGCGATCATCGGCCCGACGACGAAGCTGGCCCCGGCCGATGCGGCGATCTATTACGTTCGCGATGTCACCGCGACGGTGGAATCGATCCCGCTGATCACCGCCTCGATCCTCTCGAAGAAGCTCGCTTCGGGTGTTTCCGGCCTCGTCATGAGCGTCAACTATGGCTCCGGTGCCTTCATGCCGACCTATGCGGATGCCGACGAACTGGCTGGAAGCCTGATTTCGGTCGCGCGCCTCGCCGGCCTGCCCATGGTGGCGCCGATCGTCGAGATGGACGAGGTGATGGGGGATGCGATCGGCAGCCGGTTGCAGCTGCGCGAGGCGATCGATTTTCTCGCCGGCCGCCGTCAGGAACCGCGTATGCGGGCGCTGGTGATGGATATTTCCGCCGAAATTCTCGTCATGGCCGGCCTTGCCGCTTCCACCGAAGAAGCGGCCGCCATGCTCGAGAAGCGGCTAGCACAGGGCTCTGCGCTCGAGCGTTTCAGCCGGATGGTGGCGGCGCTCGGCGGCCCGGCCGACCTCGTTGAGAACGCCGGCAGCTATTTTCCTCCGGCGCCGTTCGTGTCCCCTCTTCCCTCGCCCACTTCGGGTTTCGTCAGGAAGGTCGACGCCTATGCGGTCGGTCTTGCCATGGTCGGGCTCGGCGCCGGCCGGAAGATCGCCAGCGACGCGCTTGATCACGACGTCGGCCTGACCGGCATCGTGCACGTCGGCGACGTCGTTGAGAAAGGCGAGCCACTCTGCATCCTTCACTGCCGCTGCGAAGCCGCCGTAGCCACGGCGGCCGAGGCGATTTCCGCAGCCATCCTCATCGGCCGTCACCAGCCTGAACGCCGGCCGGTCGTTACCGGCCGCCTGTCAACATCCGACTGAAAGAATCGCCCCGCCATGCCCTTTGCTCAATCCCACGCGATCACCGACATCTGTATTCTCGTCAAGGACACCCAGCGCTCGATCGATTTCTACGTCGGCAAGCTCGGTTTCGAACTCAATCGCCGCGCCGAGGGTTTTGCCGAGTTCAACGGCGCTGGCCTGACGCTCGCCTGCTGGGAGATCGACCACTTGAGCAAAAATACCGGGGTGCCTAACGCCAAGGCGGAAGGACCGCACAAGGCCTGCATCGCCGTGCGGGTACCCTCGCCGCAGGTGGTGGACGAGGCCTATGCAGAGCTGAAGGAAAAGGGCGTGCCTTTCTACAGCGAACCCAACGATTATGTCTGGAACGCCCGCGGCGCTTATTTTGCCGGTCCAGATGATGAGCTTTGGGAGATCTACGCCTGGAACGACGGCGGCTCGATGGGCAATTTCTGAGCCGCCGCCGTTCTCATCCTTACGTCGCTGAAGCCTCCACCGGCGCGTAGCGCCAGGGCTCGACGGTCGCCGGCCGGCCTTCGATCGAAAGGCTAGCCGTGCGGGGAGCCGTCTCGGCGATC
The DNA here is from genome assembly GCF_025200715.1 of Rhizobium sullae. Classification (NCBI taxonomy): domain Bacteria; kingdom Pseudomonadati; phylum Pseudomonadota; class Alphaproteobacteria; order Hyphomicrobiales; family Rhizobiaceae; genus Rhizobium; species Rhizobium sullae. Next base: position 3,161,986 of record NZ_CP104143.1, read on the forward strand.
ACCTTGCCGCGACGAACAACCGCAAGGCGGTTAGGCTTCATCCGCACAGCCTCGATCGCGTCGCGGGCTTCAAGCAGCACGAAATCGGCATTGCATCCGGGTTTTAGGCCATAGCCTTCGAGGCCGAAGACCTTGGCGGGATTTTCGGTGATCGCCGCAAAGCAGGCCTTCACAGCCTCACGGCCAGTCATATGACCGGTATGCACGGCCATGTGGGCAACTTCCAGCATATCGGCACTGCCGAACGAATACCAAGGGTCCATGCAGCTATCCTGGCCGAAGGCGACATTGACGCCCAACGCCATCAGTTCTGGCACCCGCATCATGCCGCGCCGCTTCGGATAGGTGTCGTGGCGGCCTTGCAGGACGATGTTCGCAAGCGGGTTCGGCACGCAATGGATTTCCGCTTCGGCGATCAGCGGCAGCAGCTTCGAGGCGTAATAATTGTCCATGGAATGCATGGAGGTGAGGTGCGAGCCGGCAACGCGACCCTTGAGGCCCAGGCGCTGGGTCTCGTAAGCGAGACTTTCGATGTGCCGTGACATCGGGTCGTCGGTCTCGTCGCAATGCAAGTCGACCATCAGGCCGCGCTCGGCCGCGAGTTCGCACAGTGCGTTCACCGACAGCCGCCCATCTTCCATGGTCCGCTCGAAATGCGGGATCCCGCCGACCACCTCGACCCCCATGTCGAGCGCGCGAACGAGGTTCTTCGACGCGGTCGGCAAGCGGAAGAAGCCGTCCTGCGGAAAGGCGACGAGCTGCAGGTCGAGATAGTCTTTCACGAGGTCGCGCACTTCGAGCAGGGACTCGACGCCCACCAGTCGGTCGTCGCAGACATCCACGTGGCTGCGGACCGCGAGCAGCCCCTGTGAAACGGCGAGGTCGCAATAGCGCAGCGCACGCTCGATAACCGCCTCTTTGGTGAGCAGCGGCTTCAGCTCGCCCCAGAGCTGGATGCCTTCAAGAAGCGTCCCGGAGCGATTGAGTCGCGGCGTGCCGAGCGATAGCGTCGCGTCCATGTGGAAATGGATATCGATGAAAGGTGCGGTGATAAGCTTGCCGCCGGCATCGATGACGCGGCCGGCCTCGGCGGTAATGCCTCTTTCGACGGCGACGATCCTGCCGCCCGAGACGGCGATATCGATGCCGGTCCGGTCATCGGGAAGGTTGGCGTTCTTGACGAGAAGGTCGAAGGTCATCATTCGGCTCCGGAGATTGAGTTGGTGTCGCTCCCTAGATCGAGCGGATCGCCGATTGCCTTGCCGGACCGGTCGTTGTTATCCGCGCAAGCTAGAGGTAACCTGACCAAGTCGTCAATTTTTTTAATTGCTGCGGTCGGTTGAAAATCACGTAAGCGGCAAGAAGGATGAGCCAGAGCATGCCCAAGAGCCGGACGGCTGACAAACTCGACGAGAAGATCCGCGCGCGCAACATGAGGATCATTCTCGACGTGGCGACCGACGTCTTCTCCCGCAAAGGTTTCGACGGTACCCGCATCGCCGAAATCGCGGAACTGGCCGGACTTCCGAAGGCCAACATCTATTACTATTTCGCCTCGAAGGAGGAGGTCTATTCCGCCATTATCGCGAACCTGATCGCAGGCTGGGACGACGCCCTGTCCAGCCTGCGTGCCGACCGGGAGCCCGCGGAAGCACTGCGCGACTACGTCAAGGTGAAGCTGGAATACACGCGGAACTATCCGCGCGAATCCCGGCTTTTTGCAAGTGAGATCATTCAGGGTGCTCGCTTTTTAAGCGAGAAGGATCGCGCTCATATGCGTCTGGCGACGGATAGGCACGCCGCGATTCTGGAGCAGTGGATGAGCGAGGGACGCATGGCAATCATCAACCCACGGCATTTCTTTATCATTCTGTGGGCTGCCACGCAGTTCTACAGCGATTTCGAGCCGCTCGCCTGCGACGCGTTGAACACCGGCAAACTTACACCCGCTGACTTCAACATCGCGGCCGACACAATTGTTCGCACCGTGCTAGCCGGAGTGATGCCGCCTAACCGACATACCGGGTAAGACCCACCCAGCTATCGCGATGGGCAGAAAGAGCATTCTCGGGAGAATTGGCTTTCTTTCTCCGTCGCCGCCTAGTCCCGCGGCGGTGAGAGGGAGATCTCGTCTTGTCTTCGTTCGCGCACAACCGCTTCCTCGGGAAAAGGGTGTGCTTTTTCACGCAAAAAGGGCTCCGAGTTTCCTCGAAGCCCATTGAATTGGTGGTCAATTTTGGTTGCGGGGGCAGGATTTGAACCTGCGGCCTTCAGGTTATGAGCCTGACGAGCTACCGGGCTGCTCCACCCCGCGTTATATTTGTGTTCTTTGTTCAAAGCGGAACGGACCGCTTTGAGGGCGGCCCGTTTTGCTTGGCTTTGGGCCGTTAGTTTGGTGTTGAGAAGATTGTTAGTTGCGTTTTGCAGACCTGGCAGCGACCGACTCTCCCGCGTCTTGAGACGAAGTACCATGGGCGCTGGGGCGTTTCACGGCCGTGTTCGGAATGGGAACGGGTGCAGCCACCCCGCCATAACCACCAGGTCAGCGAAGCGCAACTAATTGAGAAGCTGGTACAGGAGTGATTTGTCACTCGTGTTTTGTTTTGAACACGTATCGATGGTCATCGGCGCCTTTGGCGCGTTGATGAGCATGGTCAATGAGAACGATCAAGCCGATCGAGCTATTAGTACCGGTAAGCTTCATGCATTGCTGCACTTCCACACCCGGCCTATCAACGTGGTCGTCTTCCACGGCTCTGATAGGGAACACTCGTTTTCAGGTGGGTTTCCCGCTTAGATGCCTTCAGCGGTTATCCCTTCCATATGTAGCTACCCTGCTATGCCCTTGGCAGGACAACAGGTCCACCAGAGATATGTCCATCCCGGTCCTCTCGTACTAGGGACAGATCCTGTCAATATTCCTACACCCACGGCAGATAGGGACCGAACTGTCTCACGACGTTCTGAACCCAGCTCACGTACCGCTTTAATTGGCGAACAGCCAAACCCTTGGGACCTGCTCCAGCCCCAGGATGCGATGAGCCGACATCGAGGTGCCAAACAACCCCGTCGATATGGACTCTTGGGGGTCATCAGCCTGTTATCCCCGGCGTACCTTTTATCCGTTGAGCGATGGCCCTTCCACGCGGGACCACCGGATCACTATGACCGACTTTCGTCTCTGCTCGACTTGTCAGTCTCGCAGTCAGGCGGGCTTATGCCATTGCACTCGACGACCGATTTCCGACCGGTCTGAGCCCACCATCGCGCGCCTCCGTTACTCTTTCGGAGGCGACCGCCCCAGTCAAACTACCCACCATACACTGTCCCGGATCCGGATAACGGACCGCGGTTAGACATCCATGACGATAAGGGTGGTATTTCAAGGATGGCTCCACGGAAACTGGCGTCCCCGCTTCAAAGCCTACCACCTATCCTACACATGCCGACACGAATGCCAGTGTAAAGCTATAGTAAAGGTGCACGGGGTCTTTCCGTCTGACCGCAGGAACCCCGCATCTTCACGGGGAATTCAATTTCACTGAGTCTATGTTGGAGACAGCGGGGAAGTCGTTACGCCATTCGTGCAGGTCGGAACTTACCCGACAAGGAATTTCGCTACCTTAGGACCGTTATAGTTACGGCCGCCGTTTACTGGGGCTTCAGTTCAAAGCTTGCACCTCTCCCTTTAACCTTCCAGCACCGGGCAGGCGTCAGACCCTATACGTCGTCTTGCGACTTCGCAGAGCCCTGTGTTTTTGATAAACAGTCGCTACCCCTGGTCTGTGCCACCCCATCTCACTTGCGTAAAATGGGGTCACGCTTCTTCCGAAGTTACGCGTGCAATTTGCCGAGTTCCTTCAACATAGTTCTCTCAAGCGCCTTGGTATACTCTACCTGACCACCTGTGTCGGTTTCGGGTACGGTCTATACGGTGGAGCTGTTTCCTGGAACCGCGTCCCTGCAAGATCAATCCAATAAGACCTTACAAGTTGAGCAATCCGTCACTACCACCAGGCCCACGAATATTAACGTGGTTCCCATCGACTACGCGTGTCCGCCTCGTCTTAGGGGCCGGCTAACCCTGCTCAGATTAACTTTAAGCAGGAACCCTTGGTCTTTCGGCGAGAGGGTCTCTCACCCTCTTTATCGTTACTCATGTCAACATTCGCACTTCCGATACCTCCAGGATGTCTCACGACTGTCCCTTCACAGGCTTACGGAACGCTCCGCTACCACGTGTATTGCTACACATCCTCAGCTTCGGTGCATGGCTTCAGCCCCGTTACATTTTCGGCGCAAAGACCCTTATTTAGACCAGTGAGCTGTTACGCTTTCTTTAAATGATGGCTGCTTCTAAGCCAACATCCTGGTTGTTTTGGGATCCTCACATCCTTTCCCACTTAGCCATGACTTGGGGACCTTAGCTGGAGGTCAGGGTTGTTGCCCTTTTCACGACGGACGTTAGCACCCGCCGTGTGTCTGCCGATTAGTACTCCCCGGTATTCGGAGTTTGGTTAGGATCAGTAAGACGGTGAGTCCCCATAGCCCATCCAGTGCTCTACCCCCGGGGTATTCGATCGACGCTCTACCTAAATAGATTTCGCGGAGAACCAGCTATTTCCGAGTTTGATTGGCCTTTCACCCCTAGCCACAAGTCATCCCAATCTATTGCAACAGATGCGGGTTCGGTCCTCCAGTTGGTGTTACCCAACCTTCAACCTGCTCATGGCTAGATCACTCGGTTTCGGGTCTAATGCAACAAACTAAATCGCCCTATTCAGACTCGCTTTCGCTGCGCCTACACCTACCGGCTTAAGCTTGCTTGTTACACTAAGTCGTTGACCCATTATACAAAAGGTACGCCGTCACCCTTTCAGGCTCCGACTGTTTGTAGGCATCCGGTTTCAGGTTCTATTTCACTCCCCTTGTCGGGGTGCTTTTCACCTTTCCCTCACGGTACTTGTTCGCTATCGGTCATGCACGAGTACTTAGGCTTGGAGAGTGGTCTCCCCATGTTCAGACAGGATTTCTCGTGTCCCGCCCTACTCTAGGACAATCAAAGTATCTACGCGTACGGGGCTGTCACCCGCTACGGCCAAACTTTCCAGAATGTTCCGCTTTAACTTCAATTGCCACTGGCCTGGTCCGCGTTCGCTCGCCACTACTTGCGGAGTCTCGGTTGATGTCCTTTCCTGCAGGTACTTAGATGTTTCAGTTCCCTGCGTTCGCTTCTTACACCCTATTTTATTCAGGTGAAGATACCTTATTATCGATACTTGGAAACCATTTCGGTTCTCACTCACGCTTGTCCCGCACGTTCCGTGCAGCGCTGCGTGAGCGCGCCGGACGACCGGCGACGCGCTACCGCGCTGTATAGGAACTTCCCATACAGGCCGATAGGCCGTCGGCGATCGTTCGCCGTCAAACGTCGGATCGAAGATCCGACAACCAAAATGATTTCCCAAGTATCTTAAGGTGGGTTTCCCCATTCGGAGATCCATGGATCAAAGCT
>NZ_CP104143.1:3472500-3690000 GCF_025200715.1 Rhizobium sullae
TCGATTTCTCGACGGCGACTGCGTTGGCGTTCATCGCAACGTCCATCGCACCAATGAACCCGCCAAACAGGAAGAGCGCGATTGCGCCGGTAACTACATTCGGTGCCAGCGTCAGGGCCAGAAGAATTGGCAGCAGGCAGATCGCAGTTGCCCGCGACACCACGCGCGAGCCGTGCCTGGCGATCTGCGCGCCGGCAATCGGCATCAGTGTCAAAGATCCAACGCCGAACACCAGGATCATCAGCCCAAGCTCGAATTTTGTCAGTTCCAGCCGCTCCGCAAAATCCGGAATCTTCGGCGCCCAGCAACCGACGACAAAGCCGTTCATCAGGAACAGCAGCGACACCGCCACCCTGCTCTTCGGCAGGAAGCCGCGCCGAACTCCGTACGCTATATTCGTCGAATTATCCATTTTATTACCGTCTTCCTCCTGCCGCCTACGCTACGAGTCGGCTCCTCATCTCAATTCATCGAGCCTTCCGGCCTTGACGGTCCGGCAACCCCGCTCACGGTAGGCTGCAAGCAGTGCCTCATCGGCATCGTGCTCGACCACAAGGCATTCGCAATGCGCAACCGGCAAAACGCTGTGCGGCGCCGCTGTCCCAAATTTTTCCGAAGTCACCGCAACCAGAACCTTCCGGCTCCTTGATGTCGCAAACCGCTTGAACTCCGCATCCTCGAAACCGAAGGTCGTGACACCTGCTTCCAGATCGATGCCGCAGGCGCCGAGAATGCAAAGATCGGGCGAGAGCTGCTCCATATCCCGCATCGCCTTGGCGCCGAGCGCGCCGCCCACCTGCCGGTCGACCATACCGCCGATCACGATGACGTCGACACCGCCGTTGTCCATCAGCGCCGCGGCGATCGCCGGAGCATTCGTTGCAGCCGTCAGTCTCATGTCTGATGGAAGTGCATTGGCAATCGCAAGATTGGTGCTCCCGGCATCGAAGAATACCGTCGACCCGGGCGCAATCTGCGAGACGGCGGCCTGCGCCAGCAGTTCTTTGCGATCAAGGGCAATATCCATTCGCTGCTTGAGGCTGCCGCCCGCCGGCGAAATCGGCAGCGCACCACCATAGACCCGCTCGCAAAGCCCAGCAGCCGCCATCTCGCGCAGATCCCGGCGGATCGTGTCTTCTGAGACCCTGAATTCCAGAGCGAGTTCAGCTGCAAGCACGCGGCCGTTTGCTTGAAGCTTGCCCGATATGATGTTCTGCCGCTCCCTCAACAGCATCTCTGTCGTGTTCATGCCTGTTTAGCTCACAAGTTGGCATTAATTTCTAAGAACGTGCATAAACGTATATCAACGTGCACACAATAGGCATCGGACGCACGTTTTCTGACGCCTTGAAACAGGCCGCGTCAAAAGCCAGACAAATGAGAAAAATATTCGCAGTTGCCCAATTTCTTTGCAGTTTTCTACGCTTCGCGACGCCCTATTTTCTGCGATCTATCTCTCATTGAATTCCTCCCACATTGGACCTGCAAAACATGAAGCTCCTCAAGACCATCGCCGCAGCAGCCCTTATCTCAGCCGCTGCTTTCGTCTCCGCCCAGGCCGGCGAAAATCTCAACGCCATCAAGTCGGCAGGCGTTTTCAAGATCGGCACGGAAGGCACCTACGCGCCTTTCACCTATCATGATGAAAGCAACAAGCTCGTGGGCTTCGACGTCGAGATCGGCGAAGCGATTGCCGCCAAGCTCGGCGTCAGGGCTGAGTTCGTTGAAGGCAAGTGGGACGGCCTGATCGCCGGCCTCGATGCCAAGCGCTACGATACCGTCATCAACCAGGTCGGCATCACCGAAGCCCGCAAGCAGAAGTACGACTTCTCCGAGCCCTATATCGCATCCAAGGCCGTGCTCATCGCCCGCGCAGACGACGACAGCATCAAGAGCTTTGCGGACCTGAAGGGCAAGAAAGCTGCCCAGTCGTTGACGAGCAACTTCGGCAAGCTCGCCGAGCAATCCGGCGCAGAACTCGTCGGCACCGAAGGTTTCGACCAGTCTATCCAGCTCGTGCTGACCGGCCGCGCCGATGCGACGATCAACGACAGCCTCTCTTTTCTGGATTTCAAGAAGCACAAGCCGGACGCAAATGTGAAGATTGCAGCCGAGCAGGAAAACGCCGACTACTCCGGCATCATCATCCGCAAGGGAGAGCCGGAACTGCTCGAGGCGATCAACAAGGCACTGGCAGACATCAAGACCGACGGCACCTATAAGAAGATCGCCGATAAATATTTTGGCCAAGACGTCTCGAAGTAAGCGCTCCAGAGGAGCGGTTTCCTGCCGCCGGCACATCCTCTATATCTGCTGAAGAGCGTCCAGCGAAATCCCGCTGGACGCCCTTTTATCAAGGAACACACCCGTGCCGCACTGGCTTCAACTGATGGCGGAATCACTCCCCACCCTTTTGTGGGCCGGACTGATCTTCACCATACCGCTGACCCTGCTCTCCTTCGTCTTCGGCCTGGCGCTCGGGCTGGTGACTGCCGTGGCTCGCCTCTTTGGCCCGGCTCCGGTTGCTTCGATCGCGCGGTTCTACGTCTGGGTGATCCGTGGCACGCCGCTGCTCGTGCAGCTCTTCGTCATTTTCTACGGCCTCCCGAGCGTCGGCATTCTGCTTGACGCCTTTCCGGCGGCTCTGATCGGCTTCACGCTGAATATCGGTGCTTACAGTTCTGAAATCATCCGGGCCGTCATCTCCTCCGTTTCGAAGGGACAATGGGAAGCTGCCTATTCGATCGGCATGACTTGGCGGCAGGCAATGAGCCGCACGATTCTGCCGCAGGCCGGCCGCGTTGCCGTGCCGCCGCTCTCGAACACCTTCATTTCATTGGTGAAAGATACCTCGCTAGCAGCAGCAATCACCGTGCCCGAACTTTTCCAGGCTGCACAGCGCGTCGTTGCGACAACCTATGAGCCGCTGATCCTTTATATCGAGGCGGCGCTGATCTACCTTGTGCTGAGCTCTGTTCTCTCAGCGCTGCAGGTGCGCCTCGAGCGCCGCTTCGCGCGCTACGGCGGCATGCTGGAGACAAATGCATGATCGAGCTTTCCAACATCGAGAAACGTTTCGGCGATGCCATCATCCTCAGGGATATCAGCATCCGCATTCCGGAAGGCAGCGTCACGGCCCTCGTAGGTCCCTCCGGCGGCGGCAAGAGTACGCTTCTCCGTTGCATCAACCTGCTTGAGATCCCGACAACGGGATCCATCAGGATCGGCAAAGAGAAGCTGGATTTTGTACCCGGCAGGAAAACGGGCTGGCCATCAATCCAGAAGATTCGCCGCCAGACGGGGATGGTCTTCCAGAATTTCCAGCTCTTCCCGCATCAAACCGCGATCGAAAACGTCATGGAAGGTCTGGTGACGGTGCTGAAGTGGCCGAAGGAAAGGGCCCATGCCCGCGCCATGGAACTGCTGACCAAGGTAGGAATGGCGCATAAGGCCGATGCGTGGCCTTCGACGCTCTCCGGCGGCCAGCAGCAGCGTGTCGCAATCGCCCGTGCATTGGCCCCCTCGCCACGCGTCTTGCTCTGCGACGAGCCGACCTCGGCGCTCGATCCCGAACTTTCGGCGGAAGTCGTCGATGTTCTTGCAAAGCTGGCCAGCGAAGGCACGACCATGGTCATCGCAACGCATGACTTGCGGCTCGCCTCAAAAATCGCCCACAACGTCGTGTTCCTAGAAGCAGGAAACGTCGTCGAAACCGGCACGGCGAAGGCCATCTTCACCGCGCCAGAGCGTGAGCGTACCAAGCGCTTCATTTCGACGATCAACGCCGCACATACTTACGAAATCTAGTGGTGAAGACTCACGCTACTTGAATAATATGCACATCACGGGCGAAAAAGGTCTGAGTGGTCAGTGCCTTTGGGAGGACGCGATGACAGTTCCCACACTGGATCGTGTGTTTGGTCGTGTGGCATTCGGGGCCGAACCGTCCAACTATCATGCTGCCCGTCCGCGCTATCCTGAAGAAACATGGCAGCTGTTGCGCGAACGCTCTAACCTTGGACCCGGCATTGATATTTTGGAGATCGGCGCTGGTACTGGCCTTGCAACGGCAGAATTGCTGGCGCACAAGCCGCGGCGGTTGGCAGCGGTTGAACCTGACATGCGGCTGGCGGACTTCCTGCGAACCTCGTTTGCGGACGACTGCCTGCAGGTGCTCGCGCTGCCTTTTGAAGACGCAAACCCGGAGCCTGCCTCGTTCGACTTGGTTGCCAGTGCGACGGCTTTTCACTGGCTGGAAGCTACGCCTGCTCTGAGACGTATTCATGAATTGCTGCGACCGGGCGGCGCGGTCGCCCTTTGGTGGAACGTTTTTGGCGATGTAAGTCGGCCCGATCCCTTTCATGATGCCACCAAACATTTGTTCGTTGGCCATCGTGCGAGCCCGTCAGCGGGTGGGGCCGACAGTTCTCCTTATGCGCTTGATACGGATGCACGAATTGAGGAGATGACGGATGCTGGGTTCGTACCCGATCCTCCTGAATTTATCCGCTGGACATTGAGGCTTGATGCGTCTGGCGTGCGTAGCCTCTATGCCACGTACTCTAATATTTCCGCCCTTGCGCCAACAGAGCGCGCCCATCTGCTCGATGCTTTGACCGAAATTGCAATAGGGCAGTTTGCGGGCCGCGTAGATCGCAACATGACAACTGCAATATATACCGCCCGACGCGCGCAGCTCCAGCCAAGCGCTGCCGGCTTGGGACGCATTTCCGGGTTGAAAAGATAGGACTTCGTGCGCGATCCAGCTCCGACAGCTCAAACGCTTGTCCGATTGAAGGCCTCGAAAATGGTTTTTCGGCTCCGGATCCGAGCGTCAGATTCTCACCACGCGGCCCAGCACTGCAGCTCTCGTTTACTGCGAGCGCGCCGCCTTCAGTGCTTTGCCCCACCAGGCCAACTGATCGAGCTGGTTCTTCGCCGCTTCGACAAGGTGCGGATAGTCGCTGAGGCTTTTGCCTTCCTTGGCAACGGCGAGATATTCCGGGAACGATATGTGGACGCCGGTCTTTACCGAAGCAGCGCCCATTTCAACGAAGACCAGCCGCAATTGCTCGACGGCACGCGCACCGCCGACGCCGCCATAGCCGACAAAGGCAACCGGCTTCTGGATGAAGTCGCCGAGGTCGATGGCATTCTTGAGCACGGCCGTCGGCCCGTGATTGTATTCGGCAACAGTGAAAATGAAGCCGTCGAACTCGCGCAGCTTCTTCTTCCAGCGCTCCGCCGTTTCGCTCTCAGCTTCCACCGCACGTGCTTCACCGAAGAAAGCCATGGGGTAGTCGAGAAGATCGAGCACTTCGACTTCAAATTCCGGCCGCTGCGCGGCAATCTCTGCAATCCACTTCGCCGGATGATCGGCAAAGCGACGGATGCGTGTGCTTCCGACGATAACTGCAATCTTGAGCTTGTTCATTTTCGGCCTTCCTTACAACGAAAGGGCGACCTTGGGGCCACCCTAACCCTTCGGCTTCCGGTTAGCCGGCATAGCTGACCAGCAGATCCTTGGCGTCGATCTGGTCGCCGGCCTTGACGAGCACTTCGGCGACCGTGCCGTCTTTTTCCGCGTGGATCGCTGTCTCCATCTTCATGGCCTCTATCGAGACCAGCACGTCGCCGGCGCTGACTGCCTGGCCCGGCGAAACGAAAACGCGGGAAATGACGCCCGGCATCGGCGCGCCGACATGGGCGGCGTTTCCAGGCTCGGCCTTCCGGCGGGCAGCGGCACCGGAAGCGCCATGCGCACGATCCGGCACCTTGATGCGGCGCGGTTGGCCGTTAAGCTCGAAGAAAGCCGTCACCATGCCCTGGCTGTCCGTACCGCTCATCGCCTGATTGACGACAACCAGCGTCTTGCCCTTTTCGATATCGGCAAAGAGTTCCTCGCCGTCCTCCAGGCCGTAGAAATAGGCGAGCGTAGGGAGAACCGAGACCGGGCCGTAAGTATCGGAAGCGAGCGCAAAATCCGTGAAAACCTTCGGATACATAAGGTAGGAGGCAAATTCGAAATCGCTGACCGTACGTTCGAGTTTGGTCTCGATCACCTTGCGCTCGGCGTCGAGATCGGCGTCTTCGAGCAGCGAGCCCGGACGAACCGTATAGGGCTTCTCGCCTTTCAGCGCCTTCTTCTGCAGCGCTTCCGGCCATCCACCCGGCGGCTGGCCTAGATCGCCCTTTAGCATCGAGATGACAGATTCCGGGAAGGAGACTTCCTTATCCGCACTGACAACATCGGCAACCGTCAGATCCTGCGAAACCATCATCAGCGCCATGTCGCCCACTACCTTGGAAGACGGTGTCACCTTGACGATATCGCCGAACATCTGGTTGGCGTCGGCGTAAGCCTGCGCCACCCTATGCCAGCGGGTTTCGAGGCCGAGCGAACGGGCCTGCTCCTTGAGGTTGGTGAACTGCCCACCGGGCATTTCGTGCAGATAGACTTCCGACGCCGGCCCCTTGAGATCACTCTCAAAGGCTGCGTACTGGTTGCGTACCGCTTCCCAATAGAAGGAGATGCGCCGGATCCATTCCGGATCGAGCCCGGGATCCCGATCCGATCCGCGCAGCGCTTCGACGATCGAACCGAGACAGGGCTGCGAGGTATTGCCGGACAGCGCATCCATGGCGGCGTCGACCGCGTCGACACCGGCATCGACGGCTGCAAGCACGGTTGCAGCGGAAATACCGGACGTATCATGCGTATGAAAATGGATCGGCAGGCTTGTCGCGTCACGCAGGGCCTTGAAGAGAACTTTCGCGGCGGCGGGCTTCAGCAGGCCGGCCATATCCTTCAGCGCGATAATGTGCGCGCCGGCCTTTTCGAGCTGAACGGCAAGATCGGTATAGTATTTTAGATCGTACTTCGGGCGCGCCGAATTCAGGATATCGCCGGTATAGCAGATGGCCGCTTCACAGAGCTTGTTCTCTTCCGCTACGGCATCCATCGAGACACGCATGTTCTCGACCCAGTTCAGGCAGTCGAAGACACGGAAGAGGTCGATGCCGCCCTTGGCCGCCTGACGGACGAAGTATTTGACGACGTTATCCGGATAGTTCGTGTAGCCGACGCCATTGGCGCCGCGCAGCAGCATCTGCAGGAGCAGGTTCGGTGCACCTTCACGGATCAGCGCCAGACGCTCCCATGGATCTTCCGTCAGGAAGCGCATGGAAACGTCAAAAGTCGCACCACCCCAGCATTCGAGCGACAGCAGGTTCGGTAACGCATGTGCGTAGGTGCCGGCGATGCGGGCGATATCATAGGTGCGCATGCGCGTCGCGAGCAGCGACTGATGGCCGTCACGCATCGTCGTATCGGTCATCAGAACACGCTTTTCATTGCGCATCCACTCGCCGAACTTCTTCGGGCCGAGCTTGTCGAGAAGCTGTTTGGTGCCGTCCTGGACCTTGCTGCCGTTGGTGTAGGGCACAACAGGCTTGGCTGCATCTTCCGAAGGCTGTGGGCGGTCCTTTGCCTCCGGATGGCCGTTGACTGTGACGTCGGCAAGGTAGGTCAAAAGCTTCGTCGCGCGGTCCTGACGCTTGACCTGCTGGAAGAGCTCCGGCGTCGTATCGATGAAACGGGTCGTATAGCTGTTGTCCTTGAACTTCGGGTGCCCGATGATCGCTTCAAGGAAGGTGAGGTTGGTCGCCACGCCACGGATGCGGAATTCACGCAGCGCCCGATCCATGCGGGAGATCGCCTCGAGCGGATTCGGCGCCCAGGCCGTCACTTTGACGAGCAGTGGATCGTAATAGCGGGTGATGATCGCGCCCGAATAGGACGTGCCGCCATCAAGACGGATGCCGAAACCCGAGGCCGAGCGATAGGCGGTGATGCGGCCGTAGTCCGGAATGAAGTTATGTTCCGGATCTTCCGTCGTGATACGGCATTGCAGCGCGTGGCCGTTGAGTTTGATATCCTGCTGCTTGGGAACACCCGATTCCGGTGTACCGATCGCGTAGCCGTCGAGGATATGGATCTGCGCCTTGACGATATCGATGCCGGTCACAACTTCGGTAACCGTGTGCTCGACCTGGATGCGCGGGTTTACTTCGATGAAGTAGAACTTACCGGTATCGGCATCCATCAGATATTCGACGGTGCCGGCGCCGATATAGTTCGTCGCCTTGGCGATCTTCAGCGAGTAGGCGGCAAGCTCCTGGCGTTGGGCTTCTGCCAGGTAAGGTGCCGGCGCACGCTCGACGACCTTCTGGTTGCGGCGCTGGATCGAGCAATCGCGCTCAAAGAGATGCACGACATTGCCGTGGGTATCGCCGAGGATCTGGCTTTCGACGTGGCGGGCACGCTCGACAAGCTTTTCCAGATAGACTTCATCCTTGCCGAAGGCCGCCATTGCCTCGCGCTTGGCTTCCGTCACCTCACGGGCAAGGTCCTTCGGGTCACGAATGGCGCGCATACCGCGACCGCCGCCGCCCCAAGAAGCTTTGAGCATCACCGGATAGCCAATCTGCTCGGCCATCTTGGCGACCTCCGCCATGTCGTCCGGCAGCGGCTCAGTTGCCGGAACCACTGGCACGCCGACCGAGATCGCCAGATTGCGCGCGGCGACCTTGTTGCCGAGCTGACGCATCGTATCGGCCCTCGGGCCGATGAAGGTGATGCCGGCCTTGTTGCAGGCGTCCACGAATTCGGGGCTCTCGGACAGGAGGCCATAACCCGGGTGGATTGCATCGGCACCAGAGAGCTTGGCGACGCGGATCACCTCATCGATCGAAAGATAGCTTTCGATCGGCCCGAGATCGCGGTCAAGATGCGGGCCGCGGCCGACCTGATAGCTTTCGTCCGCCTTGAAGCGATGCAGCGCCAGTTTGTCCTCTTCCGCCCATATCGCGACCGTTTTTATCCCCAGCTCATTGGCCGCGCGGAACACGCGGATGGCAATTTCGGAACGGTTGGCAACGAGTATCTTGGAAATGGGCAATGCGCTCTCCTCACGGCATCGAAACGGGCAATGCTGCACCCGCGAAGAAAATTCTTAACGCGCCGTTACGAAAAGTTCAATTTCCCTTGCGAAATAGAGTTTCCCAAATGCGAGGGTCAGATAACGAGCCCGTGACGGAAAGCCAGCGCCACCGCCTGCTGCCGATTCTTGGCTTTCAGCTTGTCCTGCAGCCCATTCATATACCAATCGACCGTATGGTTCGATATATTCAGCACCTTGCTGATTTCGATCGAGGTGAGGCCGTCCGCCAGATAGTGGAGGATTTCCAGTTCCCGGCGCGTCAACGGCATCTCGAGCAATGAAGTGCTTTCGAGTGCCTTCGCTTCGCCCTTGAGATCGAGCAGCCGCCAGAACGCTTTGCGTGCAACCGTTTCGAACAACGACATCTCGACCGGCGACAATTCCACAGGCCCACCGCCGACGCTCAGATTTCCGAGCACGCCGCTCTTTCCGTGAATGGGGAAGATGTACCCGTCGCGGAGGCCGTGGGCATGGGCATCCGCCATCATCTGCTCCATGCGCCGCTGATGCGGGTCGCGGCGGTAGGCGGCAAGGCTGTCCTTCCATCGAAACGGCCTTTGCGCCTGCGCCAGATACCTGACCGTTGGATCTATGAGGACATATTTTTTTGCAACGTATGTTTGCGGCCACTGCTCGGGCCAATGCCCCGCAAGAACGAGGCCCCAGGGATCTTGGCTCTGCTTCAGGTGGCGAAGCAGTCCATAATATTCGAAGCCATAGGAATGGACGGCCCGCCGGAGCTCCTCAACGACGTTTTCCGGCTTCTTGCATTCTTCTATGACGACAAGCAATTGAACCAAAGAATGGATATTCACAAAATGCCCCTTGCCCGGCAATGGGCGATAGGTGAGATCCGCCGATCGGACCACCTGGACGTGGCGGCGACGGTCTTCGATTAACAAGCTGGCTCCATATAAGGTTTATGGATTGCTAAAGCTTGGTTTAAATACAAGTGGAAATTGTTGCACTCCCGATCGGTTGGGCAGCTTTCCACCGCAGTTGCCTCGTCACATTCTGCAGAAACACCTCACCTGAATGCGCCGTTAATCGTCGGTTCAGGTGTCTTTTCATAGCATCGCGCCATCCCGTTTTTGCAGATCCACACAAGAGGTACCGCCGTGTCGTTATTCAAGGTCTATGCCAGAGCTTTGCGCTACCTTGGCGCTTACAAGCTCCGCGTATCCCTGGTGGTCGTTGCGAACATTGTTCTGGCCGCGATCACGATTGCGGAGCCTATCCTGTTCGGTCGCATCATCGATGCCATCTCAGGCAAGGGTGAGGTCAAGCCCATCCTGTTCATGTGGGCCGGATTTGCCGTCTTCAATACGATCGCCTTCGTTCTTGTCGCCCGCGAGGCGGACAGACTAGCCCACGGCCGGCGGGCGACTTTGCTGACGGAAGCATTCGGCCGCATCATCTCGATGCCGCTCTCCTGGCATCACCAGCGTGGCACGTCGAACGCGCTGCATACGCTGCTGCGCGCTTGCGAAACGCTGTTCGGCCTCTGGCTCGAATTCATGCGCAATCACCTCTCGACTGTCGTCGCCATTGCACTCCTGGTGCCGACCGCCATGTCCATGGACCTGCGATTGTCAGGCGTTCTGGTCGTGCTTGGTCTTGCCTACTGGCTGATTGGCCGTCTGGTCATGAGCCGCACGAAGGACGGCCAGGCTTCGGTCGAGAACCACTACCATACCGTTTTCTCGCATGTGAGCGACTCAATCAGCAACGTTTCGGTACTGCACAGCTACAACCGCATCGAGGCTGAAACCAAGGCGCTCAAGGGCTTTGCCGAGCGGCTCCTGCAGGCTCAGTACCCGGTGCTCGACTGGTGGGCGCTTGCCGGTGCGCTGAACCGCATGGCATCGACCATCGCCATGATGATTATCCTTGTGATCGGCACGCTGCTGGTTCAGGCCGGCGAACTGCGGATCGGTGACGTCATCGCCTTCATCGGCTTTGCAAACCTGCTGATCTCCCGCCTCGACCAGATGCGCCAGTTCGCTACGCAGATTTTCGAAGCCCGCTCGAAGCTTGAAGACTTCTATATGCTCGAAGACTCCGTCCGCGAGCGCGAAGAGCCGGCGGGCAATGCCGACATCAAGGATGTCAAGGGCGAAGTCGAATTCCGCGACGTCTCCTTCGGCTTCGGCAACTCGTCACAGGGCCTGCACAATGTCTCCTTCTCCGTGAAGGCCGGCCAGACGGTCGCGATCGTAGGCCCGACCGGCGCGGGTAAGACGACGCTCGTCAATCTGCTGCAGCGCGTCTACGATCCGGATAGCGGCAAGATCCTGGTGGATAGTCACGACATCACCAAGGTCACCCGCAAATCGCTGCGCCGCTACATCGCCACCGTGTTCCAGGATGCGGGTCTGCTGAACCGCTCGATCAGCGACAACATTCGTCTTGGCCGCGAAGGTGCCAGCGAGGAAGAGATGCGCCGCGCTGCTGAAGCGGCAGCTGCTGCGGACTTCATCGAGACGCGCGAGGCGCAGTATGACACGCATGTCGGCGAGCGTGGCAACAGGCTTTCAGGTGGTGAGCGTCAGCGCGTAGCAATCGCCCGCGCCATCCTCAAGGACGCACCAATCCTGGTTCTCGATGAGGCGACCAGCGCGCTGGACGTGGAAACCGAGAACCGGGTGAAGGCTGCGATCGACAACCTTCGCCAGAACCGCACCACCTTCATCATCGCGCACCGCCTGTCGACGGTTCGCGAAGCAGATAAGGTGCTTTTCCTCGACAATGGCCGGATCGTCGAACAGGGTAGCTTCGATGAACTCAGCCACAGCAATGGTCGCTTTGCCGCACTGCTTCGCGCTAGCGGTATCCTGACGGACGAGGAAGTCCGCAAGGCTCACACGACCGAAGCTGCTTAACCAGGTTCGAAAACGAAATTAAAAGGTCGGAGGGAAAACCTTCCGGCCTTTTTGATTTGATTTCCTCGGACTTTGTTCGGTGACCGCTGATGAATCGTAAGCGTTTACCCGCTCACACCTTGACCAGCAGTGTCGAGGGCTGGAGCCATGACGGGGACGGCAACTATGCGCCCAAATGCGGACGTCAAGCTGGCTTCAATGAACCGAAGAAGCCAATGATGCGCGTCAGGCGTTTTTGCTCCGCATCGAGAAAGGCGATATCCAAGCCCTCGGGTAAAGACGATCCGTCAGGCATCACAAACTTCCACGCGAAGCGAGCGACGTCATGATGAACATCCACGTTGCTGGTCCGCACAATGCGAGCCCCCGGATGCTTGCTCTGGATACCTGCGATGTGGGCTAGCAGTTCTTCCGCGCCGGTAGTGTGGACTGTAGGGTCCGTATACGTTGCGCCGTCGCTCCAGATCGGTAACAGCAGCGCCCGTCGTTGCTGGGCGTTTTCCGTAGACCAAGCGGCGCAATACGAATCGACGAGAAGCGTCAACAGCATTCTATTCCCCTCATGTGTATCCTTGGCGGTAGGCTGAAAAACAACGCCCGCTACATTCTCCTTTGTTTGCCACAACTCTTATGCGGACTTTCCGAGAAATTGTGATAACGCCGCGAAATCTTCATGTAGCTGGCCAGCTGCAATCGCCCGTTGGAAGATTGCGTCGTAACCGAGGACCACGGAGCGGTCGATTTCACGCGCCTCCATCAGTTCCAAGAGATGCTGGAATGCGCCGTAGTGTGCAGAAATTGACGAGAGCGTCTCGTCGTCGCTGGCAAAACGGCCAGCATTCGTCCGCTTGATGAGGTCAGCGACAAGTCCCTCGACCACAGGCGCTGTTGCGTTCCACTGCTGCGCCAATTCGCCGAGGTCGATCTCTTCGGCCTGACACACAGCGATCGCATGGAGCGTTCCAAAAAGTGCGCCCCACATCAGTGCAAGCAGCGCGCTATCAAGCGCGTTCGCGCGTCCCGATTCCTCCCCGATATGCTGGACATTGCCGCCCAAGGCACGGAACATGTCCTCGTTCGCGTCGAAAGCCTGACTTGACCCCGAGACCAGGATCGTCCCCGCATCTGTGCCGATGAAATCGGGCGTGGCCATGATCGCGCCATCGAGATAGCTGGCTCCGTGCTCAGCCCAAAATTCAGCTGCTTCGCGTGCGCCATGCGGCGTTCCCGAGGTCAGTTCCACGATCAGTTTGCCGCGAACGGCTGAAGCAATAGCATCGTTGCGCATAATTGCTGCTGTTGCCTGATAGTCGCTTACATTCACGATGATAATCTCTGCCGCATTTACAGCTTCCAGCACGGATGGCGCGACAGTCGCGCCGAGCGCGGCTAGTGGTTCGGCCTTTTGTATCGTCCTGTTCCAGACCGTCGTCCGATGACCCGCATGAAGCAGGGCCCGGGCGAGTGCCGATCCCATACGGCCGGTTCCCAAAACTGTGATTGAACGCTTCATGCTAACTCTCCATATCAATTTGCGCAAAACGGCGCGCTTTTGCTGTGACTTTGTGGAGGTATGCTGAAATGGCCGGCGCACAATACGCACCTGGGCGTAAGTGGTCACCAGACGGTAAGGAGAGCACTATGAATAAATCGACGGACAATGGCTTTGCAGCGGCAATCAGGATGGTCGAAGGAAAGTGGAAAGTAGATATACTTTGCGAACTCGGAACGGCATCACGTAGATTTGGCCGATTGAAGCACGCGCTTTCTGGCATCAGTGAAAAGATGCTGGCGCAACAATTGCGAGAACTGGAGGCCGACGGCCTTGTTGACCGGAAGGTTTTTTCCGAGGTTCCAGCGAAAGTCGTCTATTCGCTGACAGAACGAGGCGCGGGGCTCAACGCAGCAGCAGGTTCACTTTGTCTGTGGGCCGAGCAATTCGGTCTTCCCAGCTGCACTGAAATCGCCAATGGCGCACATCTGGATGCCCGCTAAGGGCCGACTGCGGAAGAGTGCCTTGGCGGGAAAGCGCCAAAAGCCGACATCAACACGGCTTACAATAAATCCAAAGACAGCAGACCTCAGACGGTTGGCCGATAAGTTGCCAACTTTAACCCAAATCCGATGAACACGACGCCTGTCACACCTTTCAGCCAGCGCTGAAAGCGCCCGTGCCGTGCGACGAACGTCAATTTCGAGAATAGAACAACTATGGAGCCAAACCAAACAACATTGACCATAGAATGCAGGAATACGAGTAGAAAGGCATACGCTATGGCATGGTCATTTAGCGGTATAAAATTAGGAAATACGGCGAGATAGAACATCGACACCTTGGGATTCAAGCCATTCGTCAGGAATCCCTCAGCGAAGGCTCTGAGGAGACTTCGATGAGGTCGTGCAGGCGCAACGTTCGCTAGCGTTTCGTTCCCTTTGTACGCGGCAAACAGCGCCTTGATCCCGATCCAGCCCAGGTATGCAACTCCAAGATATTTTACGATCGTAAAGGCGGTTGCGGATTTCAGTAGGATGATTGAGATGCCCATGATCGACAGTGCACCATGCACGTAGAACGCGGTAAAGAAGCCAGCAATATTGGCAAATCCGGCCTCGCGACCGGACGTGGGCACAGTCTTGGCAATCAGCACTCCGTTTGGCCCAGGTGAGGTGACCAAAAAGGTGGCCGCCAACAAAAATGCAAGTATCTCCGACCATCCCATCAGCGTGCCAACTCCTTCGCTTCTGCGCATGACACTCCACCAAGGCGCTACGAAACACAATCACGAAATTGCGTAATGGCACGGCGCATGTTCGCTCCGGGCCGACAGCAGAAGGTCGGCCGCTTCCGGAAAGCGCCAAAAGGAGAAGTCGCTTCTGGCGGCGGCCCTCTCACTCAGAGGCGCAGCGCATCGACCACGACCTTGAATGCGGGAGAGTTCTGCCGCCTGCTCGGGTAGTAGAGATAGTAGCCCGGAAACATCGGCGACCAGTCGTCGAGAACCTGAACCAATCGCCCAGAGGCGATGTCGTTGTCGACGATGTTCTCCGGCACGTAGGCGATCCCGTAGCCATTGGCTGCCGCATCGATCATCGCGTAGGACGTGCTGAATGTGAGCTGTCCATCGACACGAACACGCAGTTCCTTGTCTCCCTTTTCGAACTCCCAGGTATAGAGGCCACCGGATCGGGATTGGCGATGGTTGATGCAGTTGTGCGCTACAAGCTCCTGCGGTGACCGGGGCGCAGGCCGAGCGGCAAAATACGCTGGAGACCCGACAGCCACGAGACGCCAATCCGGCCCGATCCGCACGGCGATCATGTCCCTGTCGACGCTCTCGCCCAGTCTGACCCCGGCATCAAATCGGTCTTCGACGATATTGCGGAAAGCGTTGTCGGTGTTGAGTTCGACCTTGATGTCCGGATAGTCCTTCAACACGGGCAGAAGCTTCGGCCACACGACGCTTTCCATCGCGTGGTCGGACAAGGTGATCCTGACCGTGCCGGACGGGGTGTCGCGGATTTCCATGAGTTCGTCGATCTCGGTTTCGATCTCTTCAATCCGGGGAGCAAGCGACCGAATGAGCCTCTCTCCGGCTTCCGTGGGCGAAACGCTGCGCGTCGTGCGGGTCAGAAGCCGCAGGCCCATGCGCGCTTCGAGGTTCTTGATCGTATGGCTGATTGTCGATTGCGAGGTGCCGAGCTTTGCAGCCGCCTTGGTGAAGCTGCGCTCCTCGGCGACCACGAGGAACCAGAGCATGTCGTTCAGGTCTTCTCTTTTCATGCGGCACCTCCCGATAACTTATGTCACCATTCGATAAGTCCATCCTAATTGCAACGGCTAATCAGTGAAGTGCGTGCGCTGTATATTGCCCTCATGACACAGCAAGCACTCACAATCGATCCCGACCTCGTCTTCGAACTGATGGCAGAGAGTGCGGCCAGCCCGCGAGGTAAAGACGTCCCGTTGGCCGCAGCCTGGGGAGCGGTGTTCTCCATGGCGCTTTGCGTTGCCGTGCTGATCGCCTCGGAATTCATGCCCGTCAGCCTGCTGTCGCCGATCGCGACGGATCTCGGCGTGACAGAAGGTCATATGGGTCAGGCGATTTCGATCTCGGGCATCTTCGCTGTCGTCACCAGCCTGTTCGTGTCGTCGTTGACCAGTAGACTGGATCGTCGTCTGGTGGTGACGTCTCTTACGCTGCTCCTGATCCTCTCCGGGATCATCGTCACGGTCGCGCCGAACTATGTGGTGCTGATGGTCGGCCGCGCACTGCTCGGTGTCGCCATCGGTGGCTTCTGGTCGATGTCGACCGCCATCGTCATGCGCCTGGTGCGTGAAGACGCAGTTCCCAAGGGGCTGGCGATGCTGAACGCGGGCAATGCCATCGCCGCAACGATTTCAGCGCCGCTGGGCAGCCTGCTCGGTTCCTATATCGGCTGGCGTGGCGCGTTCTTCGCCGTGGTGCCACTCGCCCTGCTGGCCTTCGTCTGGCAGTGGATCAGCCTGCCATCTCTTCCGCCACGCCGTAAGGAAGGCTCGCCGAGCGTCCTGCGCCTGCTTGCCCGTCCGCAGGTGGCGATCGGCATGGCTTCCGTCATGCTGCTGTTCATGGGGCAGTTCGCGCTGTTCACCTATCTGCGCCCGTTCCTCGAAACCGTGACCCAGGTCTCGATCTCGACCCTTTCCCTGCTGCTCCTTCTGATGGGACTGGCAGGCATCGTCGGCACCTACTGCGTCAGCGGCCTTCTTCAAACACGGCTGTTCAGCATTCTGGGATCGATCCCGCTGGTGATGGCGGCCATCGCACTGCTGCTGATCGCATTCGGCACGTCGTCCGTCGTCACCGCCATCCTTCTGATTGCATGGGGCCTGTTCGGCACGGCCGCCCCGGTCGGCTGGGGAACATGGCTCAGTCGGACCATGCCCGACGACGCGGAGGCAGGCGGCGGCCTGCAGGTTGCCACCATCCAGCTCGCCATCACCATGGGCGCATCTCTCGGAGGCGTTCTGTTCGACACGACGGGTTGGTGGACCGCCTTTGCCTTTGCCGCCGCGCTTCTGACTGGCTCGTCCGTCCTTGCCGCTGTCGCATGGCGTTACAACCGGAGCAACTGACATGGTTCTGAATTCCAAGACATTCAGCCGCCGCGCCATCCTCGGGTCGATGGTCGTGACAGCGATGTTCCCGCCGCTGGCCCGAGCACAACAGGGCAACGATCCCGCAAGCCAGGAGGCGAGCAAGGTGAAGATCAGGATGACGTTCAACGGTCAGACGATGACCGCGACCCTCTACGACAACGCTTCGGCCCGCGACTTCGCGTCGATACTACCGCTGGACCTGAAGATCGAGGACTACTCGACCAACGAGAAGATCACCTACCTACCGCACAAGCTGACCGAGGCTGGGAGCGGTCCGTTCAAGAATGAGCGTCCGGGCGACCTCTGTTATTACGCGCCCTGGGGCAACCTGGCGCTCTTCCACAGCGGCTACCGCTATTCATCCGGCCTGATCCGTCTTGGCCGTTTCGACGACGGCTTCGGACCCCTGCTGATGCGCGGCGAGTTCCCGCTCCGCATCGAACAGGTTTGACGACACCCGAATTTGCATGCGCCTTTTCCTCAACTCACGGAGATACGACCATGAATGACAAGACCGAAACCTCGGCAGGCCTCGACCGCCGCCAGCTTCTGAAAATGACTGGTGCAGGTGTGGCTGCGGTCGGAGCTGCCTCTCTGCTCGGCTTTTCGTCGGCAATGGCGCAGGACATGTCCCGTGGCGCTGCCAATTTCTACACCAGCGACAAGGTCACCACGCAGAAAGTGACGTTTAAGTCCCAGTACAAGACGAGTGTCGCAGGCAGCCTGTTCACCCCGAAAGACCTCGACCGCGATGGCAAGACACCGGCGATCATCGTCGGCCATCCCATGGGAGCCGTGAAGGAGCAGAGCGCGAACCTTTACGCAACCAAGATGGCCGAGCAGGGTTTCGTGGCGATGTCCATTGATCTGCCGTTCTGGGGCGAGAGCGAAGGTGCGACTCGTAACCTCGTCTCCCCTGACGTTTACGCCGAAGCCTTCAGCGCCGGTGTGGATTTCCTTGGCAGCCAAGCCTATGTGGATCGCCAGCGTATCGGCGGGATCGGCATCTGCGGCAGTGGCAGCTTCATCATCAGTGCAGCCAAGATCGACCCTCGCATCCGCGCCATAGCCACGGTCAGCATGTACGATATGGGTGCGGCGTTCCGCGATGCACTGAACAAGTCGCAGACCGTCGAACAGCGCAAGCAGTTCATCGCGACGGCAGCCGAACACCGCTGGGCGGAGTTTGACGGTGGAGAAACCCAGTATATCGGCGGCACGGTTCTGGAACTGACCGCCGACACCGATCCGATCCAGCGCGAGTTCTACGACTTCTACCGGACACTGCGTGGCCAGTTCACGCCCGCTGGAGCAACGGTACAAACGACGACGAAGCCGACATTGACCAGCGCCGTGAAGTTCATGAACTTCTACCCGTTCAACGACATCGAGACTGTCTCTCCGCGTCCGATGCTGTTCATCTCCGGTGACCAGGCTCATTCGAAGGAGTTCAGCCAGGATGCCTACAATCGCGCCGCCGAGCCGAAGGAGCTGATTTGGGTCAAGGGTGCCGGCCATGTCGATCTCTACGACCGGGTGGACCTCATTCCTTTCGACAAGCTCTCCACGTTCTTCAATCAGCACCTGACGGCGTGATTCACGCGGCACGTCATTGACATCACATGAGGCCCAGAAAGGAAATCTGGGCCTTAATTTTTACGAACAGGTTTGTTCCGTTCGTCCGCTTTGGGCCGACAGGCGACACGAGCTTGGTAAGGATCCGCCTATGAGAGGACTGTGTGTGGAGTTTGCGTTTCGGCCTTCGAGTAACTCTTCTGCGGTCATGCGGCCTATCAGGGGTGCCAGAATGACGCCGGGATGGCCGACTGCGAGATAGAGACTACCGATCTCCTGGAGGAATCCGAGACGCGGTAAGCCGTCGGCAAAAATCGGACGATCTCCGATTTCCGCGCTTTTCAACTCAACCTCGTCGGGCAAATCCAGCTCGTCCTTCATCACAGTCAGCATTTTCTCGCCGATGAGCCGAGGGCCATTTTCGTCTCCGTTTTCCACGTAGGACTTCGCAACGAGGAGCGTGCTGTCGCTGGCCTGTCTAATTTCCAGCCGGGGACCACGCAGGATATAGTTAATGATAGGGCGATTACACGCATAACGGAGAAGCAAGGCCGGAGACGTCGTCAAACCCGTTTGAACGCCAAGCCGATCAGTCAGCGGAAGGACACCCGCGCCCGCTGCCACAACAACGACGTCGGCGGCGATTATCTCATCCCCTACCCGTACCCCGGAGACCTTGCCATTGATGGTGTCGATGGCACAGACGGCCGCGCCAAAGCGAGTCGAGCCACCAGCGGCGATCGCGGCAGCTACCAAGTCTCCGGCAAGCCGCATCGGGTCGAGAGCCAGATCATTTGGCGAGAAGGCGGCGAGGTCTGGTACTTCGCGGAGGCGTGGCTCCAATTCCAGTAAAGCGCTTCGTTGCAATAGTTCGACATTCTCCCCGGCGCTCCGGTGAAGCTCTGCAAACTGCTCCGTTTCTTGTGCCGTAGCCTTCCACAGCAGGGTGCCGGAACGAGCGCGGGAAAAAGCCGTTGGCAGGGCATCTTTTAGGTTCCGGAACTCAGCGACTGCCTCGCGCCAGAGGGCATAGCTGTTATCGCCTGGCGTTCCGTTGATGACGTTGACCCAGCCGAAAGCTTTACCTGTTACGCCGGAACCAGGCATCTGACCTTGATCCATGAGTAAGACGTCTGCACCCCGAATAGCTAGATTGTAGGAGATCGCCGAACCGATGATCCCTGCGCCGATAACTACGATGCGCGGCCGATGCTGTGCCAAGAAAGGAGCCTCACAAAACGAAAACGCTAGTGGGACGGCTAGGCTACGTAGATGACAACGGCGTGAAAGGAATGACGCCGTTCAGAGCATCAGAGTCGGAGACGTTCACTGTTGCTCGAAATCACCAGGTCGGCTTGAGCAATGGCCGCATTGGGCCGACAGCGGGAGATGGTCCCGTCCGGATCGCGCCAGAGGTAAACGTTTAGGGGCCGTTAACGCTTGCCGGTTCGTTGCGGTCATCCTAATGCTCGACCGTTTCAATTTTGCGGAGATTGCAGATGACGGATGGAGTTACATCGGATCTGGCGGTTCTTGCCGAACAGATTGCGACTGCTGCGACGCTAGACGGCGAGTTTGTCCTTCGCTCTGGTCAGGTGTCCCATCGTTACTTTGATAAGTACCGTTTTGAAGGTATGCCTGCCCTGTTGAAGCCGCTCGCCCGCGCCATGTCCGATCTCTTGCCCGCCAATACAGAGATCATTGCCGGGCTTGAGTCGGGCGGCATTCCTCTCGTCACGGCAATTTCGTTGGAAACCGGACTACCCGCAGCATTCGTCCGTAAAGAGGCCAAAGCGTATGGCACTTGTCGCGCCATTGAGGGTCAAGATGTTGCTGGGCGTGGTGTGACGGTCATTGAGGATGTGATCACGACAGGCGGTGCAGTAGCGGGTGCCTATCAACTGGCGGCCGCCGAAGGTGCCAATGTTCTTGCAGTCGTGTGTGCTATATGGCGTGGCGACGGCACTCCGCGCATCCACAGCGTTCCTGCCTTGTCGGTGTTGCCAGTGTTTTCGAGGGCCGATTTAGAACGCGCTGGATGAATGTTAAGTGCCGACATGGGATGAAAGGCTTGGCGGGAAAGCGCCATAAGGCGACCTCCATGGCGCTCCCTCAAAGCTGCCGTTCGCGCAACGGCTCGAGCCGGACGTATAGCTGACCTTTGGCG
Organism: Rhizobium sullae; assembly: GCF_025200715.1. Lineage (NCBI taxonomy): Bacteria > Pseudomonadati > Pseudomonadota > Alphaproteobacteria > Hyphomicrobiales > Rhizobiaceae > Rhizobium > Rhizobium sullae. Next base: position 3,493,267 of record NZ_CP104143.1, read on the forward strand.
AGCGGTTTGGAGACGTTGTCATTGCCAGCCGCCTACGCCTCGTCGGCGATCCATTCGAGCGAGGCGCCATGCGGGTCGGTCCAAGCGACAGGGGAGCCGTTCACAGATAGGAGGAAGCGACCTGGCGGCCGTCTTTTTCCGGCGCATGTGGCGATGCGCGGGAATACGCGAGGGAACTCGTTCGATACCCAATACGGAGAGAGACGCATCACCTGCTCAGCGAAAGCCTCTCTGTCTGCGGGGTCGGAAACATAGTCGAGGACGGCTGTGTGAAAGACGACGAGGGTAGCATCCTTTGGAGCTTCGCTGCAGAGCCGCACTAAGTCGCTCCCGCGCAGGTCGCCCTTCAGCACTCGGGGCTTGACCGTGGCAGCGATCTTTACGGCCGCCCGCAGATTGGCGAGCCGCGCCGTCTGCTCTGGCCAGACCAGCGTCTCAAGCCATGCGACTTGCGAGGGGTCCGAAGCATCGATCGGGCTCAGGTCCAGTCCTGCCCGCCAGACGACCTGCGGTGCGGCCGCAGGCATCGGCGTTGTCTCACTGGCGGAACATCGGAAGACAGGCGGCTCCGCGGCCATCGCGGGTGCGCGGATCGCCTTGCGCCCGTAATCGTAGCTGTAGAGGTCGGGCATGAGGCAGAGGCCTGCGGAAGTCCCAACCTCCAGAAGGGCCAGCGGCTGCGGCAAGCGCGCCAGTACGGGGAGTAATGTGGCGCACCTTCCCGGCTCGTTGGTTTGCGTCGAGCGCTCGAGCATTAGTGAGCGGATAGCGTCGCGATTAGCCTGAAGCGCCTGGCGAAACTCGTTCCATCCTGTCGGCGTGCCGAACAGGTGACGCACCGCGGCGAGCAGAAGATTCGGTTGCCGCTTCACGTCCGGGAGAGTCGACAGGAAGCCGAGTGTTTCCCGGTCCCCAGCGACCGCACGAGCCAACTCCTCGTATAGCGGCGACCGACCGTGAGCCTCCGTATCGGCGAAGCGAATATATCGGGCTGAGATTTCGGCCAAGCCCTCCTCGCCCATATCCGCTGATCCCCGATCTCGACGTCTCGTCACAGTACACCATCCACCGATCAGATTGGAGCCAGGCGCGGCGTTTTTACACAAGTTCGACCCATTCCGGTCGTCAAGACGGCCGGTGTTACGCTTTTGCGGTAGCCCAATGCCTCGTCAATTCCGGCTGCCCCTCGAAAGAGGCATGTTGACCAGAATGCGCATTTCTGCAGTCACCGAGGCAGTCACGCTCTGCATATTCGAACAGTGGGTCGCACCAGGAAGTGGCACACGTACTCACACCCATCCCGTCGAGGAAGTCTTGACCATTCTGGAAGGCCAAGCCGAGATGTGGTTGGATGATGAACGAAAAACAGTATCGACGGGACAATCAGTCATCGTGCCGGCCGGCAGCTGGCATGGCTTTCGTAATACCCGGAAGCGCGACATTGCACATGCAGGCCATACTGGCCGCGCCAACCTTCGAGGTGCTACTCTGCCAACAGAGGGATCATGCAGATTATCGATCATAACCTTCAGCCGACAGAAGAGTGGCGTCCCGGCTGCGATAGCGGCCATTCATCAACCGATCAAAGGCAGGCAGCTCCCGACCCAGACCTGGTCGTTTAATCGAGCGGCACGAGATCCTGAAACCGGCCGTACAAGCGCCCCGCAGCATTCCCGTTTTCCCATGTCCAATATGCAGTTTTGGGAAAACCCAATCGGGAACAGATTTTGCGAAAAGCAGAGCCCGGCAGGGATACGCGGCTCACTTCGCACCGCGCTTCCCCGCTGGACCTTCCCAATCGGGAAGGCCGGGATGCACGATCGCCACTGGACCATAGCCAGTAGATTTGGCATCCTGTTATGATGACCTTCGTATTTCACATCGCCACCGCGAGCAGCGGACGAATTAACCGCCCGGCCTGATGCGTCGGGCCGGGTCTGTTCGCATGTGAATATCACGATGCTACCCGCATCTGCGAAGGTCTTTGATTATGCTCTTAGAACACCCCACTCTACACCTCGTGTGCGGCAAGATAGCGGCCGGAAAATCAACACTTACAAGCGCTTTGGAGAAAATGCCGAATACGGTTTTGGTGAAAGAAGACTATTGGCTGGCCCGGCTCTACCCCGGCGAGCAAAATAGCCTTGCCGACTATGTGCGTAATTCGACGCGCTTACGTGATGCGATGGCCGCACATCTCGTCGATCTGCTGCGATCCGGGCTATCGGTCGTGCTGGATTTCCCTGCAAACACGCCTGCGAGTCGAGCATGGATGCGCACCCTGTTTGAGCAGGCTGGATGCGCCCACAAGCTTCACTTTCTTGATGTAGCGGACGAGGTTTGCAAAGCCCGGCTTCGACAGAGGAATGTGGCCGGCACGCACGAGTTTAACGTCAGCGATGAAGACTTTTCCCTCTTCACCAAGCACTTTGTTCCCCCCGCTGCCGACGAAGGGTTCGACGTAGTGTTACATAGTTCATGATGATTGACCGTCCACTACCGCGCCCCGCGCGTCGGTAGCGGAGGCCGGCCGGAAGCCGTGAGCATGCGACAACGGCAGCAATCGCGGTCGACCCGACCAAAACCTACCTGTCGGCAGTCCACCCAAACCAAGACGTGATCGGCGGTCGCGGCCAACGTCTTGAAGGAGCCCGTCCACTAAGACCTCTTTGTCGCGGTTCGATCGGGCCTGACGACTGGCTTGAGCGGGGCCGAAAGCCGTCGGTCGGCTTCCGGGCTCCGATTTTCGAAAGCAGACCTTGAGCCTGGCGGGCGCGTGATCTGACGCGAAGTGGACGTTCGGTCGCCCTCGGCCGAACGCACGCGCCGACGCCCCCCTTCGTAAGTCCGAAATCCTTGGTTTCAGTCCCATCATTTCAGCTATAAGGTGGGAGACATCGCCCAAAGGGGATTCAAGGCCAATGCCCCCAGAGAAGAAGGACCGTTCGCCTGTTGCGCTGGAACAGCGCGACGTAAGCGCCGACCAGCGCATGTTCTCGCCTTCTGTTGCGCGAAATTCGGCGCCGATCCTCGCGGTCCTAAAACGTGTCCTTCCAACTCATGGCGCCGTGCTGGAGATTGGATGCGGGACCGGCGAGCACGCCGTGTGTTTTGCGGGAGCAATGCCCAACCTCACCTGGCAGCCGAGCGATCCGGATGCCGCCGCCCGCACCAGCACGTCTAGCTGGATCAAATTCGCAGGGCTGAAGAATGTGCTGGCGCCGCGGGATATTGATGTGTGCTCAGGACAATGGGGCGTCGAACAAACGGGGCATTTTGACGCCATCGTGTCGATCAATATGATCCATATCGCGCCATGGGCGGCAAGCTTAGGATTGTTCGCAGGAGCTGGCCGTTTGCTTCACGCTGGTGGGCTTCTTCTTCTCTACGGCCCATTCATGCGCGACGGGGCACACAACGCCCCCTCGAACGCTGCTTTCGACGCGGCTCTAAAGGAGCGCAACCCATCCTGGGGTGTGCGTGATATCGCTGATCTTGAACAAGTGGGTGAGGCCGCTGGACTTAATCTCCGTGAGACGATTGAGATGCCTACCAACAATATGTTGCTGGTCTTCTCCAGCAGTAGTGCCTGAACGACAAGTGGGCGCGAAAGAGACGTGGGCCTATAGCAGCATTCGGGCCCTTTGCTGCCGTTCGAGGTCGATCCGAGGAACGTGCGGTATGTGCTAGAATGCGGCCGAAGGCGGAACGCGACAGACACGCTGCGAGGGGCGGTGTTATCGAACCGGAATTCGCGCGACCGAGTGCCAACACTGTGCTCTTGGAAGGGGAGACGAGGACGATGCCGACACCAGAGCAACCCAGTCTAATAGTTCGACAGAAATCCCCACAGAACATCGAGTTTCCGTTTGCGTCGCTCTCCGATTGGCTGATCCCAACCGAGCTGTTCTTCGTGCGAAACCATTTCCCGTCGCCGGACCTCGATGCGCGAGACTGGAGATTGCGCGTTGGCGGGGCGGTGGAGCGGCCGATCGAACTTGACCTCGACAGCATCAAGGCGATGCGGAGCACGACTTTCACCGCCGTCGTCGAGTGCGCAGGGAACGGGCGCGTCTACTATGTGCCGCCGAAGGAGGGGTTGCAGTGGCAGAACGGAGCCGTCGGCAATGCCGCGTGGACAGGTGTTCTTCTGCGCGAGATTTTGGAAATGGCGGGCGTTAAGCGAACCGCACGTGAGGTTCTGCTTGCAGGCGCCGACAGTGGCGTCGTCGACACGAACAAGAAAACGGCTTCTCCCGGCCCCATCGCTTTTGCGCGCAGTTTACCGCTTGAGAAGGCCATCTCTGACAGCACGATCCTTGCCTATTCGATGAACGAGGAGCCGTTGACGCGCGATCACGGCTATCCGCTACGCGCGGTCGTGGGTGGCTGGTTCGGCATGGCTTGGGTCAAGTGGATCACGCATATCACGGTTGTGGAACAACCGTTCCTTGGCTACTGGCAGGCGCGCGACTATTTCCGTTGGGAGCGCAGCCTCGGGGAACCCAGGCTGGTCCCCCTCGCGGAGATGGAGGTCAAAGCGCAGATCGCGCGTCCCGTACAGGGGGCGCGTCTCATCGCCGGCCAGCCGTACCGGATTTTCGGAGCCGCCTGGAGCGGAGAGGCTGTTATCCGGCAGGTGCAGGTCTGCACCGGAGATGGCAGGGGCTGGCGCGAGGGAAGGCTCCTCGAAACAGAACGTCCCTTTGCATGGCGCTTGTGGGAGTACGTGTGGACCCCTGAAGAAGTGGGGCGATATAAACTGCGATGTCGCGCGATCGATGGGGCGGGGTGCGTGCAGCCCGACCTCCAGCGTTCCGACTGCGAGAGCTACGCGGCCAATTGGATCGTTCCGGTGGAGGTTAGTGTCGTTCCCGAGCCACAGACGTACGAGGAGGAATTCGTGATCTAATCACCCGCATGGGGCGGAATGGCGGCTTGGCGCAACTGCGGCCCGCGTTGTCACTGCGTCATGTCCGCTTTGCAGCAACGGCGGCCGGTGGCTCGATGACCACTATGGGGGCGCAGAGCTGCCATTCACGTCACGCAATACCTAAGTCGGCTTCGGGTCAAAGTCACTGGTTCCGGTCAACGTCCGCTTGCGAGCCGCCAAATCGGCCCAGCAAGGGCCGCTTCGGGCCGACTGCAGACGACCCCTTCGGCGGCTATGCGCAGACAGCGGACATCGGCTTCCGCAGGAGTGCGTGCCATTTTCCGGCTGGGTGACGGGTCTTCGTTTCTGGATTGTATCCGTCAGAACCTCTCGCCTTCGAGTTTAAACCCTCATCCGGGGGGTTTTGGCGAACACACTAAGACCGAGCCATTCCTGCATGTCGCGCGCGAGACCCCTGTCCCCTTCAAGTTTCAGCGTTTCTGCATCGGTTTCCTGACGTATGGTCGTGAGGCCCATCCAAATTGCGGTCATCGAACGGAGCGACCCTTCAACGAGAAGGTCTACATCATAGCCCGGATCGAAGTTACAGAGATCGACTTTTCCGTTTTCGACCACAAGCCACCAGCTCTTTTGCGCGGCCGAAAGTTCCGGGTACAGAAACTGTATCGTACAACGGCGGCGCGGAAGTCTTTTTGTATCGAGGCTCCGCCGCATGTCCCACATGAGCAGAGAAGGGTCGAGATTCTTCAAGGAAAGTCGCGATTCCATCCACCGTTGAGCCCAATTTCCGAGACCTATGATCAGAGGCCTCAATTCTTCGCCCGCTGCCGTGAGGTGGTAATCGGTCATGCCGTTCGCACTCCTTGTCACCGTGATGACGCCCGATTGTTCCAGTTCTTTCAGTCGTTTTGAAAGGAGTGCCGGAGACATTTTTGGTAGACCGCGGCGCAACTCGTTAAAGTGCGTCGATCCGCAAAGGAGCTCGCGGACGACCAAGGTCGTCCACCGCGAGCAGAGGATTTCCGACGCCATTGATACTGGACAGAATTGCCCGTAGCCGTCACGCTCTACCATAAGGACCCTCCACCGGTCTGGATCAGGCACGATATTGCAAAGCAACCGATCCGCCAAACGCTCCTTGCCTACTCATACTGAGGCGGAGTTCAGTACAGTTCGTGTACTAGCCGCAATTGTGAGACGAGCGCAGAGTTTCAATCCTCACGAGATAGGAGGCATTGATATGCGCGGGCTTGCAGAACCAACACAGAACCTTGTCGGCGGTCAGAGCATCGTCGAACTAACCAATTCAGTCCTGCCCACCTTCGCGCAACGCGCCGCATCGATCGACGAGAGCGACACCTTCGTCGGCGAGAATTACGCGCTGCTAAAGGAATCTGGCCTCGCACGGGCAGGCGTTCCAATCGAATTGGGCGGGCTGGGCGCTGAAGTGCCCGAACTTTCTGAGATGCTCAAATCCATTGCTCGTGCATGTGGGTCCACTGCGCTTGCCTTTTCCATGCATACCCATCAAGTCGCGATCCCCGCCTGGCGCTGGCGACATCAAAAGGTGGCCGCGGTGGAGCCGCTCCTGAGACGTGTTGCATCGGAGCAAATCATATTGCTCTCGAGCGGCGGATCAGACTGGATCGGCGGATCGGGCAAGGCCATGAAAGTTGATGGCGGATACCGGATCACCGCGCGTAAACGCTTCACTTCCGGCGCGGCGGCAGGAAACATCCTGATGACCGGTGCTGTTTATGAAGAACAGGACGGCGCGCGCTCCGTCATTCATTTCGGCGTTCCGATGGCATCGCCAGAGGTTTCGATAGAGGATACTTGGCGAACACTTGGAATGAGGGGAACCGGGTCAAACGATATCATCATCGAAAACCTCTTCGTGCCGGATGCGAGTGTCGCATTTTCCAGAAGTGCGGGACAATGGCATCCCGTATTTCAAGTCATCGCCACGATCGCGTTTCCTCTGATCTACGCGGTCTATCTTGGCGTCGCCGAGAGCGCCCGCGACATCGCAGTCAAGATGGTCCGAAGCAAGGCCAACGGCGATCATCTGATCGAGTTGGTCGGGCGCATGGAAACGTCTCTGAGGGCCGCACAGATTGCGCATCGCTGGATGTTGGAGGTGGTTGCTCGAAACGAACCGTCCGCGGAAACCGTCAACGAGGTTATGATCGGCCGTTCCTTGGTCGCGCGGCACGCTATCGAGGTGACGGAGCTTGCAATGGAGGTCGCAGGCGGCGCGGCATTCTATCGAGAGAATGGGCTGGAGCGCTGTTTCCGTGACATACAGGGCGCTCGCTATCATCCGATGCAGCCCGGAGCCCAGGCGCAATACGCGGGTTCATTCGCACTCGGACTTCCCACCGAGAACATTTTCTAGCTCCCGGCGCAACGGCGAACTCCGCGGAACCATAGGATAGGTGGGCTAGTTTGATATCCAGAATCCGAATGGACGAGCCCCGCCAGCTGGGACGACAGAGCAACCTCTTGTCCGCTTCGGGCCACGAACTCTGCCGATGGTATCCTTCGCCCGCCCAAGGTAGGCGATGAGGTGGGAGGTGTGGCGGAGGCACCAACATGGAATCCGACGTATTGCGTTCACGGCGTCCGTGGAACAAAGGAATTCTCGTAGGCCAGAAGCGACCGCTGCAGCCAAAAAACGTGTGGTCAATCCGAGTCCGCCTCGAGATGAGTGGGGCCACACGCGAACTGGCGCTCTTCAATTTGGCCATCGACAGCAAAGTACGTGCATGTGATCTGGTCAGGCTGAGGGTCGAAGACCTGTGGTCTGGAAGACCCATCAGAGATCGCGCGACCATCATCCAGAAGAAGACAAAGCGCCCCGTCCAGTTTGAAGTGATGGAGCAGACGAAAATCGCGCTGGCAGCATGGCTTCCGTCGGTCAAAAGGACCGGAGGAAGCTACCTGTTCCCCGGCAGACGCCGTCAGTCGGCTCAGCTATCGACTCGACAATACGCGCGCATCCTCCATCGAGGGGTACGCAGCATTGGTCTTGAGCCGACCGCCTATTGAACCCATTCGATGCGAAGGACCAAGGCAGCTTTGATTTACAAGAAGACGGGTAACCTGCGCGCTGTCCAAATCCTCCTTGGACACACTAAATTGGAAAGCACAGTTCGGTACCTCGGGATCGAGATTGATGACGCGTTGCGAATTGCCGAACAGATAGAGCTCTGAACCGACGGCCATCCGAAAAAGCCGGTGGTCGCCATCGCGCCAATTACGGCATAGTGTGTCCCACAACATTTGTGCGGCAACACGGGTGAACTCTGATGCGACGAGTGTAAGCTGACAAACCATCTGACACCACGAAGAGAACCCAGTGGCCCGATTTCTTGCCGTTTACACCATGAAGCCCGAAGACCTCGCCTCCTTTAGGAGCCTGCCCAAAGCCGAGCAGGACGCTATCGACGCCATCGGCCTGAAACAGTGGGCCGCCTGGGAAAACAGAAACGCCGCATCCATCCTTGATCGTGGTGGCATGGTGGGCAAGACGACGCGCATAACCAAGGACGGGGTCGCCAATGCCGTGAATCCTTTTTGCGGCTACCTTGTCGTCGAAGCGGAAACCGTCGACGCCGCAGCAAGGCTGTTCGAGGACCACCCGCACATCACCGTGTTTCCTGGTGACGGCGTAGATATCATGCCCTTTTTGACCTGAAGTCCTTCCGATCGGTATCGACCGCCAACGGTTACATCGTCTGAGGGCCGCAGAGCGGCAAACGGCTGCCTTGGGCATTTACCCCCAAACCTGACGACCGCTTTGCGGACGAATACGCCGACCGTGCCCTAAGGCAAGGCTCTTCCTCGATCAAGTCGACGCAACATCTTCGATCTGCTTGCGCGCGCCGTTGAATACCCGCGTCGGTACATGCAGCTTGTCATCCTGCTGGTAGAGTGTCCTGATCTCATCGAACCGTTCGTCGACTTCTTCCGTTAGCATGGCAAGATGGTCGAAGAGCATTGCGCGATCCGGGGATATGTCTTCATCGGGTCGCGGCATCAAGCCCCAATTGTCCCAAGGAAGCATCTCCATTTTATTGAGCGCGGCGAAATCCCTCACCAGGTTCATCGCGATAAACCAGAAGCCTCCCTCGTCGAAGATGCCAAAGGTTCCGGGATCGGCAGTGTGGGCACGGCACAGCCGCCAGGCTTCGCCAGCGGTTAGGAACTTTCCACGCGGCAGGTCGAGCGGATCGAAATCAAGCTTCAATTCGGAGCACTGGAGATCATCGATCTGAAAGTCTGCGGATACCCAATGTCGTCCGCTCCAGTATTCGGTGATCCAATGATCAACACCTTTACCAGGCTCAAAATACATCCCGAAGCCACAGCGGGCTCGCGCGGGGATCCCTTGAGCCCTCAGCGACGCACAGGCAAGAACAGCAAAGTGACGGCATACGCCAACCGCCCTCTGGCTGGGCGTTCGCGTTACAACGAGCGGGGCGGCATCGATTTCAATGATTGCATCGAGCATTCGTTGTGTAGATCGCAATTGTGATTGCGCTCGGCGCGCCGGCGTTAGCTCTTGGCCATACCGTTGCGCCCAGGCATCATGTATCAATATGCCGTGCAGAGCACTGGCGACCTCAGCAACTCCTGCTAACGCGCCAAGAGCTTCGGCATGCTGCCCTCCTGATGTCAGGGGGCCTGCCTGACTATAGAAATCCAACGAGTTTTGTAGTCCCTCCATGTCCCGCCTCCTTGAAGAACAAAAGATACATTGCTGCAAGACGGGTGAGAAGCTTGAACCCCGACATCGACAGCAGCTTCTTCAGAGCCTTCTCGATTTCTAACGCTGAGGAACCACCCCAATTGCCGGGCTTTCATTTCAAAGCACCTTTGCAATGCCGACGGGCTTCGCATTGGATCAACGATCATCGCTGCAAACTCTACCGGGTACTCGGGTGCGGGCAGAACCAACTGCCCTGCCGCGCCATTGTTCGCCAAGTGGACAGGTGGTTCGGCTTCAGGCCATGCCGCACTGCGACCTCATTCACCATCGCGCCGGGCCGAAGGCTCTCCGAAACGATCTGCCCCTAACCTCGTCCGGCCAGTGCCGGTGAACCTCACGTCGGACTTCCTGGTTGTGAGCACCTCCAATGTACTCTCCATGGAGAAACTCCCTTCGCTCGTCCATGGAAAGGCAATCACAGATTAAGGCGGGAAGGACAACGTGGGGCTGAAACAGCGCTGACGATGAATCGTAAATCGATACGGGCTCAGTACTTCAGACGAGACTCAAGGCTGATGCCGGTTACGGCTGCGGCAGAGGACAAGCGCTTTGTCGCATCAGAAGCGACGGCGCTGTCTGTCTTGCCTCGCGCGGCTTTCGGATAAAGCGCGCAACTGATGTCTCTCTACCAAGGCGGCTTGCACTGCAGCCTGGAAGGACAAGACGCGCTCCCGGATCTTCTCCTCGCGCAAGCCGCATCGCGCAAGTTCGTCCGCCAGCAGACGGCATTCCGCTTTCCAGAAGCCGACCGCCGGTTCTCCGTGCAGATCGTCGAGCGTCGCGGCGCAACGCTCGATATCCCCTGGCCGGGGGATGCTTGGAAATATCACGATTTCGCTTGCGGTCAGCGCGGCGAGAGGGGTGTCGAAAGAAGATGCCATCGAATCAATCCATGTTTCCATGAGACTGTTAGGCTCCGTTGGTTAACGTTTACCTTCTCCTGATGAGATCCCTGAACAGAACTCGAAAGCCAAAGCCCCAGCAGCCTTATATCTCTGCTGGGACTTCCGCTTGCGGTTATTAGGTATGCGCGCGCTGTTGCACAGCCCCGCTCTCTTCGGCGGAAATCTGCCCACGCGGCATCAGGCGCCCGACCACGAACACCAGCAGCGCGGCGGCAGCCAGGCATGCGGCAAGAAAAAACATCGGCGCAATCGTGCTTCCCGTACTGTCCTTGATCCAGGGCACGACGTTTTGGGCGACAAAACCGCCGAGATTGCCGACGGAGTTGATGGCGGCGAGCCCGGCCGCCGCGCCGGCACCTCTCAGAAAGCGTGACGGCAGGCTCCAGAAAACCGGTTGGCCGGCGAAGATGCCCGCTGCAGCGATGCAGAGAAATGCGAACTGGACGCCATGGTCCGGAATAACAGCCGAAAGGACAAGGCATATGGCACCCAGCAGGGCTGGAATGACGATATAAGGCGTCTTCGAGACTGCCCTGTCTGCCATCGACGGGACGATATAAAGAGCCACCGCCACCAGAACCCAGGGTATGATGTTTAGAAAGCCGTTGGCCGTGTTGCTGACGCCGAATTCCTTGACGATGGTGGGGAGCCAATAGCTGAGGCCGTAGGCTGCAAGGGGAAAGCCGACATAGCACAATGCCATCAGTAGCACCTTCGGGTTGATGAGCGCCTTGAAGCCGTTCTCGGCGTTCTTGTCCATGTCTGCATTTTCCACGTCAAGCCTGCGTTTCAGCCAGCTCTTCTCCGCATCGCTCAGGAAGTTTGCACTCTCCGGCCGATCCGAGAGGAAAAACAGAGTGACCACGCCTGCTATGACGGCGGGAATGCCCGTCGCGATGAATACCCATTGCCAGCCGGCAATTCCATAAAGCCCATCGAGATCGAGCAGCATTCCGCCGAGCGGTGCGCCGACAGCATTGGCAAGAGCACTGAAGATCATGAACAATCCGACCATCCTGCCGCGATAGGTGGACGGATACCAAAGTGTCAGCAGATAAAGGACGCCCGGAAAGAACCCGGCTTCGCAGGCGCCAAGAAGAAAGCGGAGAATGTAAAACATCGTCGCATTCTGCGTATAGGCCAGCGCGACGGTAACAGCGCCCCACGAGAGCAAAATACGCGCAAACCATTTGCTGGCGCCGTACCGCTCGAGCAGCAGATTGCTCGGGACTTCAAACAGAAAATAACCAATGAAAAAGAGCGAGGCGCCGAGGCCGTAGGCATATTCGCTCATGCCAAGCGCGCCGACCATTTCCAATTTGGCGAAGCTGACATTTTGGCGATCGATGTAGGCAATGAGATAAAGAATGCCTAGGAACGGCATGAGCCGCCACGTGATTTTGGAAATCAGTTGCTTTTCATCAACCATGAATTTCTCCTCGAGCAATTGCATCTGAGGCGGGTGTAGATAGAGCCGGCCCGCCATTGTCAATTGTCGACCGCAGGCTGGCGTTGCCCTCGGCCGATTGATCAAAACCGGCTGCCGGATCCGCCAGCCGGTTCTAATATCGCAAAGAAGTGGGCTATTTCCGGCCGTCCCGATAGAGCTTTGGGCCATCACCAACGCGTACGGCGACGGGAACGGAAGCGCTGCGAGCCATGGATCTGGCCTTCGCGCTCCCGTCGATGCGCTTGCGCTCGAGGTGGTAAGCATAAGCGAACTGACCCGAGATGCCTGCGACAACAAAGAGCGGACCGATCATCTGGTCGTGATTAGTAATGTAGAGCAGCACCTGACCCGCCATCGCGAGGATTGTTCCCGCGACGAAAATATTCAGCGAGTGGCGGCCGATGATGGTCAGTGGATGATCGGACGGACGGCGCAGGATACGAGATAGCACGGGAATGTTGATTATGAGGTAGCTGAGCGCCAGCACATGCAGCAGCCGCGGCAGTGACAGGAAAGTCTTGTCGAAACCGGTAAGGACAGGCGGCAAGCCAAGCGCCGCAAGCGAATTTCCGAGATCCCAAAGCTGACCGACCACCCACGCGAAGGACAGCGCCACATAGCTCGATGCGAGAATGAAAAGCGCCGGATGCTGAGGCAGCTTGCCGCCGCGCTTTACATGCATGATGCCGACAACGCCGATCGTGAACAAGAACTGCCACGAGAGCGGATTGAGGAACCAGTAGTCGGCGATGAGCATGTTGTGCGGCGCGATCTGATAGATGCCCGCAAGCAGCCACACAGCACCCGAAACACCGAGCGCCACCAGCGGATGGGCTGAGTGCAGAAGCAAGATGACTGGCACCATGAGCATCAGGGCGCCGTACATCGGCAGTATGTTGTTGTAGCCGATCTGGTGACCAAGCAGAAGCAGAGCGGGTATTCCATCGGTTAAGTTCATCAAGACGGCGAGGATATTGATTTCAACCAATAATCCCGGCCGGTGGAACAACCAGGCGCCGCAAATGAACAGCGCGAGCGTTATGAAGGTCGTAATCATATGGGCGAGATAGAGCGTGAAGGCACGCTTGATCGCCTTCCTCGCCGTGTCCAGCCGCTTCCCGACCTTGAAGCCGGAGCCGTAGGCGAGTCCGACCGCAATGCCCGAAACCAGCACAAAGGCTTCCGCAGCGTCGGAGAAGCCGAAATTCTTCGTCGTCACGTATTCGAATATCTGGCCGGGAACGTGATTGATGAAAATCGTAATGAGGGCAAGGCCGCGCAAAACATCGAGCCTCGTATCGCGCGCTGGCCGCGCTGCGGATTGGGACAAGCGCTCAGCGCCGATGGCGTTTTCCGGCGTAGCCGCCATGATGTCTCTCCTGTTTGACCTGCAAACGCAGTTGCAGCCAAAAAGTTTCACCTTTTGGCTGCAACGAATCGCCGGAGTGTGAGCGTGTAAAATGCTGCTATCCGACCGGATATCCCTCATGGGGATTGGCGACTTCGCTGCCGTTGATCTCCAAAGTGTAACCGTCCGGATGGGACGATTTTGAGACAGAAATGCGATATTTCACACCTGAGTGTTCGATCTCTGCCGAAAAGCCGTCCCAACCACTCGGCAGCGCCGGGCGAACAAAAAGCTTTCCGTTTTTCAAACGGATACCGAGAATCCCCTCGACTGCGGCACGATAGAGCCAGCCCGCGGAACCCGTATACCACGTCCAGCCGCCGCGGCCCTTTAACGCACCTTCGCCGTAGACGTCGGCAGCGACGGTGTAGGGCTCGACTCGATAGTGCTCGGCCGATGCCTTGTCGCGCGCATGGGTGATCGGGTTCAGGAGTTCGAAACAGGCCATCGCTTCGTCACCCCGGTTGAGCTGAGCAAGCGCCATGACCACCCAAGTGGCTGCATGCGTATACTGGCCGCCATTCTCGCGAACGCCCGGAGGATAGGCCTTGATATAACCCGGATCCCTGACCGACGTAGCAAACGGCGGGGTAAACAGGCGGATGATCCGTGCTTCCTTATCCACGAGGCGGTTCAGAAGCGCGTCCATGGCCTTGACCGCGTGATCCGGATCGCCTTCGCCGGAAAGCACGCTCCAGGATTGCGCGATCGAATCAATTTGGCATTCCAGGCTTTCCTTCGAACCGAGCAGGCTACCGTCGTCGAATGTGCCTCGGCGATAATAACCGCCATCCCAGCCGGCGGTTTCGAGCGCCTTCTTCAATTCGACGAGATGTTTCGTCCAGCGCTCGACGCGGGCGGTGTCGCCCCGCTCTTCCGCAAAAGGCGTGAAGGACCGCAGCGCGCCGGCCAGGAACCAGCCGAGCCAGACGCTCGTGCCTTGGCCATGGATACCGACCCGGTTCATGCCGTCGTTCCAGTCGCCCCCCATGATCAGCGGCAGGCCATTGGCCCCCTTGCGCTTGATCGCAAGATCGAGCGCCAATGCCGCATGCTCGTAGATGCTGACCTTGTCGTCCGAGACTTCCGGACGATAGAAGGAGTCGTGCTGGCCTTCGAGCAGCGCCGGCCCTTCAAGGAAAGGAAGTTCCTCGTCGAGCACGCTCTTGTCGCCTGTTGTGGTGCAGTAGTGGTGGATCGCATAGGCAAGCCAGACCACGTCATCCGAGATCAGTGTGCGGACACCCGCGCCAGTTCCCGGCAGCCACCAATGCTGGACATCGCCCTCGCGGAACTGCCTCGAGGCAGCGTTGACGATCTGGTTGCGCGCGAGCGACGGTTCCTGAAGCACGAAAGCCAGCGTATCCTGCAACTGGTCGCGGAAGCCGAAAGCGCCGCTTGCCTGATAGAAGGCAGACCGCGCCATGATGCGGCAGCCGAGGCTCTGATAGGGCAGCCAGGCATTGACGAGATTGTTCATCGCCTGGTTCGGCGTCGAAATCTGAACCTTGCCGGTAAAGCTCTGCCAGAAATCGCGGTTTGCCTGAACGGTGTCCTCAACGGAGGTCTTGCGGATCTCGGCGATCAAGGTTTGGGCCTCTTCCCTCGATGCCGTGTCGCCCAGGAAGAAGGTGACGTCACGCTCTTCCCCGGCGCCGATTTCGATATCGATTGCGAGCGCCGCTGCCGGATCGCCGTCAAGTTCCGTGGCGCCGGAAAGTGCAACGGATGGCTTGAGCGCCTGAGGAGCTTGGATCGTACCTGCCTTGCCGATGAACTCGCGCCTGCTTGTTGTGAAGCTGGACGGCTTCACGCTGGCAGCAAAGAAGGACACGCGGTTCGAGAAGTCGATACTGTACTGGTTGGCGGCAAGGAGTGCGCCGGTTTCCTCATCATTCGATGAGAGTATGAAAGGCACCGAGCGCTGTGCATTATTACCGAGAACCCATTCGACATAGCCATAGAGCCGCAGCTTGCGCGCCGTAGTGCCCATGTTGCGCAACCGGACGCGCTGCAGCTTGACCGGCCTCTGGCGATCGACCGTCTGCGTCACTTCCAGCGCGATGTCGTTCTGCTCGCTGGAGAAGACGGAGTAGCCGAGACCATGGCGTGCCTCGAAGCGGACATCGCTCCGCTGCGAAAGCCCAGCAAAGGGCGTCATCAGCGCGCCGGTTTCCAGATCGGTGACGTAAATCGCCTCGCCTGAGCGGTTGACGACGGCATCATTCGACCACGAGGTCAGCTGGTAGTCGCGCGAGTTGACGCTCCAGGTGAAACCCGCGCCTTCCGCAGACACGTGGAAGCCGAACTTGTCGTTCGAGATCACGTTGATCCAGGGCTGCGGCGTCGCCGTGCCGCCGGCAAGGCGGACGACATATTCGCGGCCGTCGCGTGCAAATCCACCGAATCCGTTCCAGAAGTCGAGATCGCCTTCTTCCTCGATCGCAAGCGCCGGCGGCTTGGGCTTCACGACGCGCGCCACGCGCTTGACCGGAGTCTTACGCTGCTCGCGTTCCATTTCCTGCACTTCGTCCTTGGAAGGCGCAGAAAGGGCGATGGCGCGGTTGATCTGATCGACAACCTTGCCGTTCTTCGCATGGAAGGTGACCCGCGAAGTGGCCATCAGTGCATGATAGGTCGCCTCCTCCATCAAATCCTTCCGGACGGCAAAGATATGCTGCCGAAGACCATCGGCCTGGCCGATGCGGCGCACGTTTTCGCACATCTGGTCGACCGCGTGCTGCATATCCTGCGCATAGGAGGATGCACGTTCATTCATGATGACAAGATCGGCCGTCACGCCACGCGAGCGCAGATATTCCTCCGCCAGCAATGCCTCGCGAACGATGTCAAGATCCATGTCGTCATCGATCCGCAACATGAAGATCGGGAAGTCGCCGGAGATCGCGAGCGGCCACAGCGACGATTGCGAGTGCATGCCAGCCCGAACTACCGCGGCATCGGCGCGCAAATCCATGTCCGGATAGACCAGATGCCGGCCGAGATACTGAAAGGCGGCGGCCTGCTGCGACGTCACGCCCACATGGCGCATCTGTACCTGCGTACGTGTCCAGGCCTGCACGAGCTCATGGTTGAAGGCATCGGCGTGGCGATAGCGCGCGACGGCCTTATCCACTTCGTCGCGGCTGGGGGCGACGATGGTCCAGAAGATCACGCTGACCTTCTTGCCGGCCGGTACACGCACCGTGCGGCGAAGGGAAAGAATCGGATCGAGCGTAAAGCCGTCGGTGCCCGAAAGGGTCGCTCCGGGATCGAAAGCTGCGGCATCCGCGAGACTGCGGCCGCGGCCGATGAACTTGCGGCGATCGGTCTCGAATTCCGTCTGGCGTGAAGGACCGGCACTATCAACGATCAGATGGGCAATGCTCATGTTCGGTTCGCCCGGATCGCGTTTGTTGCGCTCGGCACGGATGGCGTCGCCGCGTTTGCCGAATTCCGTCTTCACGAACATGCGCGCGAATGCCGGATGGGCATTGTCCGTATCGTCGGTCGTGATCACGGGTTCCAGATAGGAGGTAACTTCGATGAAGCGGTCTTCCGATCCCATATTCACAAGCGTCAGCCTGCGGCCTTCTGCATCGTGTTCAGTCGCAACAATGCATTCCAATTCGCTGCTGAGGTCGCCAACGACCTTGGTGAATTCCGCTTTTTCGTCGGCGAAAAGCACATTGACCTTTTCACCTTCGACACTTTTCGGTTCGGCCGTCGCGGACCACCATTCGTTGGTCGCCGTATCACGCAGGAAGATGAAGCTCCCCCAGCGGTCTTCCGTCGGGTCTGCCTTCCAGCGGGTAACGGCCTGGCCGTTCCAGCGCGCATAGCCGGCACCGGTCGCCGTCAGCATCATCGAATAGTGACCGTTGGACAGGAACACGAGTTCGCGGTCGCGCGAAAGTGGATCGGCGATCTTGCGAAGTTCCGGCCGCAACAGGTCTTCCTGGATGCTGGCGGGCGTATCCGATTCGTGCTTGCCGCTCATGACGGGGATGTCGCGCGGCGCCTTTTCCTGCAGCAGCAATTCGGCGGCTTCGATCACCGGATCGGAATGGAAGAGTTCGCGCAGATGCCCGTTAAAGGCGACGTTGGCGACAGCCGCGATCGACATGCCGTGATGGTGCGCATAGTAGTTATAGACAACTGCGCATTTCTTGCCTTCCGGCACGCGGGTCGGCGTGAAGTCGACGGCGT
Source organism: Rhizobium sullae (assembly GCF_025200715.1). Taxonomy (NCBI): domain Bacteria; kingdom Pseudomonadati; phylum Pseudomonadota; class Alphaproteobacteria; order Hyphomicrobiales; family Rhizobiaceae; genus Rhizobium; species Rhizobium sullae. The sequence goes on from NZ_CP104143.1 coordinate 3,510,907, forward strand.
CATGGAATCCGAACTTGCCGAGCGCACCAAGCTTACGCAGGCGCTGCAGATTTTCGAGTGCCGACCGCGGGTCGTATTGGCTGGCGAGAATCGAGGCATAGGGCGCGATGACGGCATTGTGGCCGAGGCCGCGCTTCAGGCCGAGCGTAGGCACGCCGAAGTTCGTATATTGATAGTTGAGGTTATGGTCGCGAGCATTGAAGGCCGCTTCCGAAATGCCCCACGGAATACCGAGCTTGCGTCCGTAGTTCATCTGCTCGACCACGACCAGATTGTTGGTCTGATTGAGAATACCCCCGCCGCGCTCCTGCATGACGAGCGGCGGCATCAGATATTCGAACATCGAGCCGGACCAAGAGACCAGAGCGCCGCGTGGACCAACCGGCACGACTTGGCGGCCGAGGCGATACCAGTGCTCCGTCGGCAGGTCGCCCTTCGCGATGCCGAAGAGGCTGGTGAGACGGCATTCCGACGCCAGGAGGTCGTAGCAGGCCTGATCGAGTTCGCCGCTTTCGACACGATAGCCGATCGAGAGAAGACGGCGTTCCGGACGGAAGAGGAAGCTGAAGTCCATCGAAAAGGCGAGATCGCGGGCCTTGTCGCGAAGCGCAATCAGGCGCGGGCGCAACGCGTCGATATTCGAAAGGTCGAATGTGCTGTCGGAAATATGCGCTTCGCAAACTCTGACGAGCGACTCCGCCCAACGCGTTAGTTCGCCGCTAAGCGCCGATTTCACCTCGTGATCGAGGTTTGCCGCAAGTTTCTGGATGTCGCGCGCAAGAACTGCAAGATTGATGACGCGGATCGAAGCGAACTCATGCTCGCGCTTGACTGCTGCGAGCGCGTTCTGGAAGCCGACAATCCGTTCTTCCAGACGGCGGCGAAGCGGACGGACGGTCTTGCGATCATCCGGAAGGTCGGCGAGCACTTCGCGGAGAATACCGGCGGTATCGCCGACCCCGTCGAGATTGCCCTGCATATGCGCCGAAGGCGCCTCGGCCCAGTTGCGGCAGGCAGACGAAATTGCGATCAGGTGACCGGCGAGATTGCCGCTGTCGACAGCGGAAACATATCGCGGCCCAAGCGTCTGCAGCGTGTCGGTGTGGTACCAGTTGAAGAGGTGCCCACGGTACTTCTCCATCTTGTCGATGGTGGCGATCGTCTGCTCCAGCCGCTCGATCGTTTCCTCGAAGGAAAACCAGCCGAACTGGCGGCCGGAAACGACCGAGAGTAGATACACACCGATATTGGTCGGCGAGGTACGGCTCGCGACGATGACGTGCGGCGTTTCCTGAATATTATCTGGCGGCAGGTAGTTCTGTTCCGCCGTGGTGAAGGTCTCAAAATAACGCCAGGTGCGGCGCGCGATCTTTCTAAGCTCGCTCGATACCGAATCGGCGACTTCCAACCGGTCTTCGGTTTCTGCTGACTGGCTAACATACCAGGCAACGAGTGGTGAAAGGATCCACAACAGGGAAAACGGAATGCCGACGAGAAATGCGTTGTCGCCGGGAAGTGCCGCAAAACCGAGTGCGAGCAGCGCAAGCACCGGAGCGTGCCACATGGCGCTGTAGTAGGAGAGGATTGTTCCCTGCCCGCCCGCCTGAACGCTGGCGGCGGTACGCCATTGCAGCATCAGTTTATGGCTGACGAGAAGACGATAGAGCGAACGGCCGATCGCATCGGCCATCATGCAAGCGGTATCGGCAATGAAGACGATACGAAGGGCCACTTGGGCGTTCGCAGCGCGGATATCCGACCAGACGGTATAGAGATGTGCCCGTGCGACGATATCGCTGGTGCGCGGGATGATGCCGTGGATGAGCGACAGCGTCGGCGCAACGAACAGGCAGAAGATCAGGAGTATCTGCCATACGAGTGCGCCAAGCGGGCCCATGAAATACCAGCCGAGCACGGAAGCGAAAAACCAGGCGATCGGCGTCAGCGACCGGCGCAGATTATCGAACATCTTCCAGCGCCCGAGAGCGGTGACGCCGTATTTCGGATTGAACATATATGGCAGAAGCTGCCAGTCGCCACGTGCCCAGCGATGCTGGCGTGACGTCTCGACTTCGTAGCGGATCGGGAAGTCTTCGACGAGCTCCAGATCGGTGACAAGCGCGCAACGCGCCATCGAGCCTTCGAGAAGGTCGTGGCTCAACACCGAATTCTCATCGATACGGCCCCTGAGCGAAGTCTCAAAAGCATCGACATGGTAAAGGCCCTTCCCGGTGAACGTGCCTTCGCCCGCGAGGTCTTGGTAGACATCGGAAACGGTGAAGACATAAGGGTCGAGACCGCGATTGATGGAGAAGACGCGCTGGAAGACCGAGGCGTCCTTTCCAGTCGTCAGCGACGGGGTCACGCGCGGCTGCAACACGCCATAGCCGCTTTCGACGCGGCCGCTCTTCGGATTGATCACCGGACGGTTGATCGGATGGTAGAGCTTGCCGACAAGCTTGGTCACGGCATCGCGCATCAGGCGCGTGTCGGAATCGAGCGTCATCACATATTGAACGCCAGCCGGAGCAATATTGGCACCCGGCAGATAAGTCGTGTCGCTGTCGCCGCGCAAAAGCATGTTCAGCTCATGCAGCTTGCCGCGCTTGCGCTCCCAGCCCATCCATACACCCTCAGACGGGTTGTAGAGGCGGCGGCGATGCAGGAGATAGAAGCGCGTTTTGCCGTCATAGGCGTAACGTGCCGAAAGATTGGCGATTTCGCGCCTGGCGTAGTCTAGCACTTCGAGATCGTTTGCCGTCTCCTCGACGTCGCTGTCCGGCCAGTCGCTCAGCAGCGCGAAATAAATTTCGCCGCGGGGATTAGCGAGATAGTGAACCTCAAGATTGCGAACCAGGTCATCGACGCTGTCGCGGTTCGAAATCAGACATGGCACGACAAGCAGCGTGCGCGCATCCTCCGGAATGCCTTCCTTGAACTCGTAGCCGACAAGCCGCGACGGCGTCACGAAGAAGGACAGCAAGGTATTGAAAAGACCTGTTGCTCCCTCCGATGCCGGAAGAGAGAACATGATCAGCAATATGGCGATTTCCAGCGTGCCCATGCCGGCATTGGCCATGAGCCGCCCGACGATCGCCATCGCGATGATCGTAAGCAGCATGACGGGAACAGCAATCGACAGCCAATTGAACTTGCGGACAGTTCGGACAAAATGCTGGACGAGGGTCGGGCGATAATTGGCACGTTCCTCAAGCTTCGGCCTATGCGTGCCGGCAAGATAGCCGCCGACGTTCGGCTCATGCGGTTGCGGCTCCTCCGACGCCCTCGCCTGGCTAGTCATGTCGAGAGCAAGCTGCGCGACTTCCATTTCCGTCAGCGGTGAGCGCTTGGCGAGCTTTTCGATCTGCTTGCGGTATTTGTTGCGTGATCCCGAATCGAGGATGCCGTAATCGGAATTCTCCCAGAGCAGCTTGTCGACATGGCTGACCTGCTCGACCCAGACCGACCATTCCGCGTCATCGATCTCGCGAAGGCTCCGGATGATGTTGCCCATCGTGACATTGCCGGAGGACAGGCGGCTATGCTCCGCCATCGTCGCTTCTTCGGTATCACGGCCGAGCATTTCCAGACGCTCGTCGAGCCAGGCGATCGCAAGGCTAGATGCCTGCGAACCGTCGCGCATGCGATAGAGGAACTGCGTCGAGAAGGTATTGTCCTCGGCAAGCGGCTCCAGCGTTCTCAGATATTCCGCAGCCTTCGCCGGATCGTCCAAACGCACGAGTTCATCGGCCGCCTCGTTCGCACGGCGGCGGATGCGCCGGCTACGCTCAACGCGGCTGGAAATACGGCGGAGGTTTTCGACGAGAACATAGCGGACGAGGGATGGGACAGCCCAGAGCTCACCGATGCGCAGCGTCTCGCCCAACTGGAAGCCATCGACAAGCGCCGTCAGACTTTCCTGTGAAACGGTGCTGTGGGTGTGAGCGACATAGAGCCAGGCGAGCACCAGCGTGCGCGGTACCTGCACGCCATCGACATCGATGGTCGGCAGTTCGCGATAGAAGCGCCGCGGGAAGTCGCGGCGGACCTCCTGAATTGCCTCTTCGACGATATAGTGGTTATCGAGAAGCCATTCGGCGGCAGGCGTGATTGTCTCGCCCGCTTCTACGTCGGCCGCGGTCGTGCGGTACACGCGTAGGATTTCCTTCTCGTTCTCCTTATGCCGTGCAAAAAAATCGAAGGCGGTGAAGGCCGGCAGCGAATCGACGCCTTTGCGGGCGACCAATTCACCCATCGCCTTGATGTCTTCGATCGACAGGTAGGTCGAGCGGATCGAGTCGTTGTGATCGATGTGCTTGACTTCGGATTCGCGCGATGGGCTTGGAGACGGAATGGAAATTGTCATGGGTTCGGTTCTGGATCCAAACTAAGTTATGGTGATTTTGCCTAGCCTTTTGCACCGGCAATTATGACTGCGACATGAACGGCCAAGGGCCTTTGCAGGAAGATGCGAAAGCCGCAGATTTTCGATACGAAACGGTTTAGGCCTGATTTATGGCACGATTCTGCCGGTCATAGCTGCCATTTGCCTCCACCCCGAAGAACCATCCGGGAAAGTTGGACACCATCCCGATAATTCAAGTCAAGAGGCACGGAATTGCGCAGCTTCGCCTATCTCAATTCGGCAGATATTCGCTGTTCAAAGAAAAATCCGGCACCCTCAGGCACCGGATCTATAACATGATTGGACCGCAATTGTGATTGGCCGAAGCTCTTGCTTCAACCAGCGATTTGAAAAGGAAGTTCATTACGTGCCGACATATGTCAGCACGAAAGCTCCATCAGCTGATAACGCCGCAGACCAAAGCTGTAACGAACGCGAACGCCGCGGCAAACAGCGCGGCATTGAGCGCAAAATGAAGCTTCTGGCGCGTTGAGGCCGGCTTCTTGGCCGGTACGGAACCATAATGGTTCGCGTGAGTATGCGACATACCCAAGTCTGCCATGTGTTGCCTCCGTCTCTTCTTGTGGATGCGGCGATCAGCCGGCACCGATATTCCTATATTCTCTATAAGCTAGGTAGAGATAAATTTCCGTCCAGAGGGCGAGGGATAGAAAATCTGACCCACGCCCCACAGACGGCTCAGCAAAGCGTGCGCCATGCCCAGATCAACGAACGCTCGATCGCGTTTTCCTCTCTCTGGGCACCCGAGGAAGCCTCGATCAATCGGCGATCTTTTTCAGCAGGAACGGAGATGGTTGTCTGCTCGCTCCGCTCAACCTTGGCCGGAGGATCGAGATATCCCATGGTCATTCCGCCGAGAAAGAACATGCCTCACCTCCACGATCACGAAAGCTAACACTCGTTAACATGATCATGACAGATGAAAATCGGCTGTCAATAGTCTAGTCGAATAGTCGTCTTTTAACGGCTGCTTAACCTTAGCGCACCGATGCCCGAAGGGATTTCAAATATTTGAAAAATCTGCGCTTCAGGCTTTGACGAAGCCTTTGCTCGCTATCATCAAATTTCTCGTGTAGTCCTCGTGAACATCCGCACTGGCCAATTGGCCCGAGGTCAGCCGCTCGACGACAGCACCGTTGCGCATCACGGCAAGCCCTTCACACATATGGGTGACGACACCAAGGTCGTGGCTCACCATGACAAAGGTCAGATTGCGGTCACGCCTGATCTGTTCCAGCAGATTGAGCACCTCCGCCTGCACGGAAGCGTCGAGCGCCGACGTCGGTTCATCGAGCAGCAGGATCGACGGCTCGACGATCAGGGCGCGCGCAATCGCCACGCGCTGCCGCTGGCCGCCTGAAAGCTGGTGCGGATAGCGAAAGCGGAAGCCGTTTCCAAGGCCAACCTCGTCCAGTGCCCGTTCGATGCGCTTCTCGCTGTCGGCAATCCCGTGAATTGCCAATGGCTCGAGCAGCAGCCGGTCGATCGTCTGCCGTGGGTGCAGCGAGCCATAAGGGTCCTGGAACACCATCTGGACATTTCGATAAAAAGCCTTGCTGCGTTTTGACCCCTGCAGCAGCCGATCATGAACGCGAATTGCGCCACCCTTGACTGGCGCAAGGCCCGCTACCGCACGAAGCAGCGTCGACTTGCCGGAACCCGATTCCCCAACCAGCCCGAAGGAGCCGCCGGATGCCACCGCGATGCTGACATCCTGAAGCGCATGAAAATCGTCATAGATGACGCTGAGATTCTCGACTGAAAGCGCAGCACTCATGCGGCCCACTCCGGCTTGCGGTCGAGCACCGGCAGCGGATGGCGATCTTCGCCGATTTGCGGCATGCAATTCAAAAGTCCTTGCGTATAGGGGTGCTGCGCATTTTTGAGGTCGGAAGCCCTAAGCTCTTCAACGATCTTTCCGGCATACATCACGATGACGCGGTCGCAGAACGAGGAAACAAGGCGCAGATCATGCGACACGAAGATAAGCCCCATGCCGCGCTCGGAAACCAGCTTGTCCAGGATCTTCAACACGTCGAGCTGCACGGTGACGTCGAGTGCCGAGGTCGGCTCGTCTGCGATGAGCAGTTCCGGCCCGGCAATCAGCATCATGGCGATCATTGCACGCTGGCCCATGCCACCTGAGACCTCATGCGGATAGAGATCGAAGACACGCTTCGGATCACGGATCTGCACCGCCTCCAGCATGGCAAGCGCCCGTTCGGTCGCCTCGGCCTTGCCGACCTTCTCATGCGTTCTCAGCGTCTCGCAGATCTGCCGGCCGATCGACATCACCGGATCGAGTGAATATTTCGGATCCTGCAACACCATGGCGATGCGCTTGCCGCGCAGACGCCGCCGTTCTTTCGCTGAAGCCTGGAGCAGATCGATGCCGGCGAAGTTGAGCCTGTCGGCCGTGACGATGCCATGCTTCGGCGTGAGCCCCATGATCGCGCGGCCGGTCTGCGACTTGCCGGATCCGGACTCCCCGACAATGCCGAGGCGTTCCTTGACCAGTGTGAAGGAAACGCCGCGAACAGCTTCGATCACGCCAGTGCGCGTCGGGTAGCTGACCTTCAGATTGTCAACCGTCAGCAAAGCCGTCACTGGTCGGTCTCCTTGGGATCGAGCGCATCGCGCAGGCCGTCGCCAAGCAGGTTGAAACCGAGGCTGACGATGAGAATCGCAATACCCGGCATGGCCGCGACCCACCATTGATCGAGAATGAAACGGCGACCCGAGGCGATCATCGCGCCCCATTCCGGCAGTGGCGGCTGCGCGCCGAGACCGAGAAAGCCGAGACCGGCAGCCGTCAGGATAATACCAGCCATGTCGAGCGTTACGCGAACGATCAGCGACGAGAGGCAGAGCGGCATGACGTGGCGGATGATGATGCGAACCGGCGATGCACCCATCAGCCTGACGGCCGAGATATAATCCGAGCGCCGCACCGTCAGCGTTTCCGCCCGGGCGATGCGGGCGTAAGGAGGCCAGGACGTGATTGCAATCGCGATGATCGCATTTTGGATGCCCGGCCCGAGCGCGGCGACAAAGGCAAGAGCCAGCACCAGCTTCGGGAACGCCAGGAAGATGTCGGTGATACGCATTAACACTGCATCCACCCATCCGCCGGCATAGCCGGAGACCGTGCCGACAATCAATCCAATCGGCGCCGAGATGATCGCTACGAGCACGACGACGAACAGCGTCAGCCGCGACCCGTAGATCAGGCGCGAAAGGATATCGCGACCCTGGTCGTCCGTGCCGAGCAGATACTCGCCGGTACCCGGCGGCAGAAGTCGCGCATTCTTTAGGTCGCCGACCACCGGCGAATGCGTGGCCAACAGATTAGCGAAGGCGGCAACGAGCAGCAGCGCGACAATGATAATGAGACCAAGGACGGCAAGCCTGTTCGCACTGAACTGCCGCCAGGTCACATAGGCGCGCCCGAGACGAGCCTGCATGCGCGATTGCGGACGATCGGAAAGCAGCCACTGGCGGCGGGTCATCGGCGCTGGCTGGCTGACCGGAACTGTCATCGGCTTCGCGTCCTTGGATCGAGCGTCCGATAGAGGAGATCGGACAGAAGGTTGATGCCGATGAAGACCGTGCCGATGACGATCGTGCCGCCGAGGACGGCGTTCATGTCGGCGTTCTGAAGCGAATTGGTAATGTAAAGGCCAATGCCGGGCCAGGAGAAAACGGTTTCTGTCAACACTGAGCCCTCGAGTAGACCGGCATAGGAAAGTGCGATCACAGTCACGAGCGGCACCGCTGCATTACGCAATGCATGGCCCCAGATTACGCGGGTTTCCGAAAGCCCCTTGGCGCGTGCAGCAACGATATATTCCTGGCTGAGTTCGTTCAGCATGAAGCTGCGCGTCATGCGGCTGATATAGGCGAGCGAGAAATAGCCAAGCAGCGATGCCGGCAGGATGATGTGCCGGAAGACGTCATAAAATACATCCCACTGCCTCTGCCAGATGCTGTCGATCAGATAGAAGCCGGTAATCGGCGTGAACGTATATTCAAAGACGATGTCGATGCGCCCCGGAAAGGCGACCCAGCGCAGCTGCGCATAAAATATGACGAGCGAAATCAGCGCCAACCAGAAGATCGGCACGGAATAGCCGACAAGCCCGACGACACGCACAATCTGGTCGGCAAAGCTGCCGCGCCGGACAGCTGCAAGCACGCCCAGCGGAATGCCGATCACGGCACCGATGATGGTGCCGAGGGTTGCAAGCTCGATCGTCGCCGGAAAGACGCGGCGGATATCGGTCATCACCGGATTGGTGGTCAGAACCGAATTGCCGAAATCACCGGAAAGGATACCTTTGATATAGATGAAGAATTGCTGATAGAGCGGCAGATTGAAGCCGAGCTCTTCCCGCACGCGCTCAACGACATGCGTCGGCGCGCGGTCGCCCAGGATCGCAAGAACCGGATCGATCGGCACGACACGGCCGATGAAAAAGGTGACGGCCAGAAGTCCGAGATAGGTCGTAACGGCAGCAACGAGGAAACGCCCGATTGCTTTCGCGAGAGGAGCGGCACGGCCCTTTGCGGGCCGCGCCTCCATTTTTGTTTCCAGAATGCTCAACGAACGAATCCTGCCGGATTATTCCTTGGCGATCGGGCCGACGTAGTTCGTGTCGAAGCTCGGTCCGAGTTTGAAGTCCTTCAGGTTCTTACGATAGCCGGCGACTTCGATCTGCTGGAAGATAAAGACGAAGGGGCTGTTCTCAAGGTACTTCTTCTGAATGTCCTCATATATCGCAGCACGCTTGGCGCTATCGCGCTCAAGCAGCGCGGCCTTGGCTTGCTTGTCGAGTTCCGGCGTTTCGAAGGCATTGCGCCACGCAAGCGTCTTGTTCGTGCCTGCATCCGAATTGTCCGGGTTCGCCGTGAAGGTATCGGCATTCGAGTTCGGGTCGAAATAGTCGGAACCCCACTGGCCGATGTACATGTCGTGCGTGCGGGCGCGATATTTTGTCAGCGTCTGCTTACCATCGCCCGGAATGATTTCGAGCTTCACGCCGGCTTGCCCCAGCGTCTGCTGCATGGATTCGGCAATGCCGGTGACCGGCTGCGTGTTGCGCACGTCCATCGTCACGGAGAAGCCATCCGGAAGGCCGGCTTTTGCCAGCAATTCCTTGGCCTTGGCAACGTCGAGCTTGAATGGATTTTCGTCAATCGCACCAAGCTGGCCCTTCGGCAAGAAGGTCTGGTGGATTTCGCCGATGCCCTTGATGAGGGTCGAACTGATCGCGTCATAATCGACGAGATACTTGAAGGCCTGCTGTACCTCCGGTTTCTTCAGGTGCTCGTTCTTGAGGTTGAGGCTGACGTAATAGATCGTGCCTTTCGGTGCGCTCGTCGCCGCAAGGTCGGCGTTCTTCGAAACAGCCTCGAGATCACCTGGCTCGAGGTTGCGCGCGATATCGATGTCGCCCGCCTCCAGCGCCAGACGTTGCGCGGCACTTTCCTTCATGTAGCGATAAATGACGCGGTTCAGCTTCGCCTTGTCGCCGTAGTAATTGTCGTTGCGCTCCAGCACGACAACTTCGTTGGCGCGCCATTCGCGCAGCTTGTAGGCACCGGAACCGGCATAGCCCGTCTTCAACCACTCATTACCGAAGTCGTTGTCATACTTGTATTCCGCGCTCGGCGTCATCGGCTTGAGGTGTTCCATCACCAGCTTCTTGTCGACCACGGAGGCAACTGTCGCCGTCAGGCAATTCAGCACGAAGCTGGGTGCATAGGCCTTGTCGACCGTGAAGACGAAGGTATTTTCGTCCGCCGCCTTGGCCTTTTCGGTGACGTTGTCACCAGTCAGACCGAACTGTGTCAGGATGAATGCCGGGCTCTTGTCGAGTTTGACGGCGCGCTCGAAGGACCAGGCAACATCCTCGGCCGTGATCGGATTGCCGGAGGCGAACTTCAGTCCGGGCTTCAGCTTGAACGTATAGGTCAGGCCGTCATCCGAGACGCTCCAGCTTTCGGCAAGATCGCCCTTGACCTTCGACGTGTCGTCCAGGTCGAGGCGGACCAGCAGGCTATAGGTATTGGTGGTCATTTCCGCCGTCGAAAGCTCGAAAGCCTCGCCCGGATCCATGGTAATGATGTCGTCGATGGCGAAACCTTCGACGAGCGTATCCTTCGGCGTCTCGGCATAAGCGCCAGGCGCCGTCAGCATGAGCAGCGAAAGCGCAGCCCCCGCCGAAAGGGCGCGAAAATTGCGGCTGAGTTTGGTAATCGTCATCGGTCTGTTCCCTTGTTCTTGATTGATTACAAAGCGGTATTTTGGCTCAGGCGTTCTTCTCCCCCCACGCCGAAGCCAGGATGCGAATCCAGTTCTCGCTGGCGAGTTTCCGTAAGTCCACCTCACCATATCCAACGTCCCGGAGAGCGGCAATCAGCTTCTGGTTGCCGGCCGCGTCGCCTATTTCGTCCGGAATTGTCGCGCCATCGAAATCGGACCCGAGCGCAACGCAATCGATCCCGACGCGGTCGACGAGATAGTTGATATGGCGGATCATGTCGCTGATTGGTGTATCGCCCTCGGAGCGGCCATCGGGTCTCAACATCGCAGTCGCGTAATTGAGACCGATAAGCCCTCTGCTCTCCCTGATTGCATCAAGCTGCTTATCCGTCAGATTGCGCGCCACCGGCGTCAGCGCATGCACGTTCGAATGCGTAGCGACCAGAGGTTGATCTGTCGTCTTCGCGACGTCCCAGAAGCCTTTTTCCGTTATGTGGGACAGATCGATCATGATGCCCAGGCGATTACATTCGCGCACCAGCTCAAAGCCGGCGCCAGTCAGCCCCGGCGCCGTATCCGGCAACATCGGAAAGGCGAAGGGCACGCCGTGCCCGAAGACATTATGCCTGCTCCAGACAGGTCCCAGAGAGCGCAAGCCGGCCGCATGAAAGACCTCGAGCGCCGCAAGATCAGGCCCGATCGCCTCGCAGCCTTCCATATGCATGACCGCGGCAAAGATACCGCTCGCCATGGCATTGCGGATGTCCTTCACCGTCCGGCAGAGACGCCAGGCGCCTGCCTTGTCAAGACGCAGTGCGATCGCCGCCATCTCGGTCGCAATGCCGAGCGACGGCAGCCGGTCGAGAGGTGCCGCCAGCGGCGTTGCGTAATGTCCGTTCCGATCGGGGTCGGCAAAGACGAGATCGCCAGAGGGCACGTAGATGGCGCAGAGGCCGCCGGCGAGACCACCCTGCCGGGCGCGCGGTCCGTCGATATGGCCTGACGTCGTTCCGTTCAGAAATTCGGCAACCGAATCGTTGCCATCCCTTTCATGTGTCCAAAGCCTGAGGAGAACGTCATTGTGGCCATCAAAGACAAGCTGCATCTGTTTTCCTGCTCTGCCCCGCCAAGCGAATGACAAGCGTGCAGAATAGAAAAGCTGGCAGAATTGACCAGCCCCCTTCTCAGAAATTTATGCGGATGGGTAAATGCCTGGGCTTGAAATGAAAACGGGGCCCGAAGGCCCCATTCCTGATTAGTGCTTTGTCCGCTTCTTCTGCCGGTAGACGTCAACGATGACGGCCGCCACGATGATCAAGCCTTTGACGATCTCCTGGTAATAGGCATCAACCCGCAGGAAGGTGAAGCCCGACGTCATCACGCCGAGAATGACCGTGCCGATCACCGTACCGGTGATGCGGCCGACACCGCCTGTCAGCGACGCGCCTCCGATAACGGCTGCAGCGATCGCATCGAGTTCGTACATCACGCCCATGCCGGCCTGTGCGGTTTGAGCACGAGCTGCCGTGACGACGCCGGCAAGACCTGCCAAAAGGCCGGCGATCGCGTAGACCTTGATCAGGTGCGCTTCGACATTGATACCGGAAACACGCGCCGCCTGCACGTTCGCGCCGATCGCATAGGTAAACTTGCCGTAACGTGTATAGCGAAGGGCGATGTGGAAGATCAGTGCCACAACAAGGAACACGATGACCGGCCAGATGCCCGTACCGATGAAATTGAACTGATCCGAAAGCCCTGATACCGGCTGGCCCTTTGTATACCATTTGGAAATACCGCGCGCCGAGACCATCATCCCGAGCGTAGCTATGAAGGGCGGAATCTTTGTCTTGGCGATCAACTGTCCGTTGATGTAGCCGGCCAGGAGGCCGATCAGCAGGCCCACGCCGATAGGCACGAAAAACGGCATGTCGGTCAGGCCTGGATAGAGCGCACGTGGCCATGTCGATGCTTGGGCAAAACTCGCCGCAATCATTGCCGTCATACCGACGACGGAACCGGATGAGAGATCGATGCCGCCGGTGATGATCACCTGTGTGACACCGACCGAAATGATCCCGATCACCGACACCTGCAGGATCATGATCGTCAGGCGCTGCGGGTTCATCAGGAAACTCTGGCCGACGAAGATCCAGCCGAGAATTTCGTAAACGAGCGCGATACCGATCAGCACCAGGAAGATACTGAGTTCCGGCGGCACGCGGTGCCGCCTCGTCCGTGTTGCAAGCGGGGCCTGGCTTTCGGCTGCCTCAGTATTCATGTTAAACCTCCCTCCGGCGCTTGATTGGGGCCGCACATCACTGTGCGGCGAGCTCCATCACCTTGACCTGTGTTGCTTCGTCGCGATTGAGGAAACCGGTCACCCGTCCCTCATGCATGACCATGATGCGGTCACTCATGCCGAGAACCTCCGGCATCTCCGACGAAATCATGATGACCGCGACGCCGTTGCGGGCCATCTCCGTCACGAGCTTGTGAATCTCCGCCTTGGCGCCGACATCGATACCGCGCGTCGGTTCGTCGAGAATAAGGATACGCGGGTTGGTCAGCAGCCAGCGTCCGATCAGTACCTTCTGCTGATTGCCTCCCGACAAATTCTCGATGCGCTCGTCGAGGTTCGGCGTCTTGACACGAAGCCTGCGCGCCATGTCCTCGCATGTCGCTTCTATCGCGCCTTCCTGCACGAAGCCGGCCTTGACGAATTTGTCCTGCAGCACGGCGATCTGCATGTTCTCGAGCACATTGAGGATCAGCAGACAGCCCGTATCTTTGCGGTCCTCGGTGAGGAACGCCATGTGATTTCTGATCGCGTCGGTCGGCGAACTGATATCGACCTTCTTGCCGAAAAGCTCGATCGTGCCGGAGCTTGCCGGCGTCACACCGAACAGCGTCTCGGCGACATTCGAACGGCCTGAGCCCACAAGGCCTGCAACGCCGAGGATCTCGCCCGCGTGCACGTCGAACGAAACATCATGGAAGACCTTGTTGAGAGTCAGATTCTTGACCGAAAGCACCACGTCGCCGATTGGAACCTCTTCCTTCGGGAACATCTGCGTGATCTCGCGGCCGACCATCATCCGAATGATGTCGTTGCGCGTCACATCAGTCGATGCGTGCGTGCCGATATATTTGCCGTCGCGGAATACCGAAAACTCGTCGGCGATCTCGAACAGCTCGTTCATCTTGTGGGTAATGTAGACGATACCGATACCGTGCACCTTCAGGCCGCGGATGATCTCAAAAAGATGTGCCACTTCGCGCTCGGTGAGCGCCGATGTCGGCTCGTCCATGATGAGCACGTCGGAGTTATAGGAAACCGCTTTGGCGATCTCGACCATCTGACGGCTTGCGACCGAGAGGTGGCGAACCTCGATATCAGGATCGATGGTTATATTGAGCCGCTGGAAAAGCTCTTCAGTCATCCGGTACATTTCGCCATGGTCGACGAAGCCGAACCGGTTCTTGGGCTCGCGGCGGATCCAGATGTTTTCGGCAACCGTCATGAAAGGCATCAGGTTCAGTTCCTGATGGATCATGGCGATGCCGTTTTCCAGCGCGTCGAGCGGCGACTTGAGCTGTATTTCCACGCCCTTCAGGCGCACGTCACCCTTGTCCGGCGTATAGATGCCGGCCAGGATCTTCATCAGTGTCGATTTGCCGGCGCCGTTCTCGCCCATCAGCGCGTGCACGGAGCCGCGCTTCAGCCGGAACTGCACATCATCGAGTGCGACCACACCGGGAAATTCCTTGCGGATGCCTTCGGCGCTCAGGAGATATTCCGCGTTTGGGACGGCTCCGCTTGCACGAACAGCGGCCATGGTGGAAGGGCTGACGGCCATCTCATCTCCTCTCCGGATATCCGACGACGGACGAAACGGATGCGGGCCGTTTGGCCCACATCCGCGATTTCTTCGCCTCAGTTCTTGGCAACGAAGTCTTTGACGTTTTCCGGCGTGACGAGCTGGAAGGGAATGTAGACCTTCTTCTCGATCTTTTCGCCCTTGGCGAGCTTCAGAGCCGCATCAAGAGAGCCCTTACCCTGACCGGCAGCGTCCTGGAACACTGTCACGTCGAGGTCGCCGGCCTGCATGGCGGCGAGCGCATCCTGTGTGGCATCGACGCCGCCGATGACGATCTTGCTCAAATCCTTGCCGGCAGCCTTGAGCGCCTGGATCGCGCCGATTGCCATTTCGTCATTGTTCGAGATGACGGCATCGAACTCAATACCGCTGGAGAGCCAATTGGTCATCAGGTCGGATCCCTGGGTCCGGGACCAGTTGGCCGTTTGCTCTTCGACGATCTCGATGCCCTTGCATTCGTCGGTCGCGACGACGTCATGAACGTCCTTGGTGCGCATGCGGGCAGCCTGGTTGGAAAGCTCGCCCATCATGATGATAGCCTTGCCCTTGCCACCGAGAAGGCGGCAGACTTCCTTGGTTTCCAGCGTGCCGGACTCCTGTTCGTTGGAAGCAACGAACGCCTGCTTGTCCGGAAGCGTATCGACATTGACTGGCTCGCGGTTCACGTAGACGAGTGGAATTCCGGCATCGGCGGCAATTTTCGACATGGCAGTGGTGGCATCGGTATCCACCGGGTTGACGATGATGGCGTCGACCTTCGATGCGATGAAGTTCTGGATCTGGCTCTGCTGCTTGGCGACGTCGTTCTGTGCGTCTTCAACCTGCAGCGTCACGCCATCCAGCGTCTTGGCGTAATCCTGCATGCCATTGCGCAGAACGGTCAGGAAGTTGTCGTCGAAGAGCGCCATGGAAACGCCAACGGTTTCTGCGTGAGCAGCCGTCGACATGACGAGCGCCATCGCAGTGCCCAGGATAAACTTTCTCATTTTATTTCCTCCACAAAACGGTGTCCGGCTGCACCCTCCTCACGCCGGAGCTTTGGGCGCTGCCCAAAAGCCGTAATATGTCGCGCTGCCACTCCCGTTGCGCAGTTCCCGTCCAAAACGGAACAAACAAACCGTAAAATTTGTCTCGCGGAATATTCATTCCATTTTCTGCACGCGGCGTCAACTCTTTTTAAGGAAATGAAGATAGAAAGCCGCGACGGGCGGACCGGCCGATGAAATCGTCACGCTGCGCGCCTAAATGTGCGGACGTAACGATCGAAACCGCTGCGCCCACCAAAAATCCCCAAGGAGAAGCCATGTCCATTTCCATGTACCGCCTGACCGTTCCGGTGTTTCAGCGCGGGCTTGCGACACTGAAAAACTACCTCGACAAGGCCGAGGCTTATGCAAACGAGAAGGGGATTGATCCGAATGAACTGGTCGCCGCCAGGCTTGCACCCGATATGCTGCCGCTGTCCGGCCAATATCAACGCGCAAGCGACACCGCCAAGCTGGCAGTCGCCCGCCTGACCGCCACCGAGGCACCGAAATTCGAGGACAGCGAAACGACGATCGCCGAACTTCGCGGGCGCGTCGTCAAAACCGAGGCCTATCTCGCGACGATAGCGCCGGAAGCGCTCGAAGGCACCGAGACGAATGAAGTGACGATCGCGCCCGGCGGAAACAAGATGACCTTCCGCGGCGACGAATATGTCACGACCTTTGCACTGCCGAACTTCTATTTTCACGTCGCGACGGCACACGCGATCCTGCGCAATCAGGGCGCACCGGTCGGCAAGATTGATTATCTCGGTCGCTTCTCGTGAGCAATCAGGGCCGGCGCGTGACCGGCCCCTTTTCCGTCAGTTCTGTATACGCAAGCGTCTGGTCGAGGTGCCGCGCCCGGAGCGATAACAACATCTCGGCGCACTCCAGGCGCGTTGCCGCGTAGGCTGGATCGGGAGCGACGTTGTTGAGCTCCATCGGATCGGCCCTGAGATCGAAGAGCAGCGGCGGCAGGGCGGCAAAATGCACATATTTGAATCGCTCGTTGCGGATCACCGCGAGATTGCACTGGTTCGATTTCAGACCGAAGTGGCGCTCCGCTTCGCCATTGGCGATGTCGCGGAAATCAAATTCCCAGAATGCCGCCTCCCGCCAGTCGATCGCATCTCCATGATCGATGAACGAGCGCAATGAACGGCCGTCGACATGGTTGGCTGTCTCGACGCCCAAGCTGTCGCAAAGTGTCGGAAAGATATCCGCCGCACTCGTGAAGCGCTCGACCACATGACCTCTTACCGGCGCCTTTGGGTTGCGGATCACCAGGGGAATGTGATAGCTGCCGTCAAAAAAACCGCCTTTGCCAAGTGTCCAGTGATCGCCCATCATCTCGGCATGGTCGGAGGTGAAGATGACGATCGTATCGTCCCACACACTGGCATCCTTCAGCCCCTGCCAGATCCGGCCGAGCTGCGCATCCACCTCGGCAATCATCCCGTAATAGATCGCCCGGATCGCCGCGAAATCCTCGGCTTTCCAGTCGCTGACCGAACCCTCGGCGCCATATATAAAGCTGCCCTCGTCGCTCTTCAGCATCGAATAGCCGAGATAAGGATGCAGCGCCTCTTCGATCTTATGGCTTTTCGCCCGTGAAAATTCCGGTCCGTCGTCTGGTTTGAACATGCTGCCGAAGGGCTCAGGCACCGAAAATGGCGGATGCGGCCGCAGGAAGGAGACATGCGCAAACCATGGCGCATCCTGTTCGCTAAGCCAGCGAATGAATTCCCCTGCAAGAAACGCAGTCTGTGTTTCATCCCTGGAATACGCGGTCGGTTCCGCCGAAATTTCGCCGCGGGCGGCACCAGGCGGAACATGGATGTGCCGGCTGACTGCATCGCGATGCCCGCGTGAGCGCAACCAGGAAAGCCACTGCTTCTCATGCTCGGGCAGGAGCTGGCGCGCGGTAAACCCTGGCAGCAGGCCTTCGTAGGTCTGAAGGTGCGGGTCGTTCCTATCAAGTTCGCGCGGGTCAGGCGCGGTATCCGTATAGCCGAACAACGTAGGGTCATAGCCGGCGCGCCTTGCCGCCAGCGCCAGGTTGTCGAAGCGGCGGTCCAGCGGCGAGCCGTTCCGGCAAACCCGGTGGTTCATCTGGTAAAGGCCGGTATAAAGCGTCGCCCGCGCCGGCGAACAGGGTGCCGCGCCGGCGAAGTGATTGCGAAAAAGCACGCCCTCCCTTGCCAGCGCATCGACATTCGGCGTCCTTACACAGGCGTGGCCGGCGGCCGAAAGGCAATCACCGCGCCATTGATCCGCGGTGATCAGAAGGACGTTAGGCCGCTTCATGAAAGCCGCCTCAGTGATTGGATCTGGAATGCCAGTCCCAGGCCGACTGAATGATCTGCGAAAGATCATATTGCGGTACCCAGCCAAGCACATCGCGGGCCTTGTCGTTATTGGCAACCAGCGTGTGCGAATCGCCTTCCCGGCGCCCGATATATTCGACCGGGAAAGGCCGCTTCGACACGTCTTCGATCGCCCCGAGCAACTCCTTGACCGTCGTGCCCGTCCCTGTCCCGAGGTTCAGCGCAACGGAATCGCCGCCCCTCAACAGATATTCGACAGCGCGCACATGCGCATCCGCCAGATCGAGCACGTGGATATAGTCGCGCACGCAGGTGCCATCGCGTGTCTCGTAGTCGCTGCCGAAGACCTTGAAACCTTGCCGGCGGCCGAGTGCCGCGTCGATTGCAAGCGGAATGGCATGCGTTTCCGGCTGATGCCATTCGCCGATCCGTCCTTCGAAATCTGCACCCGCCGCATTGAAATACCGCAGGATCACGGAACGGAGACCCCTGTACTGGTCATAATCGGCGAGCGCCTGCTCGACGATGTACTTCGTCCGCCCGTAGGGATTAATCGGCACCTGCCGGTGTGTCTCGTCAAGCGGCACGCTCTGCGGCAGCCCATATGTCGCGCAGGTGGATGAGAAGACGAAAGCCTTGATGCCTGCAGCCTGCGCGGCCGAAAGCAGGGTCAACGTCCCGATAACATTGTTCTCATAGAAGGAAACAGGATCCTTCACCGATTCGCCGACTTCGATCAGCGCTGCAAAATGCAAAATCGCCGAAGGCTTGTGCTTGGCCAGCACTTCCTCGAGCCGGGCGCGATCGCGAATATCGCCTTCCTCGGCGGGACCCCACCTTACGAATTCGCGATGACCATTCGAGAAATTGTCAAAGACGACGGGTTTGTAGCCCTTGTTTGCCAGATCGAGGCACGTATGAGAGCCGATATAGCCGGCTCCGCCGACCACGAGAACAGTTTCACCTGCCATATATATCACCTTTGTTGCCACATCGGGTACGACAAGACTTAGAGGAGATCGGCGGCAAGAAAAAGAAGGAATCCGCAAAACGTGCTGCAGCGCACCATGCTGATGTCCGCAAAAGCACTGCGGTGCCGGATAAATAGCGGCATATATTTTTCTCGGGCTGTGCTACCCACGCCCGGTGGCGAACCAGCCGAGACCAGAAGGTGACTGTCAATTGCCGCCGCTTGCCCGCTCGAGGTCCGAAAGGCGTTCCTTGCAAATGGCTGCGACAATCTGATGTAGATTCTCCGTCCGTTCAAGCAGCCAGCCGAGCGCTTCTTCGGTGATCTCGAAGTGTTTCGAGTAGCGCGCCTTGACATAGGCTTCGTTGAGAATGTTGTACCAGGCGATATAGCGGTGCTGGTCGCGCGACCATGCGTCGATCAGCCGGCGGTCCTGGTCTTCAGCCAGTCCCCGGAGGAATTTCAGATTGTGCGATGGCGGGCTGTAGTTGGTCCGAGTGAGGAGCAGGCAGGAATAAGCAGTCTCGACTGCTTGGTGGAGCATGAAAGCGGCGAGGGCCAAGTTGGTTTTGCTGAGATAGAACCTACTTCCGTCGGCAAAATCTTTCGCATTTGCGAAGTGTTTTTCGAAATGCTCCTTCGCCACCCTATACGCATCGGTAGCGGAAAGCTTTCTTGGTTCGGCCAGCGGCCGGTCGTCGAGCTCGTAGAGCACGATGCCCTCGCGCAAGATGTCGACGAAGAAATACTGGCCGTCGGCCAGGAAGTTGTTCACCTCCCTGGCACCATGGACGATCAGCCCGACCGGCGTCTTCACCTCTTTGTCCCATAGAAGCCGGTCGGTTGTTTTGTCCCAATATTGCGGTTCCGCCAGCTGTTTGGAATTGACGATGACGAGGATGTCGTAGTCGGAGCGGTAGCCCTTCATCGTGTGCGGCTCGTCGACCCAGGTGCCGCGGCAATACGAACCGAAAAGCAAAATCTTTAAGATCCGGCCGCGCTTCTTGAAGGCGGCCGACGTGCCTGACAGCGCATCGGCGAACTCCTCATGGATGATCGCAACGACGCGGGCAAGCTCGCGCTGCTTTTCTTCCGGCAGATGTTCCAGGGACGATCGCATGGGTCCATCGATAGGCCAAAGACGATTCGCCGTCCACTACTGGAAACTGTAGTTTGGCTCCCATCAAATCTACGGCCGGACTCCGAACATGTACCGGAAGTGATTTTCTTTGCGCCGAAGCTCTATGGCGGAGAGGGGGGGATTCGAACCCCCGATGCCCTTGCAGGCATGCCGCATTTCGAGTGCGGTGCATTCAACCACTCTGCCACCTCTCCGCGGTGCTGGTTGGCGCTCGTTTCGCGCGGGCTGTCTCATAGCGATCAAAAGGCGGACTGGCAAGACGAAATTGTAAAGCTTTTCCTCCTTTTGCCTTGACAGCTTTTTGACACTCGCGTATCCCGCTCACGGAATAGGTGTGGAGTAGTCCGTGCCTTGCCCGCCTCGCGCTCGCGCGGGGTTTCACCGGCAGACAGAGTTCCGGGCGAACGCCCTGAAATCCTGCTTAATTTCGACTGATAAAAAGACGGCCACCTGCAGTTTGCGGGGAGAGCTGGATCGAACATGAAAGGATCAAAAATGTTCGCAGTCATCAAGACCGGCGGTAAGCAGTACCGTGTGGCAGCCAACGACGTGCTGACCATCGAGAAGCTTGAAGCCACCGCTGGCGACTCCATCGAATTCACCGAAGTCCTCGTAATCGGCGAAGGCGCCGACGCTGCGATTGGTGCTCCCTTCGTCAAGGGCGCTTCCGTCAAGGCCGAAGTGGTCGAGCACAACCGCGGCAAGAAGGTTATCGCCTTCAAGAAGCGCCGCCGTCAGAACTCGAAGCGTTCGCGCGGCCACCGCCAGCATCACACGGTCGTCCGCATCACGGACATCGTGGCTGCCAATTAAGATCACGGGACTAAAGGTTTAAAGGAGAACTCCAATGGCACACAAAAAAGCTGGCGGTTCGTCACGCAACGGTCGTGATTCCGAATCCAAGCGCCTTGGCGTGAAGAAGTTCGGCGGCGAAACCGTCATCGCAGGCAACATTATCGTGCGTCAGCGCGGTACGCAGTGGCATCCGGGCGCCAATGTCGGCCTCGGGAAGGACCACACCATTTTTGCGCTTACGGCAGGCAATGTGGACTACCGAACGAAGGCCAATGGTCGCGTGTACGTGTCTGTAATGCCGAAAGCGGAAGCAGCGGAATAAGCCGGTAGCGCTCAAAAACAGCCGGCGTCTCATCGACCCGGCTGGCCGTACCAGGTTCAGTTCAGAAAACAGGGGAGATGGGACGCCATCTCCCCTTTTTCTTTGTCCATAAGGAGGACTGAACATGCAAGGCGAACTGATAAGGGTTGACCAACCACGGTCACCCCAAGAACGGCTGAGGCCGGAGCGGTTAAGGACCGATTGCCCTGTCTTGTTATCGGAAAGGCTCGTCATGCGCGCGCCCCACGAGGAAGACATTGACGCCCTTTCCCATCTCGCCAACAACGCCAAAGTCGCCACAATGGTATCGCGCATGCCGCACCCCTATACCGCCAATGATGCCGCCGACTTCGTGCGTCGGACGAAGAATGGCGAGATTGGCAAGTGCGTCTATGCCATCACCAAAGCTGAAAACGGCGCCTTCATGGGGTGCTGCGGCGTCGAGCCGCAAGTCGACGAACGCACCGTCGAAATCGGCTACTGGCTTGGCGAACCCTATTGGGGCCAGGGCTATACGACCGAAGCATGCCACGCGCTGGTCGACATGGTCTTTCGCACACGCGACAATGTCGATCAGATTGATGCCCGTTGCCGGGTGATGAACATCGCGTCGCGGCGGGTTATCCAGAAGTGCGGCTTCCAGTTCCAGGGCTCAGGACTTGCCGCGTCGCTGGCGCTCGGCAGCAACGTGCCCGTGGAATGGTACCGGCTCGACCGGAAGACCTGGATGTCGCTGAGAAGTTGGGGGAGCCTGTGATGAGCGCCGCCATCTTGCAGCGACCCAAGAGCAAGCAAGTGACGCCCGGCCGCGTGCCGGTCGTCACCACGCCCCGGCTGACGCTCCGCCCGCACAGGTTGGCCGATGCGAATGCGATTGCGGAATCGCTGTCCGACTTCGCAATCACTCGGATGCTTGCCCGCGTGCCCGCGCCCTATGACAGGCAGGACGCACTTGATTGGCTGGTTCCCGTGACGTCCGGCAGTCTGCCGGATTGGCACTTGGCGGTCACCGACGGAGACGACGCGCATATCGGCGTCGTCTCCGTCGAACTTCGCCACGGCCGCTGGCACCTTGGCTACTGGCTGAACCGCTACTTTTGGCGACGCGGCTATATGAGCGAAGCTGTCGCAGCGGTGCTGGAGCGCTTCTCCCGGCGGATGCCGGATACGGCGGTTCACTCGGGCGTGTTCGCGGATAATCCAGCCTCGCTGAGATTGCAGGAGAAGCTCGGCTTCCGGATGACGGGATGCGCGGAGATCTACAGTTTCGCCCGCAACACCATGGTGTCGCATGTCGAAACCGTGCTTCAGCCCGGCGCCCTGCAGATCACGAAGGTTGCCTGACGAGACAAAAACGCCGCAGCCTCCGCGCTGCGGCGTTTTCCTATGCGCCGATCTCGACCCAGAGGGGGAAATGATCGGAACCCACCGAATCCGTATCCACATGGGCGGATTTCAAGCGGCCCTGCAGGCCGCAACTGACGAAGCAGTAGTCAAGATGCATACGCTTTCCGTGGTTCTTCGGATCCATCCAACTATAGCTTCCGGGCATGTAGCCTTCGAGCGCCGCCAGCGCGTCTATCGGCGTGCCGACGCGCGGCACGCGTCCGTAATATCTGTCCTCCATTCCAGCAAACGAGCAGTATTCCGCAGATTCCGGCACCATATTGAAGTCGCCCAGGATGACATAGTCCTCCGGGAGCGGCAGATCCGCAATCTCGAATTCGCTGGCACCCGTCATGGAACCGCCTTCGAACGGAAACGCATGGATGTGCTCGTTCAGATAGGTGAGCTGACGGATACGCTCGTCGGGCGAAACATGATCGAGATGAACGGAATAGACGCGAAGCGCGCCTTCCGGCGTATCGATGACGGCTTCGGTTGCGCCGCGTTGCAGGTTGAGTTTCGAAAGAGTGCGGCTTCGAGGCAGAAGCAGGGTGCGTGCCGACAGGATCGGCCACCGCGAAAGGATCATGTTTCCGAACTGGAAGCGCGTACCGCGCGGCGGAAAATCATCTTCGCCCGCCTCGACGTGCAGATCGCAGGCCGGGCCATAGACCCAGAAATGGTCGGGAAAGAAGGCCGCAAGATCGGCCGCCATGTCGGCAAAATCGTTTCGTGCGAAGCCTCTGGTCACCTCCTGAAGCGCGATGATATCCGCGCCATCGAGGCTCTCCGCTATACGGCCGAGATCATAAATCCCATCAAGACCGAAGCCGTACTGTATGTTATAGCTCGCAAACTTCACGATAATCTTTGACCTCGGCTTGAACCGCCTATATCGAAAGCGGCAGGATGGGGCGTGTAAAAGCCACCGATGATGGAAGTAAAATGAAATTTCTCGATGAAGCAAAGGTCTATATTCGGTCTGGTGACGGCGGCGCAGGCAGCGTCTCGTTCCGGCGCGAGAAATTCATCGAGTTCGGCGGACCGGACGGCGGCGATGGCGGCCGCGGCGGCGATGTCTGGATTGAAGCCGTCAACGGCCTCAACACGCTGATCGATTTCCGCTACCAGCAGCATTTCAAGGCCCAGATCGGCACGCACGGCATGGGCAAAAACCGCACCGGCGCCAATGGCGCAGACGTGACGCTCAAGGTCCCGGTGGGAACACAGGTCCTGGAAGAAGACCAGGAAACGCTGATCTGCGACCTGACGGAAGAAGGACAGCGTTTCCGGCTTGCCGCCGGCGGCAACGGCGGCTGGGGGAACGCGCATTTCAAGACCTCGGTCAATCAGGCACCGGATTGGGCAAATCCCGGTCTGCCCGGCGAGGAAAAGACGATCTGGCTGCATCTGAAGCTGATCGCCGACGCCGGGCTTGTCGGCCTTCCCAATGCCGGAAAGTCCACTTTCCTGGCGGCAGTCACCCGCGCGCGGCCGAAGATCGCCAACTATCCCTTCACGACCCTGCATCCGAACCTCGGCGTGGCAACGATCGACGGACAGGAATTCATTCTGGCGGACATTCCGGGACTGATCGAAGGCGCGCATGAGGGCATTGGCATCGGCGACCGGTTCCTCGGCCATGTCGAGCGTACTCGCGTGCTGCTGCATCTGGTTTCGGCGCAGGAGGAAAAGGTCGGCAAGGCCTATACGACCGTGAAGAACGAGCTTGAGGCCTATGGTAACGAACTGACCGACAAAGCGGAAATCGTTGCGCTCGCACAAATCGACGTACTCGACGAAGCGACACTCAAGAAGAAGATGAAGGAACTCGCCAAGGCTTGCGGCAAGACGCCGTTCCAGATTTCGGCCGCAACCGGCAAGGGCATGACCGAGGTTCTGCGAGCTCTGCGCGACGTCATTGTCGAAGCGAATGCGCGCGGTAAGAAGCCGGCCAAAGCGCCGAAGCTGCGGCATCGCGACATGATCGCGACCGACGAGGACAGAACGGATGACGACGCGTAAGCCGCTCGATCGCTACCGCCGCATCGTCATCAAGATCGGCTCAGCACTTCTTGTTGACCGTAAGGCCGGGCTCAAAAACGCGTGGCTGGATGCAATGTGCGCCGATATCGCCGCACTGAAGGCAAGAGGCGCGGACGTGCTTGTCGTCTCCTCGGGCGCTATCGCGCTCGGCCGCTCTGTGCTGGATCTGCCTTCTGGCGCGCTAAAACTGGAAGAAAGCCAGGCGGCGGCAGCCGTCGGCCAGATTTCGCTCGCACGCGCCTGGTCGGAAAGCCTGTCGCGGGATGAGATCGTGGCGGGCCAGATCCTGCTCACCCTCGGGGATACGGAGGAGCGTCGCCGTTATCTCAATGCCCGCGCCACCATCAACCAGCTGTTGAAGATCGGCGCCGTTCCGATCATCAACGAGAATGACACGGTTGCAACCAGCGAAATCCGATACGGCGACAATGACCGCCTCGCCGCCCGTGTCGCAACGATGACGGGCGCCGATCTGCTGATCCTTCTATCCGATATCGACGGACTTTATACTGCGCCGCCGCACCTTGATCCGGATGCAGAATTCCTCGAGACGATCGCCGAGATCACCCCCGAGATCGAGGCCATGGCAGGCGGCGCCGCTTCCGAGCTGTCGCGCGGCGGCATGCGCACGAAGATCGACGCTGGCAAGATCGCAACGACGTCGGGCTGCGCAATGATCATCGCTTCCGGCAAAACGGATAGCCCGCTATCCGCCATTTCGAACGGCGCACGTTCCTCCTGGTTCGCACCGTCCGGCACCCCCGTGACCGCGCGCAAGACCTGGATCGCAGGTCAGTTGCAGCCAGCGGGAGAACTGCATGTCGACGACGGCGCCGTGACGGCGCTCGGTGCGGGCAAAAGCCTGCTTCCCGCCGGCGTTCGCAAGGTGATCGGGCTTTTTAGCAGGGGGGACACTGTGGCAATCATCGGCCCTTCTGGGCGCGAGATCGCCCGCGGCCTCGTCAGCTACGACGCAGAAGACGCCCGCCAGATCGTTGGCCGCAAATCGGCAGAGATCGAAGCGATCCTCGGTTATCCCGGCCGTACCGCCATGATCCATCGCGACGATATGGTGATGACGTCACAGGTAAATTCGAAATCGGAAAGGCAGAAGAAGGACGCTGCCCATGCTTGAGACTGTTGCACAAAGCCCTGACATTGACGCGCTGATGAACGACATCGGCCGCAAGGCCAAGGCTGCGGCACGACCGTTGGGTTTTGCGTCCACCGAAGCCAAGGACAAGGCGCTGAATGCGATGGCCGACGCGATCCTCGCAAGCAAGGAGCAGATCCTTGCCGAAAACGCCAAGGATCTGCACGACGTCGCCGGCACCGATATGCTCGCCTCCTTCATCGACCGCTTGACGCTGAACGACCAGCGCATCAGCGAAATGGCAGAAGGCATCCGCGCCATTGCTGCGCTGAAAGATCCGGTCGGCGAAGTGATCGCCGCCTGGGATCGGCCGAACGGACTGAAGATCGAGCGGGTCCGCACACCCCTCGGCGTCATCGGCGTCATCTTCGAAAGCCGGCCGAATGTGACGGCCGATGCCGGTGCGCTTTGCCTGAAGGCAGGTAATGCTGTGATCCTGCGGTGCGGCTCGGATTCGCGCCGTTCATCGCAGGCTATCCATGCCTGCCTCGTTAAAGGACTAAAGGCGGCAGGTCTTCCGGAGCATGCCATACAGCTCGTTCCGGTTTCGGACCGTGCCGCCGTCGGCGCCATGCTGCGGGGCTTGGAAGGTGCAATCGACGTCATCGTGCCGCGCGGCGGCAAGAGCCTCGTCGCCCGCGTGCAGAACGAAGCCCGCGTACCGGTCTTTGCCCATCTCGAAGGCCTCTGCCACATCTACGTCGACAAGTCGGGCGATATCGAAATGGCAAAGCAGATCATCGTCAATGCCAAGATGCGCCGCACGGGCATCTGCGGTGCCGTGGAAACCCTGCTTGTCGATGGCGCTGCGATCGGCACGCACCTGACGCCGCTACTGGAAGCGCTGACTGGGGCCGGCTGCGAGATCCGCGCATCCGCCACGGTGTTGAAGGTCGCTCCAGGAATGAAGCCGGCGACCGAGGAAGATTGGTCGACCGAGTATCTCGATGCGGTCATTTCCGTTGCCGTTGTGGACGGCATTTCCGGCGCGATCGCACATATCCAGAAGTATTCGTCGAACCATACGGAAGCCGTGATCGCGGAAGATCCGGCTGTCGTCGAGCGGTTCTTCACCGAAATCGATTCAGCCATCCTGCTTCACAACGCTTCCACACAATTCGCGGACGGCGGCGAGTTTGGCATGGGTGCGGAAATCGGCATTGCGACGGGCAAGATGCATGCCCGCGGTCCTGTTGGTGTCGAGCAGCTTACGTCCTTCAAATACCGCGTGCATGGCACCGGACAAACGCGGCCCTGACGTGACGACAGACGACATAGACCATCGCTACCTTCGCATGCCGCACACCGAGCGCGGCATGGTCGTCGGTCTGTTTGGTGGTTCCTTCAATCCGCCGCATCAGGGGCATGCGCTGGTTGCGGAGATTGCCATACGGCGCCTCGGCCTCGACCAACTTTGGTGGATGGTGACGCCCGGCAATCCACTGAAGGACCGCAACCATCTTGCGCCACTTGCCGAGCGCATCGCACTCAGCGAAGCGATCACAACCGATCCGCATATCAAGGTGACTGCATTCGAACAGGCATTCGGCGTCAGTTATACGGCAAACACACTCGCCAGGGTAAAGGCACGCAATCCGAACATCCATTTCATCTGGATTATGGGTGCCGATAGCCTGCAGACCTTCCACAAATGGCAGAAATGGAAAGAAATCGCCCGCACCTTCCCGATCGCCGTCATCGATCGACCCGGCGCAACGCTTTCCTATCTCTCGTCGAAAATGGCGAAGACCTTCAGTTTCGCCCGTATCGATGAGGACGATGCCCGCGTGCTCTGGAAAAAAACCGCGCCTGCCTGGACCTTCATCCACGGCCCGCGCTCGGCTTTGAGTTCGACCGCTATTCGGAAGGCTGCTGAGTAAGCATTAATTTTGTAGGGCTGACAAATGAAAAGCCCGACGGGGGAGGATCCGTCGGGCTTTATAAACTCGATCGACAACTGGGAGGAGGAGTGTTGCCGACCCACATCTAGCGGCTTTGGGAGGAGGAGATCGCCGTTTCGATAAGTATGTTTTATCATAACTTCGAGAAAGTGGAATGCCTTATATTGCATTGCAGCAATGCAATGCGTGCAAGGCTTCTCCTGACCTGCGCCGCTTTTTGCGGCATTTTGCAACGGGTTAGCGTTAGAAACGTGAAAGACGCTCATAATGCGCCGATCCGGTCGTTTGATGCTGTCAATCGACATGATGACCGCCTGATGCGCGGGACTTTCATGTCGCTTCTCCAAACCTGCCGTGCGCGCTGCGACCCGCGACCTGACGCGCCTCCCTTTCGGAGGTAGACAGCGACTTGGTCTGATTGGCTAGGGCCAGCGGACATAGCGCCAGCAAGCAAGCTAAGTCTCCGGATCCGCTGCCTTGCCTCCCACAGCGACGACGCCCAGGGCTCCAGCGTCTCGATCGAAATGCCCGTCATCCATGATCTCCGAGTCGTGGCGACCCATCGATTCAGCAACCAGAAAAGAACGCAGCTGCAGCGCTAGGACGCATCGGTGGAGAATTTGTGTATCGTAGTCGACTTCAGCGTTTCGCCCGGTTTCAGCACCGTCGTCGGAAAGGGCGGCTTGTTTGGCGAATCCGGGAAGTGCTGCGTCTCAAGGCAGAAGCCGTCGGTCTGGCGGTACTGCTGACCGGCCGCGCCGACGAGCGTCGAATCGAGGAAGTTGCCACTGTAGAATTGGATGCCGGGCTCGGTGGTCGAGATCTCCATGATCCGGCCCGAGCGCGGCTCGTAGACTCGCGCTGCGAGCGAAAGCCCACTACCTGACCGGTTCAGCGCGAAGTTGTGATCGTATCCGCGGCCATAGGCCATCTGTGGGTCGTTCGAGCGGATGCGTGCGCCGATCGGCATCCCTTGGCGGAAGTCGAACGGCGTGCCGGTCACGGAGGCGAGCTGCCCGGTAGGGATCAACGTCGCATCAACCGGCGTGTAGCGATCGGCGTTGATCGTGAGGATGTGATCGTCGATCCCACCCGTGCCGTCGCCGGCGAGATTGAAGTAGGAATGACTCGTGAGATTAACCACGGTTGGTTTGTCGGTCGTCGCCTCGTAGTCGATACGCAGCTCGTTGTCGTTTGTGAGGCTATAGACGACCCGGACCGTGAGCGTGCCGGGATAGCCTTCCTCGCCGTCCTTGCTCGTGTAGCCCAGCCGCGCTGCGGCGCCGCTGACGCTGCTCAGCGGCTCGACCGCCCAGACGACCTTGTCGAAGCCTTTCGTGCCTCCATGCAGGCTGTTCGGCCCGTTATTGGCGGCGAGCTTGTATTGCGTGCCGTCAAGCGTGAACTTCGCGCCGCCGATGCGATTGCCGTAGCGCCCGATCAAGGCGCCGAAATAGGGGTTCATGGATTCGTAGTCGGCGAGTTCCTTGAAGCCGAGCACGACGTTGTCAAGCTTGCCCCAGCGGTCGGGCACATTGATCGCCGTGATGATGCCGCCATAGGCGATGAACTTGACGGACGCGCCCCTGTCGTTGGTGAGCGTGTAGAGATCGACGGCTTTGCCGTCCTGCGTGTTTCCGAATGGGGTCTTGTCCACAGAGCCGGCGCTGGCGTTCGTTCCCGTCAACAGCACGCCCATGCCGAGCACGGCCGCGCCGAGCACTGACCTATGCCACGTACGCGATTTGTTGGGATCGATCGGTGTCATGGTTTCCTCCCTTGACAGGCTCTTCGCCGGCGGCCTCGGACGAGCCGCCCAAAAGACCAATTTTAAACTCATCGGGCAATCAAGGTAAGCGCGTTCTGGTAGAGATTGTACAATAGCACCGTGCTTGAAAAGCGTGTGCCGGACACTGCCGGTCGCATCAGCTCATTGCCTGATCAAAATGCCGTCAGTGCGTGAATCGCAGGATGCGTATCCGTCTGATTCTCCACTTCGACCTGCTCCTAGTTGGTGTCGCAAAGCCGCCCTTTAGAGGTGAGCTTGACCCGCAGCAGACGATTTTGCTGCCGCCGCCGCGGTGCATGACCTCGAATGACCGATCTACGGCAGGGAAAGTAACGCTTGCACTTCCTGCGCCAGCAGGATAGACACTGAACTATATGGTTCAGTATGTAAGTCCTCCCCTCGATCTCTCGTTCGCGGCGCTGTCCGATGCGACCCGCCGCGGGATCATCGATCAGCTTGGGCGAGGCGACGCGTCGATCACCAGTCTCGCGGACAAGTTCCAGATGACGCTGACCGGCATGAAGAAGCACGTCCAGGTTCTCGAGCGGGCGGGGCTCGTCGTCACGCAGAAGGTCGGACGGGTGAGAACCTGCAAGCTTGGGAAACGCGGCCTCAACGCGGAGGCCGAGTGGATCGAGGCGCATCGCAAGCTCTTCGAGGCCCGCTTCGAAGCATTGGACGAAATCATCGGCGAAATGACACAGGAGGGAAGCGATGAACCAGCAAGTTAACAGTGCAGATGGTGCGCAGAACCGCACGTCAGTCGAGCGCAAAGGGGATCGCGAACTCGTTGTAACGCGGACATTCAATGCGCCGCCGAGCACGGTTTACAGGGCGTGGAGCCAGCCCGAGCTGTTCCAGCGCTGGTGGGTGCCAAAATCGGCATCCGGCGTTTCGCTCGTATCGTGCGATATGGACGTCCGTACCGGCGGCAAATATCGGCTGGAATTCGGCGCCGGCGGTTCGGACACCATGGCCTTCTACGGCAAGTATCTCGAGGTGGTGCCGAACGAGCGCATCGTCTGGACCAACGACGAGGGCGAGGAAGGCGCGATCACGACCGTGACCTTCGAGGACCAGGGCGGGAAGACGCTGCTGAATCTCCACGAAGTCTATCCGTCCAAGGAGGCGCTTGAGGAAGCACTACAGGGCGGGGCGGCCGCATTGCCGGAGCAGCTGGAACAGCTCGACGAATTGCTTTCCGGCACAGGCGAGTAGCGCGGGTCGGGAAATTCGCCTCGGGGAAACGTCTGCTCTTGGGAAGTGACTCCACCGGCCTTTCCAGCCGGAGCGGGGGCGCAAAGCCATCGTTGAACGCAATGGCCGTAAATGTCCGGAATGGGCGCGACACCTGCGGAGCTTTAAAGCTCTTGAACGGAATCGAACCGACGACCCTAGTTGCCAAAGCCTTTTCGTCTCAAAGGCGCCAGTAGGAGAAATCGGCGTCGACCTCTGAGTCAGCAGCAACCGGTATCGCTCCCACGCCATCCGGGTTACGATGCGTAGCTGAGAACGGGCGCGGGCGCCTCGTCGGACCACCTACGTCAGGAGGGCAGCATGAAATCGCCAACAGTGAGAGTTATGGCCGCGACCGAGGAAGATCTGGCGGTCGAAACGGTCATGCTGGCGTTTGCAGCGGATCCTATGGCGCGATGGACCTGGCCGCATGCACACCAGTACCTTGCGGCCATGCCGCGAATGATCCGGGCATTCGGGAGCAGCTCATTCTCTAACGGAACCGCCTTTTGCACCGACGGCTACGCCGGGACGGCGCTGTGGCTATCGCCCGGGGTGCATTCCGACGAGGAAGGGCTTGGTGCGGTGCTCGAGAGCACGGTTGCGCGCTCTCTTGCCCCCGAAACCACGGCCATATTCGAGCAGATGGGCGCGTACCACCCGACCGAACCACATTGGTACCTGCCCCTGATCGGCGTCGACCCGGCGCATCAAGGCGAAGGTCACGGCGACGCCTTGATGGCCTACGCACTCGTACGGTGCGATCGCGATCACGCGCCAGCCTATTTGGAATCCTCGAACCCGCGCAACATTCCGTTCTACCGACGCTACGGCTTCGAACCGCTCGGTGCGATCCAGGTCGGTTCGTCGCCGACGCTCGTCCCGATGCTGCGGCGGCCGCATTGAGCTTCAGTTCGATCAGATAATTTGTGGCATGCCGGCGCTTTTAGAAGTCGGACGATGTAGCTTTGACGACCGACAGCGCGCCTCGCGATCGGTGCTCAGCATCGTAAGCTTTCAGGCATGAGGGTGAACAGATGGCGAGCCTGGATCTTGCCCACCGGCACGCTGGAACACCGAACTCTCCTCCTTCCCTGTGCCTTCGTGTTATTATGGCGACTAGGGAGATGGCTCGATGAGCGAGAACCGGAAGCTAGCAGCGATCCTGGCTGCCGACGTGGTCGGGTACAGCCGGTTGGCCGGCGCAGACGAAGAACGTACCTTGGCGAGGTTGCGGGCACTGCGCAGCGACCTGATCGATCCGACCATCGCCGTGCACAACGGACGCGTGATCAAACGCACAGGGGACGGGGCGCTGGTCGAGTTCCGCAGTGTGGTAGACGCCGTACGCTGCGCCATGGAAGTGCAAAATGGCATGGTCGAGCGCAATGCCGGCGTGCCGCAGGAGCGCCGCATCGAGTTCCGGATCGGAATTCATCTCGGCGACGTAGTCGAGGAAAGCGACGGTGATCTAATGGGCGACGGCGTCAACATCGCCTCGCGTTTGGAGGGCGTCGCGGCGCCTGGCGCCATCTGCCTATCCGAGGATGCCTATCGTCAGGTCAAGGCGCGGCTTGACCTCTCAGTCAGCGATCTCGGCAACACGCAGCTCAAGAACATCGCCGAGCCGATCCGGGTGTATTCGCTGCGTGTCGGCACCGCCGAGGCAAAGGCAACCGCGAACTCCGAATCCGCGACAAGCCGGCTGGCGACGGTACCGCCGCCGAAGCTGTCGATCGCCGTGCTGCCCTTCGCCAACATGAGCGGTGATGTCGAGCAGGAGTATTTCGCCGATGGAATCTCGGAAGACATCATCACGGCTCTCTCAAAGCTGCCGCAGCTCTTCGTCATCGCCCGCAATTCGTCGTTTACCTTCAAGGGCAAGAACGTCCACGTGCAGGAGGTCGGCAGAAA
Organism: Rhizobium sullae; assembly: GCF_025200715.1. NCBI lineage: Bacteria > Pseudomonadati > Pseudomonadota > Alphaproteobacteria > Hyphomicrobiales > Rhizobiaceae > Rhizobium > Rhizobium sullae. Next base: position 3,543,487 of record NZ_CP104143.1, read on the forward strand.
CCTCGGCGTACGCTACGTGCTGGAAGGCAGCGTCCGTAGATCTGGCAACAGGGTACGGATCACCGCCCAGCTTATCGACGCAGCCTCGGGTGGCCATCTGTGGGCGGAGCGCTTCGATCGTGACCTGACCGACATATTCGCGGTCCAGGACGATGTCACTCAGCAGATCGTGGATGCGATGGCCATCAACCTGACGGAAGGCGACCGGCAGCGGATGGCGCCAGAGCACACTGGCAACGTGGAGGCTTATGACTATTTCCTGCGTGGCCGAGAGCTGTGGCACCGGCTGACGAAGGAGACGAACATCGCCGCCCGGGATCTTTTGCAACGTGCAATCGAGCTGGACCCGAATTTCGCCTCGGCCCACGCGTTCCTAGCCCTTACCCACGGACTCGACTACTTGAACGGATGGAGCCCGTCACCGCCGAATTCGCGCGAGCAAGCAGAAGAGCTTGCGAGGCGGGCGGTAGCGCTGGATGATCGCGATCCTAGGGCGCACTGGGCGCTGAGCATCGTCGAATTGTATTCGCGACGGCACGACATGGCCATCAGCGAGGCCCAGCGTGCGATAATCCTCAATCCGAACTTCGCTGAAGGGCACGTCAGCCTCGGCGAGGCGCTGTACTACTCGGGCAGGGCCGACGAGGCGCTCAAGTATTTCGATGGGGCGAAGGTCTTGAACCCTTACTTTCCGGATGTGCTCCTGCACTTCCAGGCATTGGCGTTGTTTCAACTGGGAAGGTACGATCAGGCAGTTGGCTTGCTGAAAGAGCGGCTGACCCGCAATCCCGTTACCGATGTTTCTCGCGCGCTTCTGGCTTCCAGTTATGGCCATCTGGGTCGTTTCGACGAGGCCCGCGCGGCTTGGCAGGAGGTGCTCCGGGTTAATCCCGACTACTCCCTGGAATACCGTCGCAAAGTGCTGCCCTACAAGAACCCCGCGGATTTCGAGATGGTGGTGGACGGGCTTCGCAAGGCCGGCCTGGCGTAACTGCGCACCAGGGGAATGCCCGGTTTCAAACCTTCTGCAGCCACTCGTTCAAATGAGGAGCAATGACTGGTGTTGGCGCTTATCCGCTAGACATTCGCCACTAATCCGAAAAGTACCGAAAGCTGTCCTTGATCAGGTGAGTTCGTTGGTGAAGCGTCCGCACGTAAAGTCTCTTCTCACGGGATTGAAGGCCATGATAAACGGCGCCTATGGGAATTAAGAACTATCTGATCGAAGGCAGTTCCGGCACTGGAAAAACGTCTGTCGCTACTGAACTGGAGCGGCGGGGCTACCATGTCGTCCATGGTGACCGGGTCTTGGCCTATATCGGCGACCCCGAGACAGGCCAGGCACTCGCAGGACCACCCGCAGGCGCGGACCGCATCGTTTGGGGATACGCGCACTGGATCTGGCCTGTCGACAAGGTCCGCGCTATTGCTGCCGACACCACCCATCCAATCACCTTCTTCTGTGGCGGCTCGCGCAATTTCGATAAATTCCTGGACCTATTCGACAAGGTTTTCGTGCTGGACATAGACGTTGAGACATTGAACCGACGATTAGATGGACGGCCGAATGAGCCGGGCTTCGAGCCGGCCGAGCGGGCGTTGGTACTCCGCTACCATGATACTCGGGGATACCTCCCCGTCGGCATCAATATCGACACGGCAGATACTGTCCCAAGTGTCGTCGACGATATCCTCGCTCAACTCACCTGAAGCCCTGAAAGTATTGTGAATGGATGGGAAGCACTCGATTATTGCGGGAAAGACGCTAGCCGCCTGAACGGCTCACTGGCGGCATTGTCGCTTTCGTAGCCGACCGGCAGCTCTCAGAACGACAAACTGGGTGTGTCAACGACCGTCTTGAGGCGCATTGCCGCCCCAGCAGCATTGGCTCGGCCGGTGGTGTCTCTGACCGTATTTCTGCTAAAGCTGGGAAGCAAATCGCCCGCGATATCACCAACTGCCGAAGTGTGAAGGGCGCAACGGGCTGATGGGCCTCTCGCTCATCAGGCCTCTTGTCTTGAAGGAGGAGCGCTAGGATGAGCACCGACCTGGATACCGTGCGGTCCTATGATACGGTCGCGGCGGAGTACGCTGCCGAGGCCGCGGCGATGCCCGAATGGGTCGCGACAGAGATCGATGCGTTCGTGACCGAGCTGGGCGGCTCGGGCAGGGTGCTGGAGATCGGAAGCGGTGGCGGGCGAGATGCACTTGAGCTTGAGAAGCGGGGAATTAGCGTCCGGCGCACCGACATTTCAAGGGGGTTCGTCGAACTGCTACGCGAAAGTGGTTTCGAGGCCGACCTGTTGGACCCGCTGACCGAAGACTTGGCCGATCCGCAGCGTCCCGGCAAGCCGTACGACGGGATCTGGGCCTGTGCCTGCCTGATTCATGTCGCGCGCGAGGATTTCGGCACGGTGCTTGGACGGCTTGCCGAGGCGACCCGGACCGGTGGCCGATTGCACGCCTCGGTTAGAGAGGGCGAAGGCGAGGATGTGTCCACACACGGCAGTGCTGCAGCGCCCCGGCGCTACGTCGAGACGTACTGGCGCGCGTCTGCCCTGCGGTCCGCACTCACAGACGCCGGCTGGATCGTCAGCGAGGTACGTCGGTGCGTCGGAAAGCCCCATGATCGGTGGCTGAGCGTTCGGGCGAGTCGGGCGTGACGCACACAGAACTTGCGGGAGTGGCCGGTTGTGGCGCGACTATGAACTCTAGGTGGTCACCGCAATGTCGGCTTCCGGGCGAAGGCAAAGATCCCCTCTGTGGCCGACATGGTGAAGGGTTTCGGGTGCCGGCGGGCGACGACGGCTCATCCGAGGTGCGGAACCCCGCCGTATGCACCGCTCAGATATTTGCGGTAGTGGTTCTCGTCGCGGCGCACCTTCACGTCCATGAGGCTGTAAAGGTGGCTGCGGCCCAGCCGATCTTTCTCGCAGATCACGATTTCCTCCTTGTTGAGGTCATCGAGCAGCGAGGCCGAATGGCAGGAAAGCCAGAGCTGTGCGTCGAACTTGTTGCGCCCCGAAGTCGCATAGAACCAGCGCACCAGTTCGGGCAGCATGTTCGGGTGAATGGCCGCGTCCATTTCGTCGATCGCGGCGATACCACCCGTGTCGAGCGCGCTCATGATGAACGGGAACATCTTGATAAAGGCCCGCGTGCCGTGGCTTTCCATCGGCCAAGGCATTTCGACCGCGAGCCCCGCGTGCTTGAACAGCAGCAGCGGCCCGCTGTCCGTATGCTCAAAGCGCATCCCTTCCACGCCGACGTCGATGCGGCTTAGCTCATCCTTCAGTCGCGCGACGTTGGGCTGGTTCTTCAAATAGTCGAGCAGGTCACGATCGACGAAGGAGTGCACAGGCTCAATTTGGAAGAGGGCCTTCCGCGCCGTATCCACGAGAAGCTGCGCGGTCGGGTGCTGGAATTTCGCGAACGACGACAGCACCGTATGATTGCCGGCGAGTGTCTTCACGAGGTGCTGGAAGCCCGAGAGGCTGAAGGTCTTAGAGTCCTTCACCTTACCCTCGACATCGCGCTCATAGACGCGCTGCCATTTCCCTTGACCGTTCGGCTTCTGGCGCAGCGCCTCGGACGCGATCCGTACCGCGAGTCCATCCTTGAGTTCGATTTCCAGTTCGTAGCGGTAAGTGCCTTGCTCCACCTTTTCGCCGTTCATGGCGCGCTGAAAGACTTCCGGCGTCAGATTCATGATGCCGCCCAGCTCGATCGCGAAACGGATCGGCCGATTGGCGGATTCCACGTCGTTGAAACGCTCGATGCCAGCGAAGCCTGGCACCGTCCGCGCTACGCTATCGCGGATCATCGTCACGACAAATTCGAGCGCGCGCAGCGCCGTCGTTTTGCCGGAGGCGTTGGCGCCAAAAAGCGCAACGACCTTCGGCGCGCGCACGTCCGCGCCCTCGAAGATGGGGGCATAACGGCCTTCAGGATCAGGCACTTTTCCATCCACCGTCAGGTCGAGCACCTGCGGATCGCGGATGGAGTAGAAGTTTTCGACCTCTAGCTTGTAGAGCATAGGATACCTTATTTATGGATAAAATAGCATTTTTAACGATATTTCGTCAATAATCAGATTGTAGGCTCATTTCATACTCGCCGAGGGATTTGGGCGCTATCGGCTGCGCAACATGGATGGATGTCAGCTTTAGGAAAGGGAGGTTGGTTCTCGAAGTGACCAAAAAGAGGGCACTTTTCAGCCCTCTCGCAATCATCTGCTACGGGTTAGGTGGTCGATTTCAAAGGTTTCTTGGCCGTAGGCTTGAGACGAATACGAACGGGACGTCCTTCAGCATGATCCACCTCGAACGAATTCGTCTTCTTCACCAGATCGCTCAATTTCTTGAAACCGAAGGTCCTTGGATCGAAGTCAGATGCCAGGTTCGCAAGTTGGGTCCCAACTGCGCCTAGCGGCACCCATCCATCCTCGGTCTCCATCTGCGCAATCACCCTCTTTATTATCGGTGTGGCAGCGCTCGGCGGCTCTAGTGAGCGCCCTGCCTGTACTGCATCTGCTTCGTTTGTCGCGACAGGTGGAGCTAAGTTTTCGGTGTAGATGAATCGGCGACAGGCTTGTCGGAAGCTCTCCGGTGTCTTCTGTTCGCCGAATCCGAAAACGTCGATGCCTTGCTCCCGGATGCGTGATGCTAAGCGAGTGAAATCGCTATCGGAGGAGACCAAGCAGAAGCCGTCAAATCTTCCACTGTGCAGGAGGTCCATCGCGTCGATGACGAGCGTTATATCGGAGGCGTTCTTACCCGTCGTGTAGGCAAATTGTTGTTGCGGAATTATCGCGTGCCGAGCGAGAACGTCGATCCAAGCCTTTGAGCGAGTACTGGCGAAGTCGCCATAGATGCGTCGCACGCTCGCTTCGCCAATTTTGGCAATTTCCTCGAACAGACCGTCGACAATTTTCGCGGACGCGTTATCAGCATCTATGAGCACCGCGAGACGTGGCGAACGCGTTTCAGACATTTAGAAGCTCCGCAGCAACGTTTGATCCATCCATTCACGATGGCTGACGTCCCAGTCTCTTGCAATTGGCCAAGCGCTATTTGTCGAATAATGATGCAAGCCAGAGACGAGGACTCACGCTCCCTTGCACTTTGGGAGTGCGCAATCACTTGTGTTGGCGCATTGACGCCGTCAAAAGCGTAGCTTGATCGACGTCTGCATTCCGGAAGACGTTGCGGCGGCCTTTACGGCCGATGTGCGGGCGCAAAGCTGCCGTTCAATGAGGTGTTGCCACGTAGCGACCTTCGAGAGGGCAGCTTATTGACCAAAAAGGCAATCTTCCACGGCAAACGACGACAGCTTATCGCACCTGTGCAATATATTTCTGTGAACATATCGATAGCCAATCCCCTCTATATCGATATATTCATCTCGATATTTCGGACTGTGGAGTGAAGCATGCATAATCGTCGGGAATGGATGAAGCGCGTAATCGGGATGATCTCTGCGGCCTGGATTGGCACCGCAGGGCTGCCGCAGTCGGCAAGCGCTGCGGATAAGGTTGTCGTCTTTGCGGCGGCGAGCCTCAAGAATGCCCTTGATGCCGCAAACGCCGCTTGGACAAAAGAAAGCGGGAAGGAAGCTGTCGCTTCCTATGCAGCGAGCTCCGCGCTCGCCAAGCAGATCGAAAATGGTGCACCAGCCGATATCTTTATCTCTGCCGACGGCGACTGGATGGACTACGTCGCGAAGAAAGGCATGATCAAGGAAGACACGCGCGCAAACTTGCTTGGCAACCGCATCGTGCTGGTGACCGCCAGCGACAAGGCAAAGCAGGTCGGCATCAAGCCGGGGTTCGATCTTTCCGGTCTTCTTGGCGATGGCAGGCTCGCCATGGGAGAAGTGAAATCCGTCCCCGCCGGCAAATACGGCAAAGCCGCGCTCGAAAAGCTCGGCGCCTGGACATCGGTGGAATCGAAGATTGCCGGTGTAGAAAGCGTGCGTGCCGCTCTTGCGCTCGTCTCCCGTGGCGAAGCGCCCTATGGCATTGTCTATCAGACAGATGCCGCAGCCGATAAAGGCGTAGCAATCGTCGGCACGTTTCCGGCCGAATCGCATCCGCCGATCGTTTATCCTATTGCGCTACTTGCCGGCAGCAGGAACGCGGATGCCGTTGCCTATCTCGAGTTTCTAAAGTCGGATAAGGCCGCACCCTTCTTTACTGCGCAGGGCTTTGCGATTTTAAAGTGAAGAGAGATTTTGTCCTGCAGTTTCGCTGAGACCTATCGGAGACACCCAACTTGGATTTTGGCCTGAGCAATGATGAGTGGACGGCGATCTTGCTCAGCGTGCGGGTTTCTGTTGTCGCCATGTTCGCAAGCTTGCCGTTCGGCATTGCGGTCGCGCTACTTCTTGCCCGCGGCCGTTTCTATGGCAAATCGGCCCTCAATGGCATAATTCATCTGCCGCTGATCCTGCCGCCGGTCGTCACCGGCTTCATTCTTCTGATCCTCTTCGGCCGCAGCGGACCAATCGGCAGCTTGCTGGATCAGTATTTCGGGATTGTCTTTTCCTTCCGCTGGACGGGCGCAGCGCTCGCCTGCGGCGTTATGGGGTTCCCGCTGATGGTCCGAAGCATCCGGCTTTCGATCGAGGCGATCGACCGCAGGATCGAGGAAGCGGCAGGCACGCTGGGCGCAAGCCCGCTCTGGGTGTTCCTGACCGTCACCCTGCCGCTGACACTACCCGGGATCATCGTCGGAATGATCTTAGCCTTTGCCAAGGCCATGGGCGAATTCGGCGCGACTATCACCTTCGTATCGAACATCCCGGGTGAGACGCAGACGCTGTCTGCCGCCATCTATACGTTCACCCAGGTCCCAGGCGGCGACGCCGGCGCCATGCGTCTTACCTTGGTTGCCATCGTCATCTCAATGGCAGCACTGCTGGCATCTGAATTCATGGCGCATCTCGCGGGCAGGAGGATCGATCCGGAATGATGCTCACTGTCGAAACCAGACACCGCTTCGGCACCTTCGCCCTCGACGCCGCTTTTACCTCCGAAGTCGGTGTGACGGCCCTCTTCGGCCGGTCCGGCTCGGGCAAGACCTCGATGATCCGCATCATTGCCGGCCTGGTCCGGCCGAATGAAGGCCGGGTTATGCTAGACGGCATGCCGCTGACCGACACGGCGAAAGGCATCTTCGTCCCCCGACATCGCCGCCGTTTCGGCTATGTCTTCCAGGACGGAAGACTGTTTCCGCACTTGAGCGTTCGCAAGAATCTCTCTTATGGAGGCTGGTTCGCGCCGAAGGCTTCGCGGACCGGCAGCTTTGACCATATCGTGGATCTGCTTGGCATTGAAACCCTGCTCGACAGGAGCCCTTCCAACCTCTCAGGTGGAGAAAAGCAACGCGTGGCGATCGGCCGCGCGCTGCTTTCCTCTCCGCGTCTTTTGCTGATGGACGAACCGCTAGCAGCGCTTGATGACGCCCGCAAAGCCGAGATCCTGCCCTATCTCGAACGCCTGCGTGATGAGACACAGATCCCGATCGTATATGTCAGCCATTCGATCTCCGAAGTGGCACGCCTTGCCAATCAGGTCGTCGTGATGCGAGAAGGCAAAGTTGAGGCGGCAGGCAGCGTAGCCGATGTGCTGAGCCGTCCTTCGGCGGCCGAGGACCGGCGCGAAGCGGGTGCGCTTCTCGAAGGCATTGTCGAAAGCCTCGATGAAAAGCATCGCCTTGCGACGCTCGCATTAAAAGGATCGCACCTTTATGTCCCGGGCGCTACGGTATCGCCGGGCAAACGCGTTCGCGTCCACATTCCTTCCCGAGATGTCATGCTGGCGACCGTCAGGCCGGAAGGTTTAAGCGCGTTGAATATTATTGACGGTATCATACGGCAGATATCGCCTGCGGAAGACGGAACGGTCGAGGTGCAGATCGACTGCGGCGGCGATATCATCCTGTCGCGCATCACGGCACTCTCCGCTGAGAGGCTCGACCTTGCATCCAACAAGCCTGTTTTTGCTGTTATCAAGACAGTTGCGCTGCAGCCTTGACTATTTCCTAACAGCCTCTGCCTGACTGCGGTTGCCCTCCAGCCAGGCAAGATCACCCGCAAGAGCTGTTCGCACGGCCTCCTCCATATGCCGAAAGCGCGACAGCAACTCCTCGCCAAATGGCGTCAGCGCGGCGCCGCCGCCCCTTTGGCCGCCGCGCTGGGATTCGACCACCGGCACCTTGAACATTCGGTTCATGTCGCTGACAAGCAACCACGCGCGCCGGTAGGACATATCCATCGCTCTGCCGGCTGCCGAAATCGAGCCGGTTTCGCGGATGTGCTCCAGGAGTTCCATCTTGCCGCGGCCCAGGCGATCCTCATGCGGAAAGCTGATGCGCAGGACGGGAACGAGTTGATGTCTGGCGGCGCTGTCCATGCAGTTCTGTGGTTACGGAAAATCGCGGGCACTGTACGCTTGGCCGTTGGCGCTGTACACAGCCGCCTTCGCTGCCGGCAACAATATAAATCTTGAACGCGAATCTAAGTCATCGCGAAATGAATAACCGGCTCGTGTCTTGAAAGATTAACGGTTTAGTGCCTATCTTAACCATGATTTGGTTCGCCCAAATCAGTGATGCGCATGTTGTTTATTGCAGGAAAGGAAAAGCACTGACAACAGTACACGCCAAGGGAAGAACGCTCGCCGTTGTCCCGAAGAGCCTGGAACGTGGCGCCGATGCCGCCGCCCGCGCTCTGCAAGCTGTCCTCACGAGCCTTGAGGACTCCAAAGCCGAAGATATCGTCACCATCGACATTGCCGGGAAATCTGCGCTGGGCGACTATATGGTCGTCGTCTCCGGCCGATCGAACCGCCATGTCCTGGCGATCTCGGATCACCTGCTCACCGACTTGAAAGACGAGGGCTTCGGTACAGCCCGCGTTGAGGGCAAGGAGGGCGGTGATTGGGTCCTGATCGACACCGGTGATATCATCGTGCACGTCTTCCGCCCCGAAATCCGCGAGTTTTACAACATCGAAAAGATGTGGGCAGCGCCGGATATGGACGAAGAAACGCGGCACTGATAGGCGGTCCGGGTTGTCCGGCGTCTGAGACGCGGCATTTGAACAGGCCGGAAACATGCGAGCCCGGCCGAGAGAGCCGGTACTGTGCCTTCGCGGCGCATGACGGGAGCGGGTGAATGCGGGTTGGTCTTTTTGCAGTGGGGCGGCTCAAATCCGGCCCCGAGAAGGATCTTGCGGCCCGCTATTTTGACCGTTTTGCCAAGGCTGGTCCCGCGGTTGGTCTCGAATTCTCACGCGTTGCCGAGGTTGCCGAGAGCCGCGCCTCGAATGCAGAGACGCGCAAACGCGAGGAGGCAGCCATGCTGCAAAAGACGCTGGCTGAAGGCAGCGTTCTCCTTCTTCTCGATGAGCGCGGCAAGGCGTTGGATAGCGAAGCCTTTGCAAACGTCCTCGGCAACTATCGCGACCAGGGAAAACGGGATCTGATAATTGCCATCGGCGGTGCCGACGGCCTTGATCCCGCGCTTTACGACCGTGCCGACATGACGCTGTGCCTCGGCAAGATGACTTGGCCGCATCAGTTGGTGAGAACGCTCATCGCCGAACAGCTCTACCGTGCCGTCACCATCCTCTCCGGTCACCCCTATCACCGTGCCTGATGGTCACGCAGCCGTGTTTGCCACGTGCGGCCTTGTCCACCAATCTTTCTGGCAAATGACGCCAAATCAGCTTAGTCTCCGCGCGATTTGAAAGTTACCCCTGAACCCGCATGACGAGAACTGCCCGCAAGCGAAAGCGACTGATCCTACCCGCATTCGCGGCTGGCCTCGGCGTGACGGCGATTTTCGTCCAGTTCGATTTTGGCGGAGCAGGCGCGTTCGCCCAGGACACACCGGCGCCGGCGGCGGCCGGAGCACCTGGACAGCCCGCCGATGCGATTAAGCCGTTGCCAGACCCGGCCGCGGAACTCGCAAAAAAACGTGACGAAACCCGCACCCAACTCGAGGCCTTATCAAGAACGATCAATCTTTCGTCAGATAAAGTGATCGCGCTGCAGAAGAGCATTGCGAATCTGGACAAAAGCAGCACGAATATTCGCCAGGCGCTGATCGATTCCGCCGCACGGCGCAAGACGCTCGAAACGCAGATCCTCGAAAGCGAGAAGAAGCTCGCCGATCTCGGCGTCAAGGAAGACGCTATCCACCGCTCGCTTCATGAGCGACGCGGCCTGCTTGCTGAAGTGCTCGCCGCCCTTCAGCGCATGGGTCGCAATCCGCCGCCCGCTCTCCTTGTGACACCGGACGATGCGCTTGCCTCGGTGCGCAGCGCCATCCTGCTAGGTGCCGTCGTGCCCGGCATGCGCAGGGAGACTGATAAGCTTGCCGGAGATCTGGCCAATCTCGCAGCCTTGCAGGCAGCAAGTGCCGAGGAAAAGGCAAATCTTACCGCTACGATGACGAACAGCATCGAGGAAGAGCGGCATATGGATCTGCTCCTCGCCGAAAATGATAAATTGACCCGCAGCAGTGCTACCGATCTCGAAGCGGAGAAGAGACGCTCTGAGGAGCTGGCGGCCAAGGCGACAACGCTCGAAGGCCTTGTGACTTCGATGGAATCCGAGATTTCCTCTGTACGCGAGGCGGCTGAAGCTGCCCGCCGTGAGGAAGAGAACCGGAAACTCCTCACGGACGAGCAGCGAGCTCAGGCTAGGGCCCTGGCCGAAAGCGGCGTGCCTGATAAAAACCGCATTGCGCCCGCATATCCGTTCGGAGAATTGAAGGCGAAATTGGAGCTGCCCGTGGCGGGCGATATCCTGCGCCAATTTGGCGACGCCGATGGCACTGGACACGAGGCCATGGGAATGACGCTGGCCACCAATCCGGATACTGTGGTGACCGCGCCGGCAGACGGACTGGTGGTTTTTGCCGGCGCCTTCCGCAGCTATGGCCAAATGATCATCCTCGATGCGGGCGGCGGATACCACTTGGTTCTCTCTGGAATGGACCTGATCAGCACCCGCCAGGGAAAATTCGTTTTTGCCGGTGAGCCGCTTGCGGTGATGGGTGCAAAAAGAGTCGCGAGCGCGACAGCATTGGCGCTGGAAACCAACCGCCCAACGCTTTACATTGAATTTCGAAAAGACGGAAAACCGGTCGATTCCCGACCGTGGTGGTCCGCCAAAGACACTGGAAAGGCACGCAATGATTCGTAGGGCTTCTCTTGTTCTGGTCGGCGCATTGATGGGTGCGACCGCCATGGGCGTTATTTATGCAGCTGGGGTGCCGGCCGAAGCGGCCGGAGCATCCACCTACAAGGAACTCTCCGTGTTTGGCGACGTCTTCGAGCGCGTCCGCGCCCAATACGTCACGCCGCCGGCGGAAGACAAACTCATCGAAAATGCCATCAATGGCATGCTTTCGTCCCTCGATCCGCATTCGAGCTATATGAATGCCAAGGATGCCGAGGACATGAGCACCCAGACGAAAGGTGAGTTCGGCGGTCTCGGCATCGAAGTGACGATGGAAGACGAACTCGTCAAGGTTATCACGCCGATCGACGATACGCCCGCCGCCAAGGCAGGCGTTCTTGCGGGCGATTACATTTCCGAAATCGACGGCCAGTCCGTCCGTGGATTGAAGCTCGAAGAAGCTGTCGAAAAGATGCGGGGCGCCGTCAACACCCCGATCAAGCTCACGCTCATCCGCAAAGGTGCGGATAAGCCGATCGAATTGACGATCGTTCGCGACATCGTCGCCGTACAGGCCGTCAAGTCTCGCGTCGAGGATGATGTCGGCTATCTCCGGGTCATCTCCTTCACCGAAAAGACCTACCCGGACCTCGAAAGGGCGATCGCCAAGATCAAGGCGACGGTTCCGGCCGATAAGCTGAAGGGTTACGTACTCGACCTGCGCCTCAACCCCGGCGGTCTGCTTGATCAGGCAATCAAGGTTTCTGACGCTCTGCTGCAGCGCGGCGAGGTGGTTTCGACCCGCGGCCGCAATCCGGACGAAACCCGCCGCTTCAATGCCGGCCCGGGCGATCTCACGGATGGCAAACCGGTGATCGTGCTCGTCAACGGCGGCTCGGCCTCCGCTTCGGAAATCGTCGCCGGTGCCCTGCAGGATCTGCGCCGCGCGACTGTTCTCGGCACGCGGTCCTTCGGCAAGGGCTCCGTCCAGACGATCATTCCGCTTGGCGAAAACGGCGCACTCCGCTTGACGACTGCGCTCTACTACACACCGTCGGGCCGCTCGATTCAGGGCACCGGCATCACGCCGGACATCAAGGTCGAAGAGCCGCTGCCGGACGATCTGAAGGACAAGATGGCAACCGAGGGCGAATCCAGCCTGCGCGGCCATATCAAGGGTCAGAGCGAGACCGATGAAGGCTCCGGTTCTGTTGCCTATGTTCCCCCGGATCCGAAGAACGACGTGCAGTTGAATTTTGCGCTCGACCTGCTTCGCGGCAAGAAGACCGACCCGGCCTTCCCCCCGAATCCGGACAAGGCGGTTTCCGCCAAGTAAACTTTCATGGGTTATCAGGCCGGATTTTTGATCCGGCCTGATTTTTTGCTGCTTCCCGGTTTTGGAGCGGGCGAGGAAATTGGGAACGGATTTGCATGCACCATTGGGCCAGAACCGCAAGGCTGGCCGAAAGCGGCCGAATGTCCTGCGGATCGGCCGGATTGCCGCTAGCCTCTGCCTGATCACGATCGGCGGCTTTTCTCTCTACACGATGCTCAGTGACGATGGCCTTCAGCGGACAAAGCCGCCTCTGGCCGATCCAGCGGCGTCACCACCAACGGATGCCGTCCAGAAACTCCCGACACAGAGCCAGGCCGCAAATGGCATGCCTCGCTCCGATCCGCATTCGGGTGCGAATGTCGAGCAGATGGTGACCGGGGACGGCTCTGTTGTGACCAAATACAGCCCGCGGCCACGCGATGACAACGGCCCGGTTCTAGTGGACGCCATGCAGGTCGGCCAAGATCCGCGCATGGCAGCGATGCCGAATGAGAGCCTTCTGGAGGACGGCCCTTTTGGCCGCCTACCCATCATCGGGCCGGATGGCCGTCGCCCGATGGATCAGTATGCGCGTCCATGGTCCGGCGCACGCGGCACCCGTGTGGCGATCGTAGTCAGCGGTCTCGGTCTCAGTCAGACGGGCACGCAGCGCGCCATCAAGAAACTTCCGGAGGAAGTCACCCTCGCGTTCGCCGCGAGCGGCAACAGCCTGCAGCGCTGGATGCAGGAAGCGCGCCGCGACGGTCATGAGATCCTCGTGCAAGTTCCACTGGAGCCCTTCGATTACCCGGCAAACAATCCCGGCCCGGAAACACTGCTGATTTCGAAGTCACCGGGAAAGAACATCGAAAACCTGCATCACGCGATGGCCGAAATCACCAATTATACGGGAATCATGAACTACCTGGGCGGACGCTTCCTCTCAAATCCCGATGCCATGGAGCCGGTGATGCGCGATATCAGCAAGCGCGGCTTGCTGTTTCTCGACGACGGTTCTTCCGCGCAATCAAAGACGGAAGCTGTGGCGAAGGGAACAGAGCTTCCCTATGCCTTTGCGGATCTGCAGCTCGACGGTCAGGTTGATGTCAATTCAATCCTGAAGAAGCTTGACGAGCTCGAGCGCATTGCCAAGCGGAACGGCCAGGCAATTGGCGTTGCGTCGGCTTTCGACGAGAGTATTGACGCAATTTCCAAATGGAGCGAAGAGGCAGGCATGCGCGGCATTGAGATCGTCGGTGTTGCTGCTCTTGCTACAGACCCCAAAAATCCTTGAGGAGCCCCCGTGAATCAGGCGATAGTCAAAGCCGAAGACCTTCCTTACCGTCCCTGCGTCGGCGTGATGATCCTCAACCGCAACGGGCTCGTATGGGCGGGGCGGCGCATTCCGGATGGCAATTCCGAATATGATGGCTCGCCTCAGCTATGGCAGATGCCGCAAGGCGGTATCGACAAGGGCGAAGATCCGCTCGACGCCGCATACCGCGAACTCTACGAGGAAACCGGCATCAGAACGGTGACCTTGCTCGCAGAGGCCAGGGATTGGATCAACTATGATCTGCCGCCGCAGCTGATTGGCATCGGCCTCAAGGGGAAGTTTCGCGGTCAGACGCAGCGCTGGTTCGCCTTCCGCTTCGAAGGCGACGAAAGTGAAATCACCATCAATCCACCGCCCGGCGGCCATGAGCCGGAATTTGATGCCTGGGAGTGGAAATCCATGCACGAGCTGCCTGAGCTGATCGTGCCTTTCAAACGCGCCGTCTATGACCGGGTCGTATCGGAATTTAGCCACTTGGCCGACCTGCGAGCGGCGGACTGACGGCAGCAGTCTCTCGATCCAGATGCCGGTCCCCGAACAACCGAGGACGCCAGGCCATGCCGTGCATGATTTTGGCCTTTCGTGTTCAAGCTTGGAAGTTTGAAGAAAGCAGGATAGCCGCCGGCAAGCCTTTCAACGGCAGTCCTTCTTCGTCTCCCAACCCTTTCTTTCCGATCCGTTCGACATAGAAATTCTTTTGATGTCAAAGGGCTGAAAGTTTTGCAGTTCATCGAGGGTGGGCGGTTAGAGTAGGCGCGGCCACTTTCCGTCAGCCATGTCGCTTTTGTTGCGAAGTCTCAAGCCGGAGAGACGGCTGAGAGCCAAGCGAACCCTGTTCAAAATTGCCTTCGCAGCCACTATACTCTCTGCCTTGGACGGGAGAGAGTTCATGCGTCCACTAGCCCAGTGCCAAACGTTATTGGCCGCGGTTCTGGCGGGCGCTGCCGCTATGGTTTCGACATCTGCGTCCGCTCAGGATCGCCTCGCCGAGCGTACGGCGATGATCGAAACAATCAATTTGCACGCCCGCTCAGCGCCGTCAGCCGTCGAGGGCCAGGGCATCGATCCGGTAGTGCTGAGGACGATGGGGAAGGTGCCACGCCACTTCTTCGTTCCCGAGGAGCTGCGCGGGGCGGCCTATCGAGATCGACCGCTGCCGATCGGATACGGTCAGACGATCTCGCAGCCCTTCATCGTCGCGCTGATGACCGACCTGATCAACGTCGGCCCTGGTGACGTTGTCCTCGAGATCGGCACTGGCTCGGGTTATCAGGCAGCCGTCTTGTCGCCGCTCGCAGCGAAGGTTTACTCGATTGAGATCATACCGAAACTGGGCGAAACGGCAGCCGCCCGGCTCGCGGAGCTCCACTTCGACAATGTCGAGGTGAAGGTAGGCGACGGTTACTATGGTTGGCCTGCGCACGCGCCATTCGACGGGATCGTGGTGACTGCCGCTGCCAGCCACATCCCCCCGCCGCTGGTCGAACAGCTCGCAAGGGGCGGCCGGATGGTCGTCCCCGTCGGAGGTCCCTTCGCGACTCAGTTTCTCATACTGGTCGAGAAGCGAGTGGACGGAAGCATCACGACCCGGCAACTGCTGCCGGTGAGCTTTGTGCCGCTGAGGGGAGGTCAGGCCCGATGAAAGTGGGTCACCTGCTGCCGGTCGGTCTCATATCGGCGGCGACCCTTGCCCACGAAGTGCTACTGATGCGCCTCTTCTCGATCATTCAGTGGCATCATTTCGCCTATATGATCATAAGCATCGCGCTCCTGGGCTTCGGCGCGAGCGGCACATTCCTTGCGTTCGCCCGCCACCCCCTGGTGGAGCGCTATCCCGCCGCGTTCGCAGCGTCAGCCGCCCTGTTCGGCATTACTGCGGTTGCCAGCGTCGCCGGTGCCGAACGGCTTCCGTTCAACGCGCTCGAGATTATCTGGAATCCGGGACAGCTCGGTTGGCTCGCGGGCAGCTATGCTCTCCTGGTTCTGCCGTTCTGTTTCGGTGCAACCTGTATCGGCCTTGCCTTCAACCGCCACCCTGGCCAGATTGGACGCGTCTATGCCTTCGACCTGGTCGGCGCAGGGATCGGTGCGCTGGGCACCGTCGGGCTGTTGTTCCTTGTCCCTCCCCCTGCGGCGCTGTATTTCGTCGCAGCGCTGGGATTCGCTGCGGCTGCTCTCGCCGCGACGGACATGGCTCGTCATCGGTGGCTCGCCGTCGGCAGTTTGGGGCTCGCAGCCTTGCTCATCGCGGTGTGGCTGCCACCGTCCTGGACGGTCCCCGGCCCGCACATGTCGCAGTACAAGGGCCTGCGCATGGCTCTCGAAGTGCCGAACGCGCGAGTGGTCGAGGAGCGATCAAGCCCGTTGGGACTGCTGACGGTCGTCGAGAGCCCGACCGTGCCTTTCCGATACGCGCCGGGCCTCAGCCTCGCCAACACCCAAGAGCCGCTCACGCAACTCGCCGTCTTCACCGATGGCGACAGTATTACGGCGATCACCGCCTATGGTGGCGATCCGGCGACCGTCGCATATCTCGACCGGACAACGGCGGCGCTTCCGTACCGCATCCTTAAGCGGCCGCGAATACTGATCCTTGGTGCCGGCGGCGGCGAGCAGGTGCTGCTCGCGCTACGCGCCGGAGCCGATACCGTGGATGCCGTAGAGCTCAACCCGCAGATGATCGACCTTGTTCGCAATCGCTTCGCGGATTTCGCCGGCGGCATCTTTAGCCGTCCGGACGTGCATCTGCATTTAGGCGAGGCGCGCGCCTTCGCCGCGGCTACTGGCGAGCGTTACGACCTGATCCAGATGCCTCTCCTTGACTCTTTCAGTGCGGCCGCGGCCGGCGTACAGACCATGCATGAGAACTACACCTACACACTACAGGCCCTGCGGAATTACCTCGCTGTGCTGAAACCGGATGGTATCATCGCCATTACGCGATGGCTGCGGGCGCCCCCGCGCGACATCCTGAAGCTGTTCGCCACCGCTACCGCAGCGCTTGAAGCTGATGGCGTGGCCGAGGCAGGCCAGCACCTTGCGCTGATCCGCAGCTGGAACACCGCAACCCTCCTCGTCGCCAGGTCGGCGTTCACCGGCGAAGACGTCGCAGCCATCCGCGGCTTCGCGGCCGAGAATTTCTTTGACATTTCCTGGGCGCCGGGCATCTCCTCGGCCGACGTGAACCGCTACAACCAGCTCGACCAGGAGTATCTCTACGAAGGAGCCCTCGCTCTCCTCAGCCCCGAGCGGGCCGACTTCATCGAGCGCTACAAGTTCGATATTGCACCCGCCACTGACGATCGGCCTTATTTCTTCGACTTTTTCCGCTGGCGCGCCCTGCCCGAACTCCTAACGCTGCGCACCCAAGGTGGGGCAGCGATGCTCGACTGGGGCTACCTGATTCTGGCGACGACGCTCGTCCAGGCCGCGATCCTCAGCGCCGTCCTGATTCTGCTACCGCTCTGGCTTCGCCGGCGCGCACTCGGGAGAGGAGTACATCGGCTGCGCTTCGGGCTCTATTTCCTTGCCTTGGGCCTGGCGTTCCTCTTCATCGAGATCGCCTTCATTCAGCGCTTCGTGCTGTTCCTCGGCCATCCGCTTTACGCTGTCGCCGTCGTACTTGCGGGATTCCTTGCCTTCGCGGGTCTCGGCAGCGCCGTAGCCGCACGCTGGATGGCGATCGTCGGACGCGGATCAGCGGTGCGCGGCATTGCACTCGCCGTCGTGGTGATCGCATGCCTGGCTACCACCTACCTCCTAGCGCTCCCTTTGATATTCGAACGGCTGGTGGCACTCCCGGATGCCGCGAAGATTGCGATCGCACTCCTCCTCATAGCGCCACTCGCAATCTTCATGGGCATGCCCTTCCCCCTCGGCCTCGGCCACGTTGGCGCCTGCTCGGAGGCGTTTATTCCCTGGGCGTGGGGGATCAATGGCTGTGCATCGGTGCTGAGCGCAATCCTCGCTGTACTGCTTGCCATGCATATCGGGTTCACTGGCGTCGTGGTGATCGCCACTATCCTCTATCTTGTCGCCCCGGCCTTACTCGCCGGGTCGTGGGACCCCTACGATCAGCAGACGCCGCAAGGCTTTGTTCCAGATCGGAACCGTGCGCGAGTTGAACCAACGCCTGAAAACCCGAACCGGCTAGCGACTACGCCGATCGAATCCGGGAGGGGATGATGTCCGTAGCCCTCGTCGCACATTGCGACTGGATCATCGATCGACAGAAACGCTGAAAGTGCAGGCGCAAGCGGCGGAGGTTCTCAACGGCGTGGGGCACCGCCATGAGGTAATGCCCTTGTTCGCCGCTGGCGACGGGAAGAGCCCGTTCCCGCGAATTAATCCTGCCACACAGTGAAAAGCCAACCGGCCGCATTTTTGCGGCCGGTTGGCTTTGAAGGTCCAGTCACTCGGCCTCGTTGGCAGAGTCGGCGTTCAGCTGACCGTACTTGGCTTCGCCGATCTTCTCGAGCAGGTCCAGCTGCGTTTCGAGGAAATCGATATGGCCCTCTTCATCCGCAAGGAGCTCTTCGAAGAGCTTCATGGAGACGTAGTCTCCCGCGTCATGACAGATGTCGCGCGACTTCTTGTAAGCTGTGCGGGCGTCATACTCGCCGGCAAGATCGGCCTCCAGAACTTCCTTGACGTTCTGGCCGATACGCAACGGAGCAAGCGTCTGCAGGTTTGGATGGCCCTCAAGGAAGATGATGCGCGCGACGAGGCGGTCGGCATGATGCATTTCTTCGATGGATTCGGCGCGCTCCTTCTTGGCAAGCTTGGTATAGCCCCAGTCCTCCAACAGGCGGTAGTGAACCCAGTATTGGTTGACCGCGCCAAGTTCGAGGAAGAGTGCCTCGTTAAGCCGCTCGATGACTTTTTTGTCGCCTTTCAATGTCCGCTCTCCTGTATTCTTCGTGGAATTGTTTCAGGCGGGACATGAAATCAAATATCTCATCATCCGTCGAGTGGCGACCGGCATGATATTCCTCAGTCGTCCGGATGATGAGATCGACGACATTAGGGAAACAGCCGCAGCAACGGCCGCGCTTTTCCATGGCGTGATAGACCTTCGCAGGCACGATAAGCTGCCAACAGTCTTCATCGAGAAGGCTGTTGATAACCTCCCGGATTTCCTTGTCGGTTATATAATTGCAGCTGCAAACGAGCACGTCTTCATTCCAAACATGACACTGACTATCGTGTTTTCTGCAAAAGAAGATGGGGACTGTCAAGAAAAAATCGAGATGGAATGCATATGGATTTTTGTTTGGCATTCACATGGTGGCAAAAACCTCTCGTCTGACATCGTTGGTTTCCCGCTCCCGCTGGCACCTCGCGTACCTGCCTACGTTTTGGGAAGGGAACATGCCGCTGGGCTTAATGGCTGACGTAGTGGCAGGCTGTGGCTGTACGTTCATACTTGACCTCTTGGGACGGGGACGTCTCCATTTGTTCCAGTTTTGGACAGAGCAGGTGAGCATGGTGTTTTTCAGAGGCGAATGTGTTAAAACCTCTGCTATTATGAGTCTTGGCAGAGGAAACATCACGGAAATGGACACGGCTGGCACCCAACGGGCTCGCGCACTGGAACTCCTGAAGGCCCGACATATGCTGCGGCTGAAGGATTTCGTCGCGAACGGCATTGGCTCAGAGACGCTCGCGCGTCTCGTGCGAGATGAAGAAGTCGTTCGTCCGGCGCGCGGCCTTTACCAACTTCCCGACGCTGCGGCCGACGCACGACATACTCTGGCCGAGGCATCGGCGCTAGTGCCGAAAGGGATCGTCTGCCTGACCTCGGCGCTGCAATTTCATGAGCTGACGCTGCAAATGCCGTCGGCGGTCTGGATGGCCATCGATCGAACGGCTTGGCGCCCCAAGATCGACTATCCGCCTATCCGTTTCGTACGCTTCACCGGCACCGCTCTCACCGAGGGCGTCGAGCGGCATTGCATCGAGGGGGTCAAGGTGCCGATCACAAATCCGGCGCGTTCGATCGTCGATTGCTTCCGCTATCGGACGAAAGTTGGCCTCGATGTTGCGATGGAGGGGCTGCGCGAGGGGCTCCGGCAGCGCAAGACGACAAGTGACGAACTCTGGACATATGCGAAGAGGGCCAGAATCTGGTCGATCATGCGATCCTATGTTGAAGCGACGGTGGCTGATGGCGCGTGAACCGAAGAAAAACGTCGGAGCATCGGTGCGCGCCCGGCTCCTGGATCGGTCTCGGCAGAACGCACGGACTTTCAGATCCTGCTGACGCGCTATGTGCTCGAGCGGCTCCTGTACCGCCTGAGCCTATCCGCGCATCGCGACCGCTTCATCCTCAAGGGCGCGATGCTGTTCGTTACCTGGGTCGCCGACCCTTTTCGGCCGACGCGGGATCTCGACCTGCTGGGCCACGGCGAAAGCAGTCCTAAGGCCATCGCAGAGACTTTCCATGCTATTTGCATGCAGCCGGTCGAGGATGACGGCGTTGTCTTCGACGTGGATGGGCTCGAGGCCGCGCCGATCCGAGAAGAAGTCGAGTATGGCGGCGTTCGCGTCCGCACCACGGCCACCATCGCAGGCGCCCGCATTCCGATTCAGGTGGATATAGGCTTCGGCGACGCCGTCACGCCGGGACCGGTCGATATAGAATATCCATCGTTGCTCGATGCGCCGGCGCCGCGCCTTCGAGCCTATCCGGTCATCGCCGAGAAATTCGAGGCGCTGGTTACACTCGGCATGGCGAATAGCCGCCTGAAGGATTTCTACGATCTTTGGCTGATCACCGAAACGTTCGAGCTCGAGCGGTCCACCCTCGCGGAAGCCGTGCGCCAGACTTTCGCTAGAAGAGGGACAGATTTTCCGAAGGAGAGGCCGATGGGTCTCAGCGATGCCTATGCCGAAGCATGGGATAGGCAGTGGCGGACGTTTCTCGGTCGCGAACGTATGACGGCCGCGCCGCCAGGCTTGGCCACGGTAGTGGCGGATCTCGGGCGGTTTCTATTGCCCCTGACGTGGGCCCTTGAGGGCAATTGGCTTTGGAAGCCTCGTTCGGGATGGACGCAGGCGTAGACAGAATGGCTACGAGAGGCCCACGGCGAATGCCGGGCTCTCGCTCGCGGGCATTTCCTCAATAATCGACCGCGCTGGTGTGTCTCGCGGATCAGCGCCGCTCGCAACCTGGTCAGCAAATACAGAGATATACTCGCGCTACGCCAGATTAGCTTCCGAAGACTGGCCGCGGAATGCCGGCCCTGGCAGACATCGTTGGACGACAATATCAATGAAAATTGCGTCCCTTCGGCATGACCTGCGCGGTCTCCGCGGCATTCGTCTCACCGCTTGCCGATATCATTCGCCTTTCGATGGCCGCTTTTTCGAGAATACCCGCCATCTTTTTTCCACGAGGATCGGCCGTCGGCCGCACTGCCTCGTCGGCGCGCTCGCATGCGCCGAAACGTTGCGCCTCCTTCTGCAGGAGACCGAGAGCGGGCGTCATATCTTCGATGTGCTCGACGACCGTATGAATTACGCCGCTATGACTTTGCAGTCTGCCGTGGATTTTCACGAGACGCGCGCCCATGACGATCGAACGGTATTTCTCGAAAGCCTTTTTCCAGATAATGGCATTGGCAACGCCCGTTTCATCCTCCAGCGTCATGAAGACCACCCCCTTGGCGGTGCCCGGCCGCTGGCGGACCAGCACCAGCCCCGCAATCGTCACCTTCTTTCCGTTCGGCACGGTCAGAAGATCGACATTGCGCGTCATTCCAGCTCTCCGGAAGTCCTCTCGCAGGAAGGAAACAGGGTGCGCCTTCAGTGATAGCGATAGATAGCGATAATCCTCGACCACCTGTTCGCCCGGCAGCATTTCGGGCAGTTTCATCCTCGGTTCGATTTGGAGATCGACATGGGATACCCGATCGAACAAGGGCAGCTTCTCTGCCGCACTTTTCACGTCGAGCGCCCGCGCTGCCCAGAGCGCCTCGCGCCGCGACAAGCCGATGGAACCGAACGCATCTGCATCTGCCAGCCGTTCGATATCCGATTTCTCAAGGCCTGAGCGCAGCCATAGATCGCGGATCGATCGATAACCGGCACCTCGATTTGCGATCAATTTCTCCATTATCCTGTCTTCGGAAAGGCCCTTCACCTGCCGGAAACCGAGACGAACCGCTCTCTTCGTCCGGATGACCTCGCACATATCCTTGTGCCGGAAATCGATTTTCGACCTGTCGAAACGGGCTTCCTCCAAGAGGCAATCCCAATCCGAACGGTTGATATCGACCGCACGAATTTCCACACCGTGCTCCCGCGCATCCCGGACCAGTTGCGCCGGCGCATAAAACCCCATCGGCTGGGAGTTCAGCATCGCCGCGCAGAAAACATCGGGATAATAGGCCTTGATCCAGGATGAAGCGTAAACGAGCAGCGCGAAGGAAGCCGCGTGGCTTTCCGGAAAGCCGTACTCGCCGAAACCCTTGATCTGGTTGAAGCATTGCTGCGCGAATTCACGGGCGTAGTTCTTTGCAATCATTCCATCGATGAACCGCTTCTCGAAATTGCCGATCGTTCCTGTTCTCTTGAACGTCGCCATTGCCCGCCGAAGCCGGTCGGCTTCTGCGGGTGCAAAACCCGCGGCGGTGATCGCAATCTGCATGGCTTGCTCCTGAAACAGGGGAACGCCGAGCGTTCTTTCAAGGACCGCTTCCAACTCCGGGTTGGGATATTCGATCGGGATGTTGTTTTTCCACTGTTCTCGGCGTTTCAGGTGAGGATGCACCATGTCGCCTTGGATTGGTCCCGGCCGCACGATCGCCACCTCGATGACGAGATCGTAGAATTTCCTCGGTTTAAGACGCGGCAGCATGCTCATCTGCGCCCGGCTTTCGATCTGGAAGACGCCCAGCGTATCGGCCCGGCACATCATGGCGTAGACGGGCTCGCCTTCGTCCCCGTGCTCCTTGTTACCGAGATCGGCGAGGGTCTTCTTCACGTCGTAATGAAGCTGAAGGAGCGAAAAGGCCTTCCGCAGGCAGGTCAGCATGCCGAGCGCCAGGACGTCCACCTTGAGGATCTTGACGTTGTCGAGGTCGTCCTTGTCCCACTCGATCATGTAGCGATCCGGCATCGCCGTCTTCATGATGGGCACGACTTCGTCGAGCCGGTCCCGGGTGATGACAAATCCGCCGACGTGCTGGGTGAGGTGGCGCGGAAACCCGAGAAGCTCGGACGCATATCTGAGAACATTCTTCGTCACCGGATCGCCAATGTCGAGGCCGCCCGCCTTTGCATCGCGCTCCGAGAGACTGTCGTCGGACCAGCCCCAGACGAGGCTACTGATCGCCGACTGAACATCTTCCGAAAGCCCAAAGGCCTTGGCGACTTCGCGGCCAGCCGAGCGCGTTCGATAAGTAGTCACTCCCGCCGTTAGCCCGGCATGCTCTATGCCGTATCTTTTATAGATGAACTGGATGACCTCCTCGCGCCTGTCATGCTCGAAATCGACGTCGATGTCCGGCGGCTCGTCCCGGTCCATCGAGATAAACCGGTCGAAGAGAAGCGTGCTCTTGGCCGGATCGACTTCCGTTATTTCGAGGCAGTAGCAGATGACCGAGTTCGCAGCCGACCCTCGACCCTGGCAAAGAATCTTCAGCTCACAACGGGCATGCTGGATGATCTTGTGAACGGTCAGGAAATAGGAGGCGTATTTTTTCTCGCGGATGAGGTTGAGTTCATAGTCGATCTGCGCCGCGATCTTTTCGGGGATACCCTCCGGATAGCGTTTTTGCGCTCCCGCGCGTGTCAACCGTTCGAGCGTTTCGTAAGGTGTCTCGCCGGGATCGTTTTCAGGCGGATAATTGTGCTCCAACTCGCTGAGCGAGAAGGTGAGACTGGAGAAGAACGTGCGCGTATTTTCGATCGCATCGGGATAGTCCCTGAAGAGACGGAACATTTCGCGTGTTCCCTTGAGGTAGCGCTCGGCATTCGGCGCCAGGAGGAAACCGGCTTCGGCAATCGGCACATGCTCCCGGATCGCAATCACGATATCGGAGAGGGGGCGACGCTCAGGATGATGGTAAAGGGGCTCATTGGTCGCGATCAGCGGAATGCGGTTGCGCGCCGCGAGCATGGCAAGCACTGCGAAGGCCTGCCTGTCGCGGCCGTCATAGGCCGGCACCAGCGCTATGTGGAGTGCTTTGCGGAATCGCTTCCGGAACCGCTCCAGACGGTCTTCCAACGCCTTCCGTCCGGCAGCGTCGTCCAGGACGGACCGGTCGGGAACGAGAGCGAGTACCATCTCGTCTCCCCATTCCATGAACTCCGTCTCCGTAAGAATGCAGGTCCCCTTCTCCGCCTCGTCTTTCAGGTTCCCGGCGCTCAGCAGGCGGCAAAGATGCGCCCACCCCTTCCTGTTCCGTGGATAGGCAAGAACATCCGGGGTTCCATCCGAAAAGACGAGACGTGCACCTGGCTGGATGCGGATTGGATCGGGAATGTTCCTCTCCTTCTCATCCTCTTCCAGAAGGCCAGCTTCCTTCCTCTCGAATTTTTTCCTGATCTCCTCCGCCTGCGCATGCGCCCGCACGACGCCGGCAACCGAATTCTTGTCCGCAATCCCGAGTCCGCCGAGCTTCAGCCAAGCCGCCTGCACAACCATCTCCTCGGGGCTGGAGGCTCCTTCGAGAAACGAGAAATTCGTTCTCGCACCGATCTCGAAAAATGCGGGCACCGTGCTCATGCGAAAATCCCATGCATGAACCACCGTGGAGGAAGTGCATGCCCGTAAAAACCTTCGCGATAGATCCAGAAACGGTGACCCGCATCATCCTCGATGCGGAAATAATCGCGCGCCTCGGCATCCGCGCCATCGATCCACCATTCCATGGCAAGCCGCTCCGGTCCCTCGCTTGTTGCCACGCGATGCTGCATACGCCGCCAGCGGAAGACTTGCGGCGGGCCGTCGGGCACTTCGGCAAGCAGGGCCTCCATTCGCTCCGGCCGGGCAAAAAGCCGCAGGGGACGCTCGCTCCGTGAAGGAAAGGAATTTCCCACCTCCGCCTTCCGGCGTGCCGGAGGGCCTTCCATGGCGGGAATTGCAGTCACCGCCCGCTCCGGCACGTGGCTCTCGCGCAGTTGAAATCTCTGTAGGCAATCCGTGCCGAGGCGGGCCGAGACTCGGTCGATGAAAGTCGCAAGCGACATCTCCTTCTGTCGGCCTCCTTCGAAATCCCCCTGTGCCGCATCGAATGGATCATGGCGCAGCACATTCAGCCGCAGGATTTCAAAGCCGTAGCCGGCATCGAGATCGTCGTGGATTGCCTGCAGACGCTCGCAGAACAGCGAAGCGATATGCTTCGGATCCCTGAGAGGCTGTGAGGCCCCGACGGGAATCCTGAAGACCCTGCCGTCGACGCGAAACAGCACGAGTTCGAACGCACGGCCGCCGGCGCCGCGTGCCTCAAGCGATGCTTTCAGTGATGCTGCAATCTGGCCGGTGACGGCGAGGATATCTTCTTCCGTACCAATCGGCTCGATGAGGCGTCGTTCCGCGGAAAGACTGGCAACGGGCCGCCGCGGGGAAACCGGCTCCTCTTCCGCTCCCAGCGCCTGATCGAGCCTGGGCAGGAGTTGCGCGCCGAAACGGCGGGCCAACGGTGCGCGGGGGGCACACAGGAGGTCGCCGATATATTTGAGCCCGAGCTTCTTCAGTGCCTCGACAGTCTCTTCCTCCAGCCGAAGGGCCGCGACCGGCAACGGCGCCAGCACATGTTCCATCTCATCGGCTTCAATGACGCCACCACTCCCGAAGTGGGAAACGGCCCAGGAGAGGCCCGGCGACGAAGAGATCGCGCCGCAAACATCGAGCCCCATATGGAAGAGCCGGGAAAGGATATCCTTGAGCATAGCCCTTTCGCCGCCAAAGAGATGGGCGCAGCCTGTGATATCCAGAAACAGGCCGTCCTTGCCGTCGAACGCCACCAGCGGCGTATAACGGTCGCACCAATCAGCGATGCCTTCGAGAAGCCGGCGATCGGCGGCGGGATCTTCCTCGATGACATCCAGAAGGGGGAATATGGCGCGCGCTTCGGCTACCCCTTGGTTTTTCTTCAGTTTAATCCGTTCCGCCACCTCATCGAGTGCCGTCAGGCGCATGGCATTGTTGAACCGTCCAGAACAGACGATCGGCGGCGCGTCAGGGCGTCCGGCCGAACGCCAGGACAGCCCCCACCTCTTGCGGGCGATTCTGTCGGTTGGAAGATGAGGAAAGCTGAGCGACAGAATGCGCTGACTGGTCGCCTGGAAAGCGAGTGTGCTCTGGTTGGTTAACGGGGAAAAACCGGCGGTCATAAGGATTCCACTCCAGAAGAAAGGAGACGGGAGCCGGGTTGCGGCTCTTCTCCAGGATGAGACGAAAAACCGGATTGCCGAGGCTGCCGCCTAACATCGAACCATCCGGCAGAGGCCGTGCACTGACCGGCGCGGGTTCGGCAAGGAGCCGGAACAAGGCGCTGCTCGCCTCCTCCTCGCCGCCCTGCCGCAACAGAAAAAGCGGACGGCCGGAAGCCTTTGCCCGCAAGCTCAATCGCCGGCTTTCCGTCAGGCCGAAATGAGCGGGATTGCCGCGTACCTCCAGGATCGTGGCGGGGAAGATGCCGCTTTCGACAGCCGCTTCGGCAAGCCATAGCGCCTCTTCCAACTTGTGTGGCGAAGCAATGAGAAAGCGCTCCGGCTCCAATCCGAAATCCTTGAGGCCGACAGCATAGGGAAGCCCTGCTTCCATCGTGCATATCCTGTCGCCGATCCAGAGAACCGGCATGCCATCCGCCGTCTCCTGTCGCTGCAGCAAAGCCGCAAGCGCCAGCACGAAACCGCTGGCGGCGCCTGCCTGCCTCAGCATCAGAGAGCGGACTTCGGTAATGCCGTTAAGCGGCAGACCGCCTTCAAGTGCCTCGTCGAGAATTGGAATGCCGAAAGACAGGCGCGGGGGCGTTTTTGCGGATTTCGAATAGGTATCGTCACCAGTCGCAAAAGCCTCCTGCGCCGCCGCCGCAAGCGCCGGCGCAGGCTTGCCTTCAAGTTTCGCGATGGTTTCGCGGAGCGCAAAAAGCTGCTCGCGCGCCACGGCCGTCTGCGCCATGACGTTCACTCCAAAGTCAGATTGTTCCTGTTATGTTCTTATGGATTCCAGAGCTTGCTAGAAGAGTCAACAGCCAATTCTTGTGAATTTATTCCTGCCTTTGATTCCACACTCGAAAATCCTCCACAAAGGTTCTATATGGGCGCCAAAGGAAGGGATTTTTCATGGCCCGCATAAACCAGAGCGAGGATTGGCGGGACCGCCATGCTCCAACGCTCAGCACATTCGAGTCCCTGGCGATGGAAGCCTATAGCCATTTGCCGGATGAGTTCCGGTCGCTCACCGACAATCTGACCATCGAAATCGAAGATTTTCCGGACGATGACGTCTTCGAGGACATGGCGCTGGAAACGCCGTTCGATCTGCTTGGACTCTTTGAAGGCAGGGGCATTTCCGAGCGTTTCACGCTCGAGACCGGCGAGATGCCCAATCGTATCCGCCTCTACCGACGTCCCATTCTGGATTATTGGGCGGAAAACGAAGAAACGCTTGGAGACATCATCACCCACGTCCTCATCCATGAGATCGGTCACCATTTCGGCCTGAGCGATGACGACATGGAGCGGATTGAAGCCAGCGTCGAGGAAGCTGCCGACCGCTGAGCTATTGTTCGGAGAGTTTCATCTCCGGATGATAATCCTTGCCTTCGACCTCTTTGACGATCGCCTGGCCGGCAATCACCTGGCCGGTCTGAGCGTTGAAGGTCAGCGACGGCACACCGTGAAGCGACCAGCCCTTGTTGAGCGCATCGGTTACGCGATGACAGAACGCGGCGTCGTCCTGGCCGGTCAAAAGGCGGTAGAGCTTCATGATAAAGGCTTTCGTTCAGCAGTCTGGCGTTCGGCAATCAGGCGGGCTTTATGGACCAGGCTTTCCGCCTGGACAAGATGCAGCCGCTCGATCATCCGGCCGTTTAAATTGATGACGTTGAGACCTTCGGCCGAAGGATCGGCGAAAGCCGCAATGATTTCGTCCGCCTCCCGGATGGCAGCCGCGTCGGGAGCGAAGTGCCGGTTGGCAGCCTCGATCTGCGCCGGATGGATCAGCATCTTGCCATCGAAGCCCATGGCTCGGCCATGCGCGCATTCGGCCTCGAAAGCATCCATTTCCTTGAAATCATTGAAAACGCTGTCGATCGCATCGAGACCATAGGCCCGCACGGCGAGGATGACCTGCATCAGCCACGGTACGAGATAGCTTCGGCCCGGTTGCGGCAGAACGCCGGTCTCCTTGCGCAGATC
This sequence comes from Rhizobium sullae, assembly GCF_025200715.1. Lineage (NCBI taxonomy): Bacteria > Pseudomonadati > Pseudomonadota > Alphaproteobacteria > Hyphomicrobiales > Rhizobiaceae > Rhizobium > Rhizobium sullae. The sequence goes on from NZ_CP104143.1 coordinate 3,571,699, forward strand.
GTTCAATCCGATAACGAAGCAATCGAGCCTCGAGCCCAAAGTGCGGCCGGCTTCTGCGATTGCGGCAGCGTTCAGGATGCCACGCGGCGTCTCGATCATCGCCCAGATACGCAAGGTCTCCGGCGCATCCGCGTCGGCAAGAAGGTCGCTCACCGCCATGACGTCCTGCGGTTCGTCGACCTTCGGCAAAAGCACCGCATCCGGCCGGAGAGCCTGCACCAGTTCCATATCGGCATGGCCGAAACTCGACGAGAGCGCATTGATGCGGATGATCTTTTCCTTGTTCTCGAGTGGTTTCCCCGAAAAGAAGGTTTTCAGGTGTTCACGCGCTTCTTCCTTCTTCTCGAACGCCACTGAATCTTCGAGGTCGAAAATGACGGCGTCGCAATCGAGCGCACGGGTCTTTTCGAGCGCGCGGAGATTGATGGCGGGAACGCTCAGCACTGAACGGTGCAGACTGAAGGAACGGACGGGCGAATTCTGGCTCATCACGAATGTGTGCCAAGCTTTGTGAAGAGTGGCAAGACAACAAAAAGCCATGCTTGACTTGCAGAGAGGAAAACCAAGGACCACATTCCTTTCGTAGAAAGGTCTAAACTCATGCAGAATATACGTTCCATCTTCCTCATGCTGTCAGGGATCACTGTATTCGTGGCGCTCGCTGCTCTCACCGTTTCGGTGACGCTCGCCATCGGCGGTATCCTGACCGTCCTCATGGTCGGCCGTGCGCTTTCGATGAAGATGAAGCCGGCGCCCGTCCGCGCCAAGGCTGAGGCAAAGCGTGAAATGCGCATCTGGAACGACGGCCGCGGCACGATAATCGATCTGTGATCGCAACCGGCCATTCAGCCCTTCACAAAAATTCTTTATGGAGCTGTCGGCTCCCGTTCTAGTCCTACGTCCTTGAAGCGGTCGGCCGTGATGCCGGACCTTTAAAATCAAGAGACGGAGGAAGAACATGGATAGCAACGAAAACGTCCCCGCCAAGATGCCCCCGGTCAAAAACGGCCTGCTGCCCTATCTGACGGTCGACGGCGCGCTCAAGGCCGCGGAATTCTACAAGAAGGCATTTAACGCCGAAGAAGCCTATGTCGTGCCAGCCGACGAGAAGGGTCGGACGATGCATGTGCATCTTTATATCAATGGCAGCTCTCTCATGCTGTCGGATGCCTATCCTGAATACGGCCATCCCTTCAAAGGCCATGAAGGCTTCGCAATACAGCTGATCGTCGATGACATCGACTCCTGGTGGGAGCGCGCCGTGTCTGTCGGCGCCGAGGTCGTCATGCCGGTCGAACGAATGTTCTGGGGCGACCGCTACGGTCAGCTTCGCGATCCATTCGGTGTGCTCTGGGGGCTGAACGACACGTCCAAGTAACGGGACATGGACGATGGACAGGCCGCGCGAAACGCCGTGTGGCCGCCAATTCAGAAAGATTCTCCTTCATTTCGGCGGGAAACTGGACTAGATGCTGATCAACGAAAGTACATCCGCTGAATTTGGAGCCTAGGTCATGGATAAATTCGTGAAGCTCACCGGCGTTGCAGCGCCCCTGCCTGTCGTCAACATTGACACGGACATGATCATTCCGAAGGACTATCTGAAGACCATCAAGCGCACCGGTCTCGGCAAGGGCCTCTTCGCCGAGGCCCGCTACCACGAGGATGGTTCCGAAAATGCCGATTTCGTGCTGAACAAGCCGGCATACCGCAACGCCAAGATCCTCGTTGCCGGCGGTAATTTCGGTTGTGGCTCCTCGCGCGAGCATGCCCCGTGGGCGCTTCTCGATTTCGGCATCCGTTGCGTTATCTCCACAAGTTTTGCGGACATCTTCTACAACAACTGTTTCAAGAACGGCATTCTGCCGATCACAGTCAGCCAGGAAGATCTCGACAAGCTGATGGACGACGCTTCGCGCGGCTCCAATGCTGTCCTGACGGTCGATCTCGAAAACCTGGAAATCACCGGCCCGGACGGCGGTTCGATCAAGTTCGACCTCGACGAATTCAAGCGCCATTGCCTGCTGAACGGCCTCGATGATATCGGCTTGACGCTGGAAAAGGGCAAAGCGATCGACAGCTTCGAGAAGAAGAATGCTGCGGCGCGTCCCTGGGCAGCTTAGTCTTCCAAACACAGCATGCGATCAAGCCGGGCTTCCACCCGGCTTTTTCTTTGCTGCTTGGAAAAATACGGGGGATACGCGTCACCATCGTGAAGCCACAAACCGTACCGATTCGGCCGTTCTGTTCCTTGAAATGGCTTCCGGCGGGGTCTAAGAAGCCGCAGCTTGTTTTTCCGCGGAGGGTTTCATGACAGCGCGCAATCTTTTCCTGCTGCCGGGCGACGGCATCGGTCCCGAGGCAATGGGCGAGGTCCGCAAGATCATTGCTTACATGAACGAGGCGATGAATGCCGGCTTCGTTACCGATGAAGGCCTTGTCGGCGGCAATGCCTACGATGCGCATGGCGCGGCCATCTCCGAAGACGACATGAAAAAGGCGCTGGCAGCAGACGCCGTTCTCTTCGGGGCCGTCGGCGGCCCTAAATGGGACAGCGTGCCTTATGAAGTGCGCCCGGAAGCGGGCCTTCTGCGCTTGCGCAAGGACTTGGAACTCTTTGCAAACCTGCGCCCGGCAATCTGCTATCCGGCGCTTGCCTCCGCCTCTTCGCTGAAGCCGGACCTGGTCGAAGGACTCGACATCCTCATCATCCGCGAGCTGACGGGCGGGGTCTATTTTGGCGAACCGAAGGAGATCATCGATCTCGGCAACGGCCAGAAGCGTGGCATCGATACGCAGGTCTACGACACTTACGAAATCGAACGCATCGCCGGCGTCGCCTTCGAAATGGCGCGGACCCGCCAAAACCGCGTCTGCTCCATGGAAAAACGCAACGTCATGAAGTCGGGTGTGCTCTGGAATCAGGTTGTTACCGAGACGCACAAGGCGAAATACTCCGACGTCCAGCTCGAGCATATGCTGGCCGATGCCGGCGGCATGCAGCTGGTACGCCAGCCGAAACAGTTCGACGTCATCGTCACCGATAACCTTTTCGGTGACATGCTTTCCGACGTCGCGGCGATGCTGACCGGTTCGCTTGGCATGCTGCCGTCCGCTTCTCTCGGTGCGCCGGATGGCAAGACAGGCAAACGAAAAGCGCTCTACGAGCCCGTCCACGGCTCGGCTCCCGACATCGCCGGTAAGGGCATCGCCAACCCGATCGCCATGATCGCCTCCTTCGCCATGTGCCTGCGTTATTCCTTCAACCTCGTGAAGGAAGCCGACAATCTTGAGAAGGCGATCGCCAACGTTCTCAACAAGGGTATTCGCACGGCCGACATCATGGCCGAAGGCGCAAAGAAGGTTGGAACTGTTGAGATGGGCGAGGCGATCCTTGCCGAGTTCAAGATGCTTTCTGCCTGATATCTCACGTGAAACCGCTTTTCCGCCCTCCGTACCGATCAGTATGGAGGGCTTTTTATTGAACGCATCTGCTGCGGTTCCTATGTCCCATGGAAACGACGAAGGGATGGCATGAGCAATACCGACGATGACAAACGAGGCTGGCGATCTTATCTGGGCACACGCTACGACGCCCGGCGCACGGTCCATCGCAGAGTTCCCTGGAAGGCATTCACGCTTTCCGCAATCAATGTGGTCGCCATTGCCTTTTTTGTCTTCGACAGACCGCTTGGACAGGCGGCGGAAAGCCTTTCGCCTCCTTTAGTAATGATCGCAGGCAACGTAACGGATATCGGCCGCCTTGCATGGATCCTTGCCGGCCTTTGCACCATTCTTGCCACCGGTTACGCTGTTCGAAGGCGGCTTTGGAAAGTCCGCCGCAAATTCCGCATGGTCTATTTCGTCCAGATGACAGCCTATGTCGGTCTGTCGGTGATCCTGGCCAGCATCTGCGCGAACACTTTGAAATTCCTGATCGGACGGGCGCGGCCGCTTATCTATGAGCAGGAGGGCATTTTCAGTTTCTCGCCCTTGACCATGGATTTCCTGCATCAGAGCTTTCCCTCAGGTCATGCGGCCAATATCGGCGCGCTCTTTGTGGCACTCATCCTCCTTTTTCCGCACGTCAGGCTCATTTTCATCGGTATCGGGCTCTGGCTCGGTGCAACCCGCATCATCATCGGCGTCCACTATCCAAGCGATGTCGTAGCAGGCCTGGCACTCGGTGCCTGGCTCGCATTTGCTCTCTCAATCCTTTTTGCCCGCTTCGGTCTGGTCTTTGCCATCGACCTCGAAGGCCGGCCTGTGCCGCGGCTCAGCAAGCTTATCTGAGGATCTGCTCGTAAAAAACTGTCACTGCCTTCTGCTAGCTAAACATCGGCCTGGATGCGACAGGGCGTGACATACTGGACTCCTGTTGCGCGACCGCTGTGATGATAGTCAGGACAAAACGAAACCACGGCTGAGCCTTCTCACATCCGCTGCCGATCGAGATCCAGATCCCGCACGGCATAATAGAGGTTTGCCTGCCGATGCGAGAGTCTCGCCCAGGCGTCGGCGGCAGTCGGGTCGGGTTCGACCTCTTCGGCGAGGCGCGACATCGCATTGGCGGCGGCGTGGAAGTCTGAATACCAGCCCGCACCGACGGCTGCGGACATGCCGGAGCCAAGCGCGGAGGCCTCGTTCGAGAGGCTGCGGATGACCGGCAGGCCGCTGGCATCGGCGACCATCTGGCGCCAGAGCCGGCTGCCGGCGCCGCCGCCGATCACGAAGATCCGCGTCGCGATCACGCCTGTCCGGCGCATCTCAGCAAGCGAACGGTTGAATTCGAGCGTGATGGCTTCCATGCCGGCGCGGTAGAGGTGAGCCATGCCGGTTTCCGGCCCGAGCCCGACGAAGCCGGCGCGGGCATTCTTGTCCCAGTGCGGGTCCATGCAGCCCATGAGATAAGATAGTGCGGTCACGCCGCCCGAGCCGACGCCGAGGCCGCTCGCCTCCGCTTCCAGCGACTCGAAAATCGCCGGATTGGTGCGCCCGCCGGCGAAGGTATCGATCAGCCAGTTGACGAAATAGGCGCCTCCGCGCTGGCAGCTTTCGAGGAGATAGCCGTCCCCGTCCGGCGAGACGAGTGTGCGCCAGAAGCGGCTGAGTGCCGGCGTTGCCGACCAGCACCCGCCGACCACCGCCGTGCCGAGATTGAGATAGACGACGCCGGGGCTGATCGCATTGACGCCGAGTCCGGCGCAATTGCCGTCGCCGCCACCGGCATAGACCGGGGTGCCGGGAAGGAGACCCGTTGCCGCTGCGGCCGCCGGCGTGATGCGACCGATCTTCGTACCGGGACGGTGGAGCGCGGGGAGCTTTTCCGGCGCAATGGCGAGATGGTCGAGGATCTCGCGCGACCAGACCTTGTTCTCGATGTCGAGAATGCCGAACGGGTCGCCGCTGGTCCAGCTCGCCTGTGCCGTTCCCGTCAGTTTCATCGTCAGGAAATCATGCACGCTGAGGATCTGGGCGGCCTGGTCGAGGAGCTCCGGCTGGTGTTCGCGATAATAGCGCAGGCGGTTGACGCAGGGGATGACGTCGATCGGCTTGCCGGAAATCGCATGAAGCCGCTCGGCGCCGAGCTCCTGCGCCAGGACAGGCACGACGTCCTGCGCCCGCCGGTCGAGCCAGAGTGTCGCCGGCGCCAGCGGCTTGCGGTTCTCGTCGAGCAGGACCATCGTCTCGCGCTGGTTGGAAATCGCAATACCGTCGACACGGGCGGGATCGATCTTCTGCATGAGCGACGACAGCGCGGCGGCCGCGGCCGTCCACCAGTCCTCGGCGTCCTGCTCCGCATGCAGCGGATGGGGCGTCGAAATTACATGGGCGGCGCGGCACTCGGCGCGCGGCGTGCCATCGGCCGTCCAGGCGATCGCCTTGACCGATTGGGTCGATGAATCCATGCCAATGACATAGCGTTCGTCCGGTTGCATCCTGATCTCCTCCGCGGCGAAGGGCCGTGCCGTTGTTTTCCCTGTCGCCCGGCGCGTCCTCCCGGCCGGTGCGACAGTCTCTTCTCCCTGACGGAGGCTAGACCGCCAGCAGGGCCTCTCCCGTGGCAATGTCGGTGACGAAATGGGTGGCGTAGCCGGCCCCCAGCGTCGCGATGATCGCCGGGACCTTGGCCCGCCCGCCGGCGAGGCAGATTCGGCTCGGCACCTGTTTAAGCTCGTCGAGCGTGATGCCCACCATGCGTTCGTCGTGGTCCCCGCCCACCGCCGCACCATGCGCATCGATGAAGCGGCCGATGATGACGGCGACGGCGCCGCGGGCGATGTAATCGTCCACTTCCTCCCGGCTGGCGATGCCGGAGGCGCGCACCGTGCTGCGCGGACCGAGATCGCCGACGCCGAAAAGGATACGGTGGGTCGAATGGACCAGATCCATCTGCTTCTTCAGCACGGGTTCTGCCAGCAGCGCCGCCTTGAGCTCGCGGGTCGACAGAACGGCGGGTGCGAGCAGGTTGACGCAGCGCGCGTGAATGCGGTTCGACAGCAGCGACGTGCAGAGTTCCGGCGAGAAATCCGGCTCGCCGGTGGAGCTGCCCGAAACCTGCACCACGGTGAGATTGGACAGTGGCCGCGTCAGCGAGATCTGGTCGGCGGCCGCCAGCACCGTGCGGCCCCAGGCGACGCCGATGATGTCGCCATCCTCGATCTGGTCCGCGAGAACGCGCGCGCCGGCATCGCCCAGCCGCTGCGAGACGCTCTCCTCCTCGCCGTTCGGAATGACGAAAACGCCGGACAGGCCGAAGCGCTGCATCAGCGCCCGCGCGACGCTGGTGCGCCCGCCCGCCTGCGGGTTGATGTTGACCGAGACGATGCCGCGCTCGCGGGCTTCCTGCAGATGGTTGACGATCGTCGCGCGCGATACGCCGAGGCGCTTGGCGATCTCGCTCTGCGTCATTTGGTCTGCGTAGTAGAGCCAGGCGGCCCACATCACCGCGTCGTCGAACTCCGTGGGCAAGGATGACCCCGTCTCGGCGACGCCTCGCGCCGACTTCATTTCGCGTGTGGTCTTCTCCCGTCCCATCCCGTCCTCTTCCCTCGCTCGTATCAGACAGCGTGCAGTGTCATTTGTCAATCGTGTCTGTCATATGTATTGACAAATGACAGAGAGTGTTGTCATTTGCTACCGACAGCATGTGGAGGCGACCTCGTTGCCGCTTGAGCACGTGATTAGAGCCGTCGAGGAAGCGGTTCAAGGGAGGATGAAGATGCCCGGCAACGCGCCTGTGGGTGGCTGGACTACGCTCATCGACGACATCGTCGCCGGCAAATGGACGAATCCGGAGACCGGCGAGCGCGCCACGGTTCCCTATGAGTCCATCGTCATTGGCGAGAGCCTGCAGGGCCGCGAGGCCGATCTGGTCGCCGGCCTGGAGCTTGGCGAGCGCTATACGATCGTTGCCGACGCGCAGACGTTCGACGCCATGGGGGCGCGGGTGGAAAAGGCGCTGAAAAGCCTCGGGGCCGTCGACACCGTGATCCTCGATCATCCGCACGCCGACATGGCCGCGGTCCATGACCTGACGGAAAAGCTCGCCCGGTCCGAGGCTGTCATTGCGGTCGGTTCCGGCACGATCAACGATCTCTGCAAATTCGTCACCGGCCGTACCAACCGCCGCTATGCCGTCTTCGGCACGGCCGCATCGATGAACGGCTACACCTCGACCACCGCCTCGATCACGCTCGAAAACGGTCTGAAAGTGTCGCTGCCCTCGCATGCGCCGTCGGGCTTCTTCATCGATCTCGGGGTGACGGCGGCAGCGCCTGCCTATCTTTCGGCCGCCGGCTTTGCCGATTGCCTCGTCCGCTCCGTCGCGCAGGTCGACTGGTGGATGTCACACCGCCTGCTCGGCACGCTCTATTCGACCGTTCCCTACATCATCCAGGAGGATGACGAGCGCGAACTGAACCGGCGCGCTGCCGGCATCGCCACGGGGGATATCGCCGCCAATGGCTATCTCCACCGTGTGCTGGCGCTCTGCGGCCTCGGCATCTCCTTTACCGGCATGTCGAACCACGGTTCGATGGGCGAGCACCAGGTGTCGCACTACATCGACTGCTTTGCCAGGGACAAGCATCCCGGAACGCTGCACGGCCAGCAGGTCGGCGTCGCGACGCTCTCCATGGCGCGCCTCCAGCGCATCTTCCTCGACAGCGAGACGCCGCCGCAGATCCGCCCGAGCCGGATCGTTCCGCAGGCGATGGCGCGGCGCATGGGCGCGGAGGTTGCCGCCCAGTGCTACCAGGAAATCCAGCCGAAGATCTTCGACGCGCGCGGCGCGGCGGAGATCAACGAGAAACTGGCCACGCTGTGGCCGGTGCTGCGCGCCGAGCTCAATGCCTTCGCCCTGCCGGTTGCGGAGATGGAGCAGTTGCTCCGTGATGCCGGCGGTCCGATGACGGCCGCCGATCTCGGCCTGCCGGTCGAGATCTATCGCGAGGCGCTGATCTACAGCCGCGAGATGCGCAACCGCTATTCCTTCCTCGATATCGCGGCGGACACCGGGATGCTCGAGGATTTCGCCGGCGGGGAGGCGTGAGCGGATGCGCCCGATTGCCACCATGCCGCTTGATGTTGCAGCCCGGATCAAAGTGCTCTTCGCCGATATCGACGATACGCTGACGAATGAGGGCCGGCTGCCCGCCGTTGCCTATGCCGCGCTGGAGCGCCTGAGTGCGGCCGGCATTGCGGTTGCGCCGATCACCGGCCGCCCGGCCGGCTGGTGCGACATGATTGCCCGCATGTGGCCGGTGGCCGGCGTCGTCGGCGAGAACGGCGCCTTCTATTTCTCCTATGACCAGCAGACCCGCCGTATGCGCCGCAACTTTGCCATCGACGATGCCCAGCGGGCGGCGGACCGCGAAAGGCTTGAAGCTGTCCGTACGCGTATCCTCGCCGAGGTTCCGGGTGCGGCGATCTCGGCCGACCAGCTCTACCGTGAAGCCGATCTTGCCATCGACTTCTGCGAGGATGTGCCGCCGCTTGCCGATGGCGAGGTGGACCGGATCAAGCGCATCTTCGAGCAGGAGGGTGCTGTGGCCAAGGTGTCGTCCATCCATGTGAACGGCTGGTACGGAGCCTATGACAAGCTGACGATGAGCCGCAGCTTTGCCGCCGACATTCTCGGCGTCGATCTGGAGGCTGACAAGTCGCGGATCGTTTTCGTCGGCGACAGTCCGAATGACGCGCCGATGTTCGGCTTCTTTCCGAATGCCTGCGGTGTCGCCAATGTGCTGGCTCTCCGGAACCGCATGGATGCGGCGCCCGCCTATGTGACGACGGCGCGCGGCGGGTACGGCTTCGTCGAGGTGGCGAACCATATCCTCGCGGCACGAAGGGAAGTGGCATGAGCGGCGTGGTCTACGACATCGCCATCATCGGCGGCGGCATCAACGGCGCGGGCATCGGCGGCGACGCAGCCGGGCGCGGGCTGAAGGTGCTGCTCGTCGAACAGGCCGATCTCGGCTCATCTGGCCGCTGCGCTTCGAACGCGAGGCACGCCGTCTGGTCCGGCATTACGGGCTCGAGGTGCGCGCGATCCTCGGCACGGCGACGAGCCGTCCCGAGCTTGGCCGCGATTTCGGCGGCTCCATCACGGCGGCGGAAGTCGGCTTTGACGACGCAGGAATACACCCGGACGGCGGCCGACATCGTCTGGCGACTGACGAAATCGGGCCTGCGGATGAGCCCGGCTGAGATCGAGGCACTCGACCTCTACATGCGGGAGCGACGGGAGATCGCCTCCGCATCGGCGGAGTGGCGGGCTCCGGAATAACAAAGCTCCGCCACCTGTCCCTTCGGGGCGGGTGGCGGAGAGACAGGAAGCGCCGATGGCGCTTCAGGAAAGACGAGGAGGACGGGACGCCCGCGGCTGGACTGCGGATGCGCCGCTGTACCCGGGAGGAAGAAGGCAATGCCCATCGTGCAGGTCAAACGCATCGCGATCTCGGATTCGCCATGGCCATGGCTCTTGCCGCTCATCGCGCTGCTGGTGGTCTTCACCATCTATCCGCTGATCTACAATATCTGGCTGAGCTTCCATGAATTCGCCCCAGCCACCCGAGGGCTGAAATTCGTCGGCTTCGCCAACTGGGTGCAGCTTTGGAACGACACGCGCTTCTGGAGCGCGCTCGGGGTCACCTTCGTCTATTTCGCCGTGGCGCTCACCCTCGAGATCATCCTCGGCATGGCGATCGCCCTGCTGCTCGATGCGGAGCTGCCGGGCTTCGGCGTGCTGCGGGCCGTCCTGTCGATGACGCTGGTGATCCCGCCGGCGATTGCCGGCATGATGTTCCTTCTGATGGAAGACCCGCAATTCGGCGTGCTGCCCTATCTGCTTGGCCAGTTCGGCCTGCTCGACAAGTCGACGCCGATCCTCGCCACCTCGTCGCTGGCATTGGCCGGGGTTCTCATTGCCGAGATCTGGCAGTGGACGCCCTTCATGGTTCTGATCTTCATGGCCGGCCTTCGTGCCCTTCCCGTGGAGCCCTACGAAGCGGCGAGCATCGACGGCGCCTCGTCCTTCCAGATGTTCCGCCGGCTGACCCTTCCGATGATGTCGAAGGTCATCGCGGTCGCGGTGCTGTTGCGCGGCATCGATCTGTTCCGCGTCTTCGACTACGTCTTCGTCATGACTTCGGGAGGACCCGGTACGGCGACCTATACGGTCAGCCTCTATGCCTGGCAGCAGACCTTCTCCTTTCTGAAATGGGGCTATGGCGCAACGCTGAGCCTCACCAGCCTCATCATCGTCATGGTGATGGCCAACCTCTTCATCCGCATCGCAAAGGTCAGGTGGTAACATGCAACAGAGCAAATCCGCCCGCGCGCTGCGCACCCTTGCCGGCTGGGTCGTCGTCGGGATCTTCTTCTTCCCGATCTACTTCTGGACCTCGGTCGCCTTCCGCGACGCCAAGGACATCTTCAACTGGCCGCCGATCATCGTCGATTTCGTGCCAACCGTGAAGAATTTCGAGCAGGTCTTCGGCATCTCGCTCGGCTTCTCCTTCGGCCAGCAGGCCGCGGTGACGCCCGGCGGCGGCAATTTCTACATGGCGCCGCGGCTGTGGGACTCGATCGTCGTCGCCTCGATGTCGACGGTCCTCGCCATCACCGTCGCGACGCTTGCGGCCTATTCGCTGTCCCGCATGCATTTCCGCGGCAGGCACGAATTCGTCAACTGGGTGCTCTCGACGCGCATGATGCCGCCTGTCGCCGTCGCCATCCCAATGTTCTTCATCTTCAAGCAGTTCAGCCTGCTCGATACCTATATCGGCGTCATCCTGATCCACGGGCTGATGAACCTGCCGCTCGCGGTGCTGCTGCTGAAGAGCTTCTTCGACGATATTCCCGCCGAGATCGACGAGAGCGCGCTTCTCGACGGCGCCTCGCGCTGGATGATCTTCCGCCGCATCGTGCTGCCGATGGCCAAGGGCGGCATCGCCGCCAGCGCGGTACTCTGCTTCATCTTCTCGTGGACCGAGTTCCTGTTCGTCCTGACGCTGACGCAGACGGGCCTGAAGACGGTACCCGTCGTGTCCTCGACCTTCGTTACATCAATCGGCACCGCCTGGGGCAACATGGCCGCGCTCGGCGCCGCCGCGATCGTGCCGGCCTTCATCGTCATTCTGCTGGTTCAGCGTCATCTCGTGCGCGGCCTGACGATGGGCTCGCTGAAGCAATAATCCGGCAGGCCGAGGGGGCTGGCCTGTCGTGTGAAGAGATACCCGGTGCCAATTCCGGCGTTGGATATGGAGGAGGAATACCAATGAACGAACGTGATAGAAAATCATACCTGGCGGCGGTCACCGACCGCTTCGTCCGGGGCGGCATGGACCGCCGCGAATTCCTGCGCGTCGCCGGCAAGCTCGGCCTCGGCGCCACGGCTCTCGGCATGGGCTTCGGCAACCGCCCGTTCATGCTGAACAAGGCCGTCGCCCAGGAACAGCTGAAGCCGTCGGCCGATGTCATGGCCTGGCTCAAGGATGTTGGTAAACCCTTCGCCGGCACGACGCTGAAGCTGGCGACGGAATCGACCCCGCCGTCGAATGCGATCAACTCTCAGCTGAAGCAGTATTTCGAGGAAGCGACCGGCATCAAGGTCGAGATCGAAGTCCTGCCGCTTGAGCAGGTTCTGCAGAAGCTGACGCTCGACGTCGCCTCCTCGCTCGGCACCTACGACCTCTACTATATCGACCAGAGCTGGTCGGCCTCGTTCAGCAAGGACGTTTTCGACCCGCGCGAGCAGATAGAGGCGAATGCCGAACTCGCCATGCCGAACTACAATATCGACGATTTCCTGCCGGCGCTCGTCGACGGTATCTCCAAGTACGAGGATCGCTGGGTCGGCGTTCCCTACGACATCCCTATCTTCATCATGATCTACCGCAAGGATATCTACGAGAAGCTCGGCCTCAAGGCTCCGACCACCTTCGAGGAACTGCTGAACAACTCGGCGACGATCACCAAGGAAATGGGCCCGACGACCTTCGGTTATGCCGGCCAGATGAAGTCCGGCCACTATGCGCTGGAATGCGAGTGGACCTCGATGCTCTGGGGCAATGGCGGCTCGATCTTCAGCGCCGACAAGAAGTTCGTCGGCAATGACGAACGCGGCATTGCCGCTCTCGACTACTACACCAAGCTGAAGGCCACCATGCCTCCGGGCGTCGACGGCTGGACCTGGGACGGCCAGGGCCAGGCGGTGGCGCAGGGCGTTGCGGCATCCATGCTCTCCTGGGGCGAGTTCTTCCCCTATTTCGACGATGCCAGCCAGACCAAGGTCTCCGGCCTCTGCGAAGCCGTCATCCCGCCGCAGCCGATCGCGCTGCGCAAGCCTTCGGAATGCGGTTACGGCGAAATCCCCGGCGTCGGCCACCAGGGCGGTTCCTCGCTCGCCGTGTCGCGCTATTCGAAGAGCCCCCATGCCGCCTGGATCTTCATGCAGTGGGCGACCTGCGCCGACACCCAGGCGCTGATCACCGCGCTCGGCGGCGGCACGGGCCCGACCCGCGCCTCCGTCTATGACGATCCGCGCGTCGTCGCCAACGCCCGCGTCGGCGCCGGCACGACGCGCCACCTGCCGGTCGTGCGCGAGACAATCGCCAAGTACATGGGGTCCGAGCCGGATCTGCCGCAGTGGGCGCAGATCTCCTCCGACACCATCCCGGTCGGCCTCGGCAAGTACTTCGCCGGCAATTACGGCTCGTCGAAGGAAGCCATGGACGACATCGGCGCCCAGATCGAAACGATCGTGCAGGGCTGATGGGTCAGACAGGAGGGGGCGCTGCCAGGCGGCGCCCCCTCCATCCGACATCTTTCCCAGACGACGGAAACGGAGGAGACCATGGCAGACAAACCGTTGATCGCAATCACAGGCGCGAGCTCGGGCATCGGCGAGGCGGTCGCGCGGGCCTTTTCGAAGGCCGGCCATCCGCTGCTGCTAATCGCCCGCAGGCTCGATCGGCTGGAAGGGCTGGGGCTGCCGAACGCGGTGCTGAAGAAGGCCGACGTGCGCGACCGCGCTGCGCTGGTCGAGGCGGTGCGGGAGGCGGAAGCGCAATACGGCCCCGTCGACATGATGTTTGCCAATGCTGGCGTCGCGCGGCTGGGCGACATCGCCACGCAGCCACCGGAAGACTGGGACGAGATGATCGACATCAACACCAAGGGCGTGATGAACAGCGTCCATGCGGTGATGAACGGCATGATCGCCCGCAAGCACGGCACGCTGATGATGATGAGCTCGATTGCCGGCCGGCAGGTCTATCCGGATCACACCGTCTATTGCGGCACGAAATTCTTCGTCCATGCCGTCTCGGAAAGCCTGCGCGGCTATATGGCGCCGCATGACGTGCGCGTCATCGTCATCTCGCCGGGCATCATCGATACTGAAGTGCTCGACGGCGTGCGCGACGAGACGACACTTGCCAACTACAAGGCGAACAAGGCGGCGATCGGCGGCGGTATCTCAGCGGACGTCGTAGCGGACCTGATCCTTAATGCCTACCAGCTGCCGCAGCGTGCCATCGTCCAGGAAATCGTCATCACGCCGACAAGGCAGACCTATTGAAACATCGGCCGCCTCTGCCGCGAGCGGCGGAGCATGGCGCCCGACACATGGAGTGGAGCCCTATGGCGACCGTGGAATACCAGCGCATCGGAAAGTCCTTCGGTGCCGTGAGGATCATGCGCGACATCTCGTTCAAGATCGAGGACCATGAATTCGTGGTCCTGCTCGGGCCATCCGGCTGTGGAAAGACGACCCTTCTGCGCATGACGGCCGGGCTCGAGGGTATCAGCGAGGGCGACCTGAAGATCGGCGAGAAGCGGGTCAACGACGTCCATCCGCGCGACCGCTCGATCGCGATGGTGTTTCAAAACTACGCGCTCTACCCTACGATGAAGGTCTACGACAACATCGCCTTCAGCCTGGAAGTGGCCAAGGTGCCGCCGGCCGAGATCCGGAAGAAGGTGGAGTGGGCCGCCGCGACGCTGAACCTCACCGACTATCTCGGCCGCTACCCGAAGGAGCTTTCGGGCGGCCAGCGCCAGCGCGTCGCCATGGGCCGTGCCATGGTTCGCGAGGCGCACGTGTTTCTCTTCGACGAACCCTTGTCGAACCTCGATGCCAAACTGCGCGCCCATATGCGCACCGAGATCCGCCAGCTTCATAACCGGCTGAAGACGACGACCATCTATGTCACGCACGACCAGATCGAGGCGATGACCATGGCCGACAAGATCGTCGTCATGCGCGCCGGCAAGATCGAGCAGATCGGCTCACCGGACGACGTCTACGACCGGCCGGCCAGTAAATATGTTGCCGATTTCATCGGATCGTCGGCGATCAATTTCCTCCCCGGAACGGTTGTCGTGGCAGATGGCGTGCCTGCCGTCGACACGGCGACCGGACGGGTGCCGATCGACCCCGCGACCACCGCAAAGCCCGGCCAGAAGGTCATCATCGGCCTGCGGCCGACGGATATTCTGGTCGACAGCGCCGGCCCGCTTGCGGCGAAGTCGGTGTTGCTGGAGCGGCTCGGCCACGACGCTCAGCTGTTCTGCGATGGCCCCGACGGCCGTTTCATCGCGGTGGTCGACAAGGCTGCCCGCTTCGCCGAGGGCTCGGACGTCCGCTTCGCGGTTCCGACCTCCAAGGTCCATGTTTTCGACGCCGGGACCGAAGTCCGCATCTAACGCTGCGGCTTTGCTCTCCCTCTTGACGACACGCTGAGCCGGACCGGCGCTGCCCGGCGGCCAGGGAAAGGAATATCCATGAAATCGCGCTGGTCAGACACCGAGTTCCACGCCGTGGTCGACGCCTATGTCGCTAGGGGCATCAACCGCGACCTCGCCATCCGCACCTATACGACCCGGCTTCTCGGCTCGGACCCCGAACTGGTGCTGCATGGCGGCGGCAACACATCGGTGAAGACCGTCTTTGCTGAGATGGACGGATCGACGGTCGATGTGCTGTGCGTGAAGGGCAGCGGCTGGGACATGGGCACGATCGAGCCGCAGGGCCTGCCCGCCGTCCGGCTCGAACCGCTGAAGGCGATGGTGGCCTTCGAGATCCTGTCGGACGACGACATGGTCATGCTGCAGCGCCGGCTTCTCCTCGATCCGACCGCCCCCAACCCCTCGGTCGAGGCGATCCTGCATGCGCTGCTGCCGTTCAAGCATATCGACCACACTCACGCCAATGCGATCGTCTCGCTGACCAACCAGCCGCATGGCGAGGAGATTGTCCGCGAACTCTTCCCCAAATCGATCATCGTTCCCTATGTCATGCCCGGCTTCGATCTGGCCAAGGCCTGCGATGCGGGCTTCCGGGCCAATCCGGAGGGCGACGGGATGATCCTGTTGAAGCATGGCATCTTCACCTGGTCGGATGACCCGCGCGTCGCCTATGAGGACATGATCGCCAAGATCGACCAGGCCGAACAGCGGATCGCCAAGGGCCGGTCGAAGCCGTTCCGCAGCATCGCCGTTCCGGCCAGGCTCGCCCCGGCAGCCGAGATCACGCCGATCCTGCGCGGCGCGCTCGCCATCGATACCGGCGTCGAGGGCGCCCCCCGGCGCTTCGTCCTCGAACATCGCGCCACAGACAAGGTCCTCGATTTCTGCAATGCGGAGACGGTCGAAAGCCTGGTGCGCCGCGGCAATGCGACGCCTGAACATGTCATCCACATCAAACGCTTCGGCGTGGCCCTGCCGGCGCCCGAAGCCGCCAAGCTGGACGACTGGGCCGTCAAGGTCCGGCAGGCGGTTGCCGCCTACGAGGCCAACTACGAGGAATATTTCGAGCGCAACAATGCCCGCGTTGGCGGCCACAAGCGGATGCTCGACCCCAAGCCGCGGGTCTTCTATGTCGCCGGTGTCGGCCTGTTTGCCGCGGGTGCGGCCCGCAAGAACGCCATCGTCGCCGCCGACGTTGCGGAGGCCACCATCAATGTCATCACCAATGCCGAGGGAATTGAAGCCTTCGAGGCGCTGTCGGAGGCGGATCTTTTCGACATCGAATACTGGTCTCTGGAGCAGGCGAAGCTGACCAAGGTGCAGGAGAAGCCGCTGACGCGACAGGTGGCGATCGTCACCGGTGCGGCCAGCGGCCTCGGCCTTGCCGTGGCGGAAGCCCTGAAGGCAGAGGGTGCGGAACTGGCCCTCTTCGACATAGCCGAAGAGGCGCTGACCACCACCGCGAAGACGCTCGGCGCGCTTCCCGTCGTCTGCGACGTCACGGATCCCGCGGCGGTCGATGCGGCAGTGGCAAAGGTCGCCGCGCATTTCGGCGGGGTCGACATCCTGATCTCGAATGCCGGCGCCGCCTTCCAGGGCAGCCTGCTGACGGTGGACGAGGCGACGTTCCGCAAGGCGTTCGACCTGAATTTCTGGAGCCATCATTATATCGCCCGCGCGGTCGTGCGGGTGATGGAACAGCAGAAGACCGGCGGCGCGCTCGTCTTCAACGTCTCGAAGCAGGCGGTGAATCCGGGCGCGGATTTCGGCCCCTACGGCACGTCGAAGGCGGCGCTGATGGCGCTGATGCGACAATATGCAGTGGAGCATGGTGCCTCGGGCATCACCTCGAACGCCGTTAACGCCGACCGCATCCGCACCGGCCTGATGACCGACAAGATGGTCGAGGATCGCTCCAGGGCACGCGGCCTGACGCCCGAGGCCTATATGCGGGGCAACATGCTCGGCCGCGAGGTGACCGGCGCGGATGTCGCCGCAGCCTTCGTGCATCTCGCCAAGGCCCGCACATCCACCGGCGCGGTCATCACCGTCGATGGCGGCAATGTCGCGGCGATGATGCGTTAGGAAAGACCGGAGGCGGACCTCCTCTCTGTTGGAGGGGGGAAGGTTCGCGCAGGCCGGGCCTGCGTGGTGCATAGGCGCAGGGCAAGTGGAAGACACCGAAAGGAACACAGCATGGCTACTATCCTCATCCTCGGCGCGGGTGTCATGGGATCGGCACTGGCCGTCCCGGCAAGCGACAACGGCCATACGGTGACGCTTGCCGGCACCCCGCTCGACACGCAGGTGATCACCCGTCTCAAGGAGAAGGGCGGCGTGCATCCCAAGCTCGACAAACCGCTTGCCGACACGGTGACGATCCTCGATGACCGGGAGGTGACACCCGAGCATGCCGCCGCCGCCGATTTCGTCATCATCGGCGTCTCGAGCCCCGGCATCGACTGGGCGGTCCGGCGGCTCAACGATCTGCTGCGAATGAGGAAACCGGTCGCCTTCGTCACCAAGGGGCTCGACCGCCAGGGCGACCGCATCGTGACCTATGCCGAAACCCTGCCGGGCCTGGTGCCGAATATCGCCTCCTTCATCGGCATCGGCGGGCCCTGCATCGCCAAGGAACTGTCAAACCGCTTCCCGACGCTGAGCATCTATGCCAGCCGCGACCGCGTGGCGGCGGAGACTGCCGCCGGGCTGATGCGAACACCCTATTACAGGCTTGCCATTGCCGAGGACGCAACCGGCGTCGAGGCCTGCGCGGCGCTCAAGAACTTCTTTGCCATCGGTGTCAGCGCAATGCAGACGCGTTACCCCGACCGGACGCGAGCCGACGGACAGTCAAAGAACCCGACGGCGGGTGCCTTCAACCAAGCCGCACAGGAGATGGCCGCGCTCTGCGAATATATCGGCGGCGTACGCGCCACCGCCTTCGACCTCGCCGGGCTCGGCGATCTCCATGTGACCGTCGGTGGCGGCCGCAACAGCCGGCTGGGCCACGGGCTCGGCGGGAACCGTACGGTCCCGGATGTGATGAGCGGCGAGCTGGCGGGCGAAACCGTCGAAGGTATCGATACAGCGAGGATCGTGGACGCCCTGCTCCGGCAGGTCGACGACGCGGCGACGCGGTTTCCGCTGGCGACGGCCATCACCCGCGCGGTGACGGGCAACGGGACGCTCGATTTCGACTTCGACCGCCTGTTCGGCTGGTAGGCGCCTCTCCTCCCGCCAGGCTCTCTCGAAACGTGCTTCCTCCCCCCGCGAGACGGCTCGCGCGCCTGGCCGGCCGTGGCCGCGTTCGCACTTCGGACTGCTCTTCAAGACGGATCTGGACCGGTGGCGGGTGCCGAAGCGGCTTCTCCAGGCATAAAAAAACCCGGCGCTGTTGAGGCGCCGGGTGTCGTTTTTCCTGCTTGACGATCTATCTCAATCCATCGCGTGGATATCGCGGTCCTTGGTTTCCGGCAGGAAGAGCATACCGATGACTAAGGTGATGCCCGCAAAGACGATCGGGTACCAGAGGCCGTAATAGATGTCGCCTGCGAAGGCGCTCATCGCGAAGGCGGTTGCCGGAAGCAGGCCACCGAACCAGCCGTTACCGATGTGATAGGGCAACGACATGCCGGTATAGCGGATACGGGTCGGGAAGAGCTCGACCAGCAGGGCAGCGATCGGCCCATAGACCATCGTTACATAGATGACGAGGACCGTCAGCACGGCGATGACGCCCACCCAATTGACCCTTGCCGGATCGGCGACCATCGTGAACGCTCCACCTTTGGCGATTGTATAGACCGCCATGTCGGTGACGCCGGTGGCTTCGTC
Organism: Rhizobium sullae; assembly: GCF_025200715.1. Lineage (NCBI taxonomy): Bacteria > Pseudomonadati > Pseudomonadota > Alphaproteobacteria > Hyphomicrobiales > Rhizobiaceae > Rhizobium > Rhizobium sullae. Next base: position 3,590,791 of record NZ_CP104143.1, read on the forward strand.
CGCCGTGAGCAGCTTGCCCGCGATGAGCTGGTCGGCCGGCATGGTGGCTTTTTCGCCGGCGCGGATCGCTTCCGCATTCAGGCTGAGTTCCGGATTGGAAGCGATAAAGGCGTCGAGCTTGGAGTCCGGCACCTTGGCGGCCGCCCGAACCAGCGGATAGCCTGCATTCTGAAGACCAATATTGACGCCCTTTTCAAAGGCAGCATTGAGCGATTTTGCCTTATCGCCGGCGGCAGCCGCGTCATAGCCGGTGATCGTCTCGTTGGCGATCTTCACCGTGGCCGCCGAACCAGCAGGACCTGCGACGACATCATAAGGCACCGAATTCTTTGTCAGGAACGCGGTGGCGATATCACACGAAGTGGTGAACTTCGCTGTTCCCGTCGGATTGAACTGGAACTTGCAATCGCCCGGTGCCGCGGTGACTGTCGCCCGGACCGTTGCCTGTGACTCGGCAAGTGCGGGATTGGCGAAGTTGGTCATGGCCTTGAACAGCGGGAAGTAGGTCACCATGGCGAGCAGAAGGCCGGCCATGATGATCGGCTTGCGGCCGATCTTGTCGGAGAGCCAACCGAAGAAGACGAAGAAGCCAGTGCCTAGCAGCAGCGACGCGGCGACCATCAGGTTCGCCGACTGTCCGTCAACCTTCAGGATGTTCTGCAGGAAGAACAGTGCATAGAACTGACCGCAGTACCAGACAACGGCCTGGCCCATGACGGCACCGAGAAGCGCCAGCAACGCGACCTTGGCGTTCTTCCATTGACCAAAGGCTTCCGTCAGCGGCGCCTTCGAACCTTTGCCCTCGGCCTTCATCTTCTGGAACGCTGGTGACTCGTTCATCTTCAGACGAATCCAGACGGATACACCGAGGAGAACGACGGAGACGAGGAAAGGAATTCGCCAGCCCCAGGCGGCAAACGCAGTGCTGCCGAGCCAGAACTGCACCAACAGGATGACCAGGAGCGAAAGGAAAAGTCCGAGTGTTGCCGTCGTCTGGATCCACGAGGTGAAATAGCCACGTCGGCCATGTGGCGCATGCTCGGCGACATAGGTCGCCGCACCGCCATATTCACCGCCGAGCGCCAGACCCTGCAGCAGGCGAAGGCCGACCAGGATGATGGGGGCCGCGATACCGATCGATGCCGCCCCTGGAAGAATACCGACGAGGAAGGTCGACAGACCCATGATCAGGATCGTGATCAGGAAGGTATATTTGCGGCCGACCAGATCGCCGAGGCGGCCGAAGACCAATGCGCCGAAGGGCCGCACCAGGAAGCCCGCTGCAAAGGCGAGCAGGGCGAAAATGTTTCGTGTCGTTTCCGGGTACTGGCTGAAAAAGGTAGCGCCGATATAGGTGGCGAGTGAACCGTAAAGATAGAAATCATACCACTCGAAAACGGTACCGAGCGACGAGGCGAAGATGACCTTCTTCTCCTCGCTCGTCATTGGGCCGGCTTTCGAGCCCTCGAAACTTGTGACATTTGCCATGGTCTGTCCTCCACAGAGTGATGAGCAAACGAGGCGCGTCCCAAATTCTCCTCGAAGTATCCCCTGGACACGACTCGCCTGACTGGAGTGTGACAGAAAAGAATTCGGAGAAAGAGAGAGGCTTTGGGATTATGACTTTAGTCTAACGCGCATGCGCAGATTGTCGCAGGCATCTGAGCGTGCGCGTCGCTGGATATCAAATCTCGCCCGACTCACGGCTGCATGGCTGACAACGCCGCAAAAACCTTGACTCCTGTGGAAAACCTTTTATGAGCAACGGCGGAAAAGGAATATCCATGGTTCGCGACGAACACGCCATTGCTGCATGCAGTGACCAGGCACCAAGTGCCGGGATGGATATTGCCGTTCCGGTTTCTTCCAAAACCAGGGCCAAAACGACGACGAAAACCGTCTGACGTCTCTGGCCTGCCGCTCTCTCCCCGGCCCGGCTGGGGACAGGAAGCCGCGATCATTTCGCGCCTTCCCCCTCACCAGACAAGAGGAGAGAAGAGAAAGAGAGCTTGAAATGGGTTTCAAAGTTGCAGTTGCGGGAGCGACCGGAAATGTGGGCCGGGAGATGCTCAACATACTTTCCGAGCGCGGCTTTCCCGCCGATGAAGTCGTGGCGCTCGCCTCCGCGCGTTCGCAAGGAACGGAAGTCTCCTACGGCGACCGGACGCTGAAGGTTTCCAATCTCGAGAATTACGATTTCTCCGACACCGACATCTGCCTCATGTCTGCGGGTGGCGAGGTGTCCAAGAAGTTCTCGCCGAAGATCGGCCAGCAGGGATGCGTCGTGATCGACAACTCCTCGGCCTGGCGCTACGACGCCGACGTGCCGTTGATCGTTCCGGAAGTGAACCCGGATGCCGTAACGCAGTTCACCAAGCGCAACATCATCGCCAACCCGAATTGCTCGACCGCACAACTCGTCGTGGCTTTGAAGCCCCTGCATGATTTCGCCAAGATCAAGCGCGTCGTCGTCTCGACCTACCAGTCTGTTTCCGGCGCAGGCAAGGACGGCATGGACGAGCTCTTCAACCAGACGCGCGCCGTCTTCGTCGCTGATCCGATCGAGAACAAGATGTTCACGAAGCGCATCGCCTTCAACGTTATTCCCCACATCGACGTCTTCATGGAAGATGGCTACACAAAGGAAGAGTGGAAGGTTCTGGCCGAGACCAAGAAGATGCTCGACCCGAAGATCAAGGTCACCTGCACGGCAGTTCGCGTTCCGGTCTTCATCGGCCATTCGGAATCGGTCAATATCGAGTTCGAGAACGAGATCACTGCAGATCAGGCGCGCGATATCCTGCGTGACGCTCCGGGCTGCCTCGTTATCGACAAGCATGAAAACGGCGGCTACATCACGCCTTACGAATCTGCCGGCGAAGACGCGACCTATATTTCGCGTATCCGCGAAGACGCGACCGTCGAGAACGGCCTCAACATATGGGTGGTGTCAGACAACCTGCGTAAGGGCGCCGCTTTGAACGCAATCCAGATTGCTGAGCTCCTCATCAACCGCGGCCTCATCAAGCCACGCAAGAAGGCCGCCTGATACCAAAAATTAACCATAATTTGCTATCAGCCCCGCATATCGCTGGATATGCGGGGCTTCCTGTGAAAACCGGCAGACGGCAATCAGGGTTGTAAGACCCGCCGAAAAGGTGATCGTGACAAAATTATCTGCTGCTGGCATTCTTGCGCGGCGCCAAGCTTATGCAGATCGAGATGGGGTTTCTCATGAGCATGACAAAATTCTTTGTGGCGGTCGTCGCAGTGGCGAGCGCACTCCACGCTGTTCCGGCAGCGGCAAAGGCTGCCCAATGCGGCAACAACAGCGCGGGCTTCCAAGCCTGGGTTACCGACTTCAAGCAGGAAGCGGCCGCCAGTGGCATCAACCCATCGGTGCTGAACCGAGCCTTTGCCAATGTAAGCTATAATAAATCGACAATCGCAGCCGACCGCGGTCAAAAGAGCTTTAAGCTGTCCTTCGACGCCTTCATGAAGAAGCGGGGCGGTGCAACGATCATCTCCCGCGGCAGAAGCATGAAGCGCTCCAATCAGGCGCTGTTTGCCTCGATCGAGCGCCGCTACGGCGTTCCAGCAGGCCCGCTGATCGCGATTTGGGGTATGGAGACCGGCTTCGGCAGCTATATGGGCAATCAGCACACGCTGTCTGCCGTTTCGACGCTCGCTTACGACTGCCGCCGCTCGGATTATTTCACCGACCAGCTTTATGCCGCTTTGCAGCTCGTGTCTGAAGGCTATCTGAACCCGCAAGCCCGCGGCGCAGCGCACGGCGAAATCGGCCAGACGCAGTTCCTGCCGCGCAGTGTTGTCCGTTTCGGCGCCGATGGTGACGGCGACGGTCGCATCGACATGGTCGGATCGCGTGCTGATGCACTGGCTTCGACAGCAAACTTCCTCAGAGGGCACGGTTGGCAGACGGGCGCCGGTTATCAGCCAGGCGAAGCGAACTTTTTGGCAATCGCAGGCTGGAATGCCGCAACGGTCTATCAACAGGCAATCGCTTATATCGGCCAGCAGATCGACGGCCAGTGAGCTTCCGCCCGCGAAGATTTATACTTCCGGGCGGATAAAATCGCGCGTTTCCGCGTCCATCACCCATAGTTCGCCGGTCGAAATATCGAACCAGGCTCCATGCAGGGCAATCTCTCCTGCCTCTTCCAGCGCCTTGATATCCGGAAAACTTCTCAGGTTGTTGATTGAGTTGCGGATCGAGACGCGCTCGAGCGCCGTCTGACGCTCAGCGGCGGTCATTACGTCATTGCTCTGAATCTGTTCCGCAGCAGGCCGGACGAGCGACATCCAGCGGCCGATGAAGTCGCCGGATGACAGCGGCTCGGCATTGGGATCAAGTGCTGCGCGAATACCCCCGCAGCGACCGTGACCCATCACGACGATGTCGGAAACCTTCAAGACCTGTACGGCGAATTCCAAGGCGGCAGACGTCGCGTGGAAATGCCCGTCCGGCTCGTAAGGCGGCACCATGTTGGCAACGTTGCGGATGACGAAAAGCTCACCGGGGCCGGCGTCAAAGATAAGTTCGGGTGCGGCGCGCGAGTCCGAACAGGCAATAACCAGCGTATTCGGGTTCTGACCGTTTTCAGCCAGCATCTTATAGCGGTCGCGGGCGTCAGCGTAACGCCCGTTCATGAAGTTGCGGTAGCCGTCCAGAAGGGAACTTGGAAAACGCTGCATGACTGTCGATTAGCGCGCGGACGCAGCAAGATCAACAGCTGCAGATGCGAAATGCGCAAACTGGCATCTGCGGCTAACTTTTCCGCCTCTGGGCGGGGTGTATGAGGCGGCGCATCTGCACCATGGCCATCGGCGTCGAGAGGCTTGATGCGTCGCTTGCGAGCGTAAGCTCGTCGCTGCCGCGCTTGACCGCGCGCGCCAGCGCTTCATAGACGCTGGCTGTTGCAAGCTGCAACGCTTTTTCGTCGTCCATCCCGGAAAGGAGCCGTGAGAGGAAGACAGCCGCCAGCAGGTCGCCCAGTCCATTCGGCGCATTGTCGATAACGCGATGCTCGGCAAGCAGGGCATGGCGGCCGGAGAGATAGAGATTTCCGGTGCCGCCGGCCATCATCGCAACAGCGGAAGTGACAAGCATGCGTGAGGGGCCGAGTGACAAAGCAGCTTCCATGACGGCTGTGTTGTCCTCCAACGCTGCGCCAACCATCCAGGCCAATTCATAGCGGTTGGGCGTTGCCAGAGAAGCAAGCGGAATCAGGTAGTCGCGGATCGCCTTCGCCGTCGCTTCGGGCACATAGAGGCCCCCCAGATCCCCCATCACCGGATCGCAGACGTAAAGCAGCTCCGGACTTTTTTCACGTAATGCGCTGACCAGGCGGGCAACGGAACGAGCCTGAGCAGCGTTTCCGAAATAGCCAGACAAAACCGCCTTCACTTCTCCAACCCACGGTGCACGGATGAGATCGTCGATGGCAGCATCAAAATCGGCTTCCGCAAAAGTGAGCCGGGTCGAACGGCCATGACCGGGATGCCAGGGCAGAACGATCGTCGGCAGCGCCCAGACCTGATGGCCGAGCGTCTCAAGCGCGAAGACGGCGGCGCGATTGCCGACCGAACCGCGAATGACATGGCTGGAGATGACGATCACCGTTCCTGCAGCACCATTATCCGGCATGACGATTTAAACCCCGAATTCGATGCGCTGTTGATCGTCTTTTTGCCGCGCAGCTGTCAACCATTCTTCATCGATGCGTGGAAATCTCGACGAGCCAGTAAAGCGTAGGCAGCCTGTGCGTAAGACCCATCCTTTCATCGAGAATCTTTCGGAATTTTGCCGAAGCCGGGTCAAAGACGCACAAAAACTGCCTCAGTGGGGCATCTTTTAGAGATTTTTTCGATAATTCTTCTGCTAACTTGCGGCAAATCACACAAATCGGGGGAATGTCTTCAATGGCTGCCAAAAACAATCCGCGACGGGAGAAGCTGATCGAAAGCGCGAAGAAGATCGCTGCTGCAACCAAAGAACAGTATCTCGATCCGGAAATCCTCTTCGGCCGGGCGAGCGGCGACGACCTCGATCGCTACACGCCGGAGATGCTGGCGCTTTCCGCCGTTCATTCTGCTAAGGAGCTCTCGACCTGGGACGGCAAGGTTCCGCGCGTTACGATCGAAACGCTGGCCGGTGTCGAACCCGATGGCGTTGCAGTCTCGGTCCTGACGGTTACCGATCGTAATATGCCGTTCCTTTACGAGTCGGTCATGAGCGAGGTCACGAGTACCTATCGCGATCTCTACATGGCAGTGCATCCAATCCTGGTGGTTGAGCATGGAAAGGCGCCGGTACTTTATTCCGCCGAGGAACCGAGCGATCCGGCAAAACGCGTCAGCCACATCCAACTTCACATTTCGCCGTTGACCGCGACACAATCCGGCGACCTCCGGAAGCGCATCATGATCGTGCTGGAGCAGGTCCGCCAAGCCGTTTCCGACTGGAAACCCATGCTCTCCAAGCTCGACACGGTAATTGCCGAATTGGGCAGCTACAATGCCGGCCGCAAGAAGGCCGACCGCGACGAGGCACTGGCTTTCCTGGCCTGGCTGCGCGACGAGAACTTTACCTTTCTCGGCATGCGCGAATATGTCTATTCCGGCAAGGGTGGCGATGCTGTCAAAGTCGAGCGTCACAAGGGCGCCGGTCTCGGCATTCTTTCCAATCCAGATGTATTGGTGCTGCGCACCGGCAAGGATGCCGTAACGACGACGCCGGAAATCCTGGCCTTCCTGGACGGCCCGGACTTTCTGATCGTCACCAAGGCGAATGGGAAATCAGTCGTCCACCGCCGCGCCTATATGGACTATGTCGGCGTGAAGCGATTCGACAAGGATGGCAACGTCACCGGCGAGCTGCGTATCGTCGGCCTTTTTACCTCGACGGCCTATACGTCCCCCGCGTCGGAAATTCCGCTCATCCGTTCCAAAGTTGCCAAAGTGAAAGATCATTTCGGTTTCGATCCCATGAGCCATTCGGGCCGAATGCTGGAAAACACCTTGGAATCCTATCCGCGCGACGATCTTTTCCAGATCGACACGACGCTGCTCGCGAATTTCGCTGAACAGATCAATGATCTTGTTGAGCGCCCGCGTGTCCGCGTTCTGCCGCGCATCGATCATTTCGACCGTTTCGTCTCGGTCATCGTCTATGTGCCGCGTGAGGAATACGACTCCATCGTTCGGGAAAAGATCGGCACCTATTTGAAGACTGTCTACGATGGCCGGGTTTCCGCCTATTATCCGGCTTTCCCGGAAGGGCGGGTTGCGCGCGTACACTTCATCATCGGCCGGTCCGGTGGCAAAACGCCGCGCATCCCGCAACCGAAGCTCGAGGAAGCGATCCGTGCCATTACCGCCCGCTGGGACGATCGCTTTGAAGCGTTGGCGGGGCCAAAGGCGCCGAAGATCGGCGTCAGCAACGCCTTCCAGGATTCCTTCACCCCGGAGGAAACGGTTACCGATCTCCCGGACATTACCGATTGCGCCTCCGGCGAGCCGATACGCATCGCATTCTATTACCGCAATGATGCAGAACGCGGCCGGATCTTCTCACTCAAGATTTTCCATGCTGGCGAGCAGCTTCCACTCTCACGCCGCGTGCCACTTCTCGAAAATCTCGGTTTCAACGTGCTGAGCGAGCGGACTTTCGACATCGAAGTTCCAGCCGCCGACGGCTCGGTCAACGTCGTCGTGCTGCATGATATGGAACTCGAAGCCCGCAGCGGCGCTGAAATTGACCTCAGCCGTTATGGTGCCCCGTTGGAAGAAGCCTTCGTTTCCGCTTTCGACGGCACGATTGATAATGACAGTTTCAACCGGCTGATCCTTTCGGCTGGGCTTTCCGCGCGCGAGACGAATGTCCTGCGGGCCTATGCGCGTTATCTTCGCCAGGCGGGTATCGCCTATTCGCAGGATTACATCGCAACGACCCTCGACAAATACCCAGAGATCGCCGCTTCGATCTTCCGGCTCTTTTATGATGCACTCGATCCGCAGCTTAGCGAAAAGGCGCGCATGAAAAAGCTCGCCGATCTGCATCGATCGATCGAGGTGGCGCTCGCCAATGTGCCGAGCCTTGACGATGACCGTATCTTGCGCCGCTACATCAACGTCGTCGATGCGACGCTGCGGACCAACTATTTCCAGCGCACTGCCGAAGGCTCGCCGAAGGCGATGCTTGCCTTCAAGCTCGATCCGCATCTCGTCGACGGCCTGCCGGACCCCAAGCCCTTCCGGGAAATCTTCGTCTACGGGGTCGAAGTCGAGGGCGTGCATCTGCGTTTTGGCAAGGTTGCCCGCGGCGGTCTGCGCTGGTCGGATCGCGCCGAAGACTATCGCACGGAAGTTCTTGGCCTCGTAAAGGCGCAACAAGTGAAGAACGCCGTCATCGTTCCGGTCGGCGCCAAGGGCGGCTTCTATCCAAAGAGACTGCCCGCAGGCGGCAGCCGCGATGAAATCTTCAGTGCCGGCCGCGAAGCCTATAAGACCTATATTCGCACCCTGCTTTCGATCACAGACAACATTTCCGGCACTGATATCGTGCCGCCGGCAAATACGGTGCGGCTTGATGGCGATGATCCCTATTTTGTCGTCGCCGCCGACAAGGGAACGGCAACCTTCTCCGACACGGCCAACGCGTTGGCGCAGGAAGCGGGCTTCTGGCTCGACGATGCCTTCGCGTCAGGCGGCTCGGCCGGCTACGACCACAAGAAAATGGGCATCACCGCACGCGGCGCCTGGGAAACCGTAAAGCGTCATTTCCGCGAGATGGATATAGACATCCAGACGACGCCATTTACGGTGGCCGGTGTCGGCGATATGTCCGGCGACGTCTTCGGCAACGGCATGCTGCTCTCCCCGAAGATCAAGCTCATTTCCGCTTTCGACCATCGTGATATCTTCATCGATCCCGATCCGGATATGGAAAAGACGCTCGCCGAACGGCAGCGGCTATTCAACCTGCCCCGTTCAAGTTGGCAGGACTTCGACAAGTCGGTTCTTTCCAATGGCGCGATGATCATTTCACGCGCGTCGAAATCTGTCACGCTGACCCCGGAAGCAGTTGCGGCAATCGGCATCGACAAGGCGGTGGCAACCCCCTTCGAGATCATCACAGCAATCTTGAAGAGCCCGGTAGATCTCCTCTGGTTCGGCGGCATCGGCACCTATGTGAAGGCGCAGTCGGAAACCGATACGGAAGTGGGCGATCGTTCGAACGATCCGATCCGCATCACGGCTGATGAGGTGCGGGCGAAGGTGATCGGCGAAGGCGCCAACCTCGGCGTCACGCAAAAGGGCCGCATCGCTTATGGCCTGAAAGGCGGACGAAGCAATTCCGATGCGATTGACAATTCGGCGGGCGTCAACACCTCGGATGTCGAGGTGAATATCAAGATCGCGCTCGCCAAGGCGATGCATGACGGCCGGCTCACACGGGCAAAACGCGATCAGCTGCTTTCGTCGATGACAGACGAAGTGGCGGCTCTCGTTCTGCGCAACAACTATTTGCAATCACTGGCGATTTCGCTGACCGAACGTAAGGGAACCGCCAATGGCCTTGAGCTTGCGCGCTTCATGAGCGTGCTGGAAGGCGCCAAGCAGCTCAACCGGAAAGTGGAAACGCTTCCCGATGAGGCAACGCTTGCAGAGCGCTATGCTGCCGGCAAGCCGCTCACGCGGCCGGAAATCGCCGTGTTGCTCTCTTACGCCAAGATCGTGCTTTTCGATGCCGTTGCCGCCAGCGATCTTCCAGACGACACTTATTTCGCGGCGACCCTTTCAAACTACTTCCCGGCTAAGATGCAGAAAACCAATGCCTCCGATATCGCAACCCACCGGCTGAAACGCGAGATCATCGCGACGTTGCTTGCCAATGAGGCAATCAATCGTGGCGGCCCAGGCTTTGTAGTGAGCATGATGGATGCGACAGCCGCGTCAGCGCCGGAAGTCGTCCGTGCCGCAATTATCGCCCGCGATGGCTTCGACCTGACCAGGCTTTGGACCGAGACCGATGCGCTAGACGGCAAGATTTCCGGCCAGATGCAGAACCGTGTCTATGAAGAGATCGGCCACAGCTTCACCGTCCTCACTCGCTTGCTTCTGAAGACCGGCATGGCAAAAGGCGGCGTGGCTGAGACCATTAGCCGGCTTCAAACTGCATTGAAGAAATTGAAGCCCTCCTTCGCGGCGCAGGCCCCTGCAGAGTTCGAAGCGCGCGCCGTGGAGTATCGCGATGCCGGGCTGCCGGAAAGATTAGCTGCTGACATTGCCGGGCTGCCGAGCTTTGCGCTGGTGCCGGAGATCATGCAGATAGCCGAACGTACAGGCGAGGCACTCGGACGTGCCGCCGAAAGCTATTTTGCCGTATCGCAGACCTTCCGCGTCGGAAGGCTCCTGGCCGCCGGCGCCCGCATTCTCACCTCGGATCATTATGAAAACCTGGCGCTGGCGCGCAGCATCGACCAAATTGCCAGCGCCCGCCGCGATATCGTCATCTCGGCGCTGTCCGACCATGGCAAGGAAAAGCTGCCGGTTCAGGCGTGGCATGCAGTCGATCGCATCAGGATCAACCGCATCGCCGAAGAACTGTCAAACCTCAGCGATAGCGGCGATCCAACTCTTGCGCGCATCACGGTGGCCGCAGGTCTTTTGACCGATCTTGCGCGCGACCGGGCGAGATGACACAGTCCGCCGCGAAAGCGGGAGTGTACGCGTGAGCAGAATAGACTGGACCGGAACGGGAACGCCGGCGCCGCAAAAGGCGTCGGAAAAGGGCATCTGGAGCTGGATGCTCTTCGATTGGGCGGCGCAGCCGTTTTTCACAGTCGTAACCACGTTCATTTTCGGACCCTACTTCGTCGCGCGCCTGACGGCTGATCCGGTTTCGGCACAGGCGATGTGGAGCAACACGGCGACGATCTCTTCGGTGATCATCGCCCTGCTCTCTCCAATCCTCGGCTCCATCGCTGATCAATCCGGTGCCCGCAAACCCTGGATAGCCTGTTTTGCGGTCATCAAAATTGCGAGCCTCTTCGGTCTCTGGTTTGCAGCACCCGGCTCGCCGGTTATCTACCCGGTGATGTTCATGATCCTGGCCTCGATCGCTGCCGAATTCTCGATCGTCTTCAATGATTCCATGATGCCACGCCTTGTGAGCAAAGACGAGGTTGGCAGGCTGTCCAACACAGCCTGGGGACTTGGTTACCTCGGCGGCATGATCGTGCTGATCGCTGTTGTCGGGCTGCTTGCGGGGAGCCTGGAAACGGGAACGACGCTGTTCGGGCTCAACCCGTTGTTCGGGCTTGATCCGCATACCGGCGAGGATGCGCGCATTACCGGCCCGATCTCCGCCGTCTGGTATCTCATCTTCATCATTCCGATGTTCCTCTTCACGCCGGATGCGGCGAAGGGGCTGCCGTTCGCTGCTGCCGTACGTTCAGGCTTCAGACAGCTCGGGAACACGATCGACGAGCTGAAGCTCCGAAGAGGTATCCTGAAATTCCTGATTGCTCGAATGATCTATCAGGATGGCGTCAACGGGCTGCTGATCCTTGGCGGCACCTTTGCCGCCGGCATGTTCGGTTGGGCGACGATCGAAATCGGACTTTATGGGATCATCCTCAACGTCGTCGCGATTTTCGGCTGCGTCATCGCCGGACGCGTTGATCACCGCATCGGATCAAAGGCAACGATCCTGATCAGCCTGACGCTGCTGCTGCTCGCAACGCTCGGGATCATTTCGACGGGGCCGGGCTATACGCTCTTCGGCCTGCTGCCGATGTCAACGGCGGACGCCGGCGGGCTTTTCGGCACGACGGCGGAGAAGGCCTATATTCTGTACGGGCTGCTGATCGGCGTCGCCTTCGGTCCTGTACAAGCCTCGTCGCGCTCTTATCTGGCGCGCAGCGTCAGCCTGGAGGAGGCGGGGCGCTATTTTGGCATCTATGCGCTGTCCGGCCGCGCCACAAGCTTTATGGCAACGCTCCTCTTCTCCCTGATGACCTACGCCAGCGGATCAGCGCGTCTCGGCATGGCGACGCTGCTCCTTTTCCTCGCAGGCGGATTGATCCTGCTCATCGCAACACCTTATCCGGCCGACAGGAAGCAAGATTGAATTGAACCCTGGCTGAGCGCCGGGGTCCTGTCAGCTCAATGGCGGAAATGGCGCATGCCGGTGAATACCATTGCGACGTCGTGCTCGTTGGCAGCGTCAATCACCTCTTGGTCGCGCATCGAGCCACCCGGCTGGATGACTGCCGTCGCACCCGCAGCAATCATCGACAGAAGGCCGTCGGCAAAGGGCAGGAAGGCTTCCGAAGCAACAGCAGAACCGCGTGTCATCGGGGCGGGTAAACCGAGCGCCTTTGCGGCTTCCTCGGCTTTCAGTGCGGCAATGCGGGCGGAATCGACGCGGCTCATCTGGCCGGCGCCAATGCCGGCCGTCTGGCCATCCTTGGCGTAGACGACGGCATTCGATTTCACGTGCTTGCCGACCTTGAAGGCAAATTTCATGTCTTCCAGTTCCTGTGCCGTCGGCGCGCGCTTGGTGACGACCTTGAGCTCCAGATCCTCGATCATGCCGTTGTCACGGCTCTGGACCAGCAGCCCGCCGGAGACCGTTTTCGCTGTCAGGCCAGCGGCACGCGGATCGGGCAGACCACCGACAGAAAGCAGGCGCAGGTTAGGTTTCTTCGCAACGATCGCCTTGGCTTCTTCGGTTACGTCCGGAGCGATGATCACTTCGGTGAAGAGCTTGATGATCTCCTCCGCCGTCTCTGCATCAAGGGTGCTGTTAAGCGCGATAATGCCGCCGAACGCAGAAACGGAATCGCAGGCGAGCGCCCGCTTGTAGGCTTCGACAAGGCTCGGCCCCGTTGCGACGCCACAGGGGTTGGCATGCTTGATGATGGCACAGGCGGGTGCCTTTTCAGGCAGGAATTCAGCGACGAGCTCGTAGGCCGCATCAGTATCGTTGATATTGTTATAAGAGAGCTGCTTACCCTGCAGCAGCGTCGCCGTCGAAACGCCGGGGCGCTTCTCGCCGGTGACATAGAAGGCCGCTTTCTGATGTGGATTTTCGCCGTAGCGCATCTCTTCCTTCAGAACGCCGCCGATCACCCGATGGCGCGGCGTATCGATGGAGAGCGCTTCGGCGAACCAGTTGGAAATCATCCCGTCATAGGCAGCCGTGCGGGCATAGGCCTTGGCTGCCATACGCTGGCGGAACGCATAGCTTGTCTGGCCGGCATCGGCCGAAAGCTGTTCGAGCAGTTCCGGATAGTCCGCGGGATCGGTCAGGATCGTCACGTAAGCATGGTTTTTGGCGGAGGCCCGGATCATTGCCGGACCGCCGATATCGATATTCTCCACTGTCGTCGGATAATCGCCGCCGGCAGCACGTACGTCTTCGAATGGATAGAGGTTTATGACGGCAAGATCGATACCTTCGATGCCATGCAGCTTCATGGCTTCCTGATGTTCAGCATCATCGCGGATTGCCAGGAGACCACCGTGAACCTTCGGGTGCAGCGTCTTCACACGACCGTCCATGATTTCCGGAAAGCCGGTAACCTGCGAAACGTCAGTGACCGCCAGCCCCGCGGCGGCAATGGCCTTGTGTGTCCCGCCTGTCGAAAGCAGGCGTACGCCCGTCTCGGAAAGCGCGCGGGCAAGCTCGACAATACCCGCCTTGTCGGAGACGGAGAGCAGCGCGGTTTTGACTTTGACCTTATCGGGGGCGGGGATTTTCTTGGAAGTGACGGCCATGAACCTTCTCCGTTCGGGCTTCAGGAGACATCCGGCAAGGGACGTATAGGGTAATGGCGCCGCGTTAGCACGAGCTCTGCCGCTGCGCAAACAGCGACTAGCTCTTGCGGGACAAAAACCAGCGAATTTCCGGCTTTTCGGCGAAAACGAAGTCGATCTCGATCTGGTCGGAACCGCAGATACCGGAGGCGTCAGCAAAAAAGATATCTTCAGTGATCAGAACTTCGTTCCCCGGCGACGAGAAGAGCCAGCTCTCGCCATCCGGCGCTGTCAGCAACACGGACTCGCGGTCACTCTGCTTCGCATTGATGGCCGGATGGATATGGAAGCGCGCTGCCGCACGAAGGGGCTCGTCGCTGACGCGCTCGCCCTGCCGCACCAGCCGATCACGGCCAGTGACGATGGAGCCTGCAGCATTCAGTGTCAGTTCGCGCTCATGGAGCACGCCGAAATTCTTTAGATAGCCGTCGTGACTGACCTTGATGCCATCGCGTCCGTCTTCTGTTTCGGCGCGCTCGACGCTAACGGTCCTCACCGAGTCCGACATGATATGACCGAGAAATTCCGAGGTCGAGAAACGGCTGGATGAGGTGTCGTTCAGCGTCACCGTCGAATGCGTCGCAGTCGTGCGCGCCATCTGCACATAGCGGCGACCGGCGAATTTCGGCGAACCGGAGTTGACGATAAAGCGATGACGGCCTGACGACATTTCAAAGGAAAGGCAGCCCGCATGCGCCGTGCGCGAAAGGAGGCCCACTGCCGGCGGGCCGGTATCGGCGATCAAAACGGTATTTCCCGCCATGAGACGTTGATATCGCGAATGCGGCATTGCCTTGAAAGGCAGGCCCGCCGTTTCGTCATAACGCAGAACCGACATCAGCTCGTTGGCAAGCGTCGATGTTGCACCGTTGAAGAGCGCGAGATCGCCATTCTGGTGCCGGAAAAAGCGCAGTGCCGGATACATGCGATCAATGCCGGAAATAAGCTTCTGCGGCAGGTCGTGACCGAGATTCACATAGGTCTGGCGGAGCGGCAGGAGATCGAGAAGCAGCTCGAGGCCTGCCCGTGGATTGCGGGATATATGCCCGCCGTCGGGCAGAATCTGGCTATCGAATTCATTATCCAGCGCCTGGGCGGCCTTGCGCAGCACACCTTGCCGCGCTGGCATCGCGATCGAAGCCATGGCGAGGGCGATCCGCAGACGGAAGAGAACTTCCCCCGGAGGTGCGAAAGCAGCCATGCGCCGCAGATAGCGAACCTGAAACGCCAAAGATTTCAAGAAACGGCGATAAAAGCCACGATCGGCATTCTGCAGCACAACCGGCGAATGCGAGAGCCAGGCGATCACCCGCTGCGAAGTGACATCGATTTCCCAGGCAATGCCTTCCATGCGGCCAGCATGCAACGAGAGCCAGTTGTCGACGATCGCCCGGGCGACGGCCGAAACCCGGTCGCTCTTATTGGCCCGCATATGACGAAGCCAGCCGAAACCATGCAGGCGGTTGGCAAAGGCGCGTGATGGAAGCGTAAAGCCGAAGGGCGGTTTGCCGTTCGTCTCCAGCAGGCGGCCCGCCAAAGCGAAACGGCCATTCATGATCTCATCGGCTATGTGAGAATCAATTGCACGAAGATCGGTCGGCGCGACGATAAGCCGCTCGGGCACTTGGATCGTTTGGCGGAAAAGGCGCAGACGCAGCAGCGCAATGCGCCGCAACACGCGGCGCCAAGCCTCCCGAACATACAAACTCGAAAACCGCCGGCCGGACTGCATATTCTATTGTCTATTGACCCTCATGATTAAGAATAGGTGAATAAGGGCCGGTTTCAGCGGTAAGACTGCATTAATTTGCAAAACGAAATATAGAAAAGACGTACTCCTGCCTCGCATGAGCGATCAGGCGATCCCGAGTGGCGTCGTCGAGATTGTAGACCGTGAGCGACCCTCGAATTGCCCGAGTTCTTCGTGGAGTATGTTGCGGGCGATGGCCGCATCGACGGCGGCCTGGTCGCCACCGAGGGAGCGGATCGGTTGCAGGTCCTCTTCAGCGGTCTGTCCCATCAGTCCCAGCTCCTGTCCCTGTCGCCGCCCCATCTCCGGCGTTAAACTGTTTCTCAAAAACAGTATAACCGGCGAGGGGATAGGGACCAACGTGGGATGTCGTAGAGGGACCGTCCGGAGACACTAGAGGCGGACGTCGAGCCAGCCGGAAACGTTGTAGCGTTTTGCAGAAACGTTACAACCGACGCAGGGTATGGCGTGGGAACAGGGCCGTCGTACGGCCTCGGGAAACTGCCGCTGGGTTTCGTTAGTCACGGGGCTGGCGGCCTGCCGGAACCTCTCCGGAGCCTCTTCATTTACGACCGAGACACGTATTTCCATCTCGGGCGAGGGCTGAAGGGCAGTCCCGATCTCGCCTGGATACAATCAAGCAACACGCCGCAACACTGCGGCGTAAAAACCGTCAAGCCCCGAAGCGACCGTTTCGTGCATGCGCAGCATGGCAGGGGTCGTCCGGAATTCGCCAAGCGGAGTGATCGCCATTTCCAATCCGGGCCATCGAGCAGCGTCGATCCGGACGCGCTCGATGGTCGGCGTGTCCACCAAAATGCGGCTGACAACGTCCTCTCCCTCGACGGGATCCAGCGAGCAATTTGAAAAAACAAGCGTGCCGCCAGGCCTCAGGAGCGTCAGCGCATGGCGAAGCAGCCGTTCCTGCAGGCCGGCGAGCCTTGCAATGTCCTCCGGACCCTTCGTCCAGAGAACATCCGGATGACGGCGCGTCGTACCCGTCGAGGAGCAGGGCGCATCGAGCAGGATAGCGTCAAACGGCTCTGCCGGCTCAAACTTCAGAAGGTCTGTCGCAAGCGTTTCCGCATCGAGGGCAAGGCGCTCGAGATTCGCGCGCAGGCGCTTCAGACGGCTTTCGGATTGATCGATCGCAGTGACGTTACCTCCGGCGAGAATGAGCTGTGCCGTCTTGCCGCCAGGTGCGGCGCAGAGATCGGCGACACGTTTGCCGGACAGGTCGCCAAAGAGCTTGGCCGGAATGCTTGCCGCGGCGTCCTGCACCCACCATTCGCCCTGATCGAAACCTTCAAGGGAGGGAATCGCGCCGTCAAAGGCCGCAAGACGCACGCCGCCTGTCGGCAGGACTTTCCCATTCAGCCTAGCCGCCCAGCCGGCTGCATCGGATTTCACGGTAAGATCAATTGCAGCCGGCTCGAGCTGGGATTGGGCGATCGCCGCGGCGGCCTCTTTCCCATAGGCCTGTTTAAGCCGTTCGATAAACCATGCCGGCATCGGCGAAATCTTCGCGGCATCTTCGAGTACCTGTTCCTTCTCACGGCTAAGACGTCGTAGGATCGCATTCACCAGCTTTGCAAAGCGGCGATTGCGGGGATCCTGATTTGCCTGCTCGACGGCAAGATCGACAGCCGAATGATCGGGAACGTCGAGATAGAGGATCTGCGCTGCTCCAACCACAAGCACATGATGAAGTGCACGCGCGCCTTCCGGCAACGGTGAATCCAGTAAAGAGGCAATCGCCCCGTCGATGCGGGGCAGGTAACGCAGCGCGGTGTTCAGGATGGCCCGAACCAGCGCACGGTCTCCTTCCCCAAGAGCCTTATATGCCGGGTTTCCGTGTTCATGATCCAACGCACCATCTAACGGCAGTTTGCGGTCGATGACGGCAGCGAGAATCTTCGCTGCGGCCGCTCGCGCCTGCAGACCCGGCTTTGCGGCCGGACGCTCTGCAGGTGGCTTCTTCTTATGGAATGGCTTATTTCTGCCGTCTGAATTCAAGACCAGGGACCTTTTGGCGGTTGAGAACCACCGCGGCCAATACCCGTATTCGGAACCGAGCGCGACTTGCGCGACGGATTAGCAGTACGAACCGTTGCCGTCGAGCCATTCATACCGCTCCCTGCCATTTCCTGAAGTGCCGCAATACGGTTTTCCGTATTTGGATGCGTCGAAAACAGATTATCCATCCGTTCCCCGGAGAGAGGATTGATGATGAACATATGCGCCGTCGCGGGATTGCGCTCGGCATCATAATTCGGGATATGCGCGGCACCCCGGGCAATCTTGCCGAGCGCGGACGCAAGCCAGAGCGGGTCGCCGCAGATTTCGGCGCCGCGCCGGTCAGCGGAATATTCACGCGTCCGGCTGATTGCCATCTGCACCAGCATAGCGGCAAGCGGCGCTACAATCATCGCCAGAAGCACGCCCACGAAGCCGAACGGATTACTGTTATTCTCGCGGCTGCCGCCAAAGAAGAAGGCGAAGTTGCCAAGCATGGAGATCGCGCCAGCGAGCGTCGCCGTGATCGTCATCGTTAGTGTGTCGCGGTTCTGGATATGCGCCAGTTCATGCGCCATCACACCCGCCACCTCTTCCGGCGAGAGCGCGCTGAGCAGCCCCGTCGAGGCCGCGACGGCAGCATTCTCCGGATTGCGGCCGGTAGCAAAGGCATTTGGCTGCGGACTGTCGTAAAGATAGACCTTCGGCATGGGCAAGCCGGCATTTCGTGCAAGATCGCGTACGATGCGGAAGAATTCCGGCGCGTTTCGCTCATCGACCTGCTGCGCCCGGTAAGCCGAGAGCACCATGCGGTCCGAATTCCAGTAGGAAAAGAAATTCATGCCTGCAGCAATCAGGAAGGCAATCATCATCCCGCCGCGACCGCCGATCAGGAATCCGACAAACATGAACAAGGCCGTCATGAAGGCAAGCAACATGGCAGTGCGAACGAGGTTCATCGAGGTCTCCATCTCCCGTCTGCGGCAAAAGGGTTTTAATCGAGCCGCCAGCGCACTATGATTTGGTCATTCGCCAGCCATTTTCAATATTTCCGGCGGGAGACGCAATTGCAGCCAGCGGACAACGATAATATAGACAACACTGTGGTAGAAGGGGCAGAACCGCCTCGCAAGGTTCTGTCACCCGCCGCAAAACGCGCGCTTGCCGAAGCCGAGGAACGCCGCAGGATCCAGAAACCTCTGAAGCTGCCGCCGGAGATCGGCGGACGAGGAGGAGCCGAGCCCGCAAGGTTCGGCGACTATGAAATCAACGGCCGCGCCATCGATTTTTAAATAAATATTCTCTTCCTCAGATCGGAATTTATTCCTTCATCGCAAAAGTGCTCGCGATTCTCCTGATGGCGCTATTCACGCTCCCGGCGCAGGGTTGGGTTGGCTAGTGACGAAATCGAAGGCCCGTCGCCGCTGCCCGTGAATAGGACGGCAAACGCAAGCCGCGCGCCATCTCTGCCTTCGCGAACTGAAAAGCGGCTCCCGATTTTCCGGGTGCCGCTTTGATTTCAGGCGGTTACCTTGTTCTGCCTGTTGGCGATGAGGTCCTCGACTACTGCCGGATCGGCAAGCGTGGACGTATCCCCAAGCGAGCCGAAATCGTCTTCGGCAATCTTGCGCAAGATACGGCGCATGATCTTTCCGGAACGGGTCTTCGGCAGTCCAGGCGCAAACTGGATCTTATCCGGAGATGCGATCGGGCCGATTTCCGCGCGAACATGCTTCACCAACTGCTGGCGCAACTCATCGGATCCTTCGTGGCCGGCCATCAGCGTGACGTAGCAATAGATGCCCTGTCCCTTGATTGAATGTGGGTAGCCAACGACGGCGGCTTCCGAAACCAGATTGTGCGAAACGAGCGCGGATTCTACCTCGGCGGTACCGAGGCGGTGACCGGAAACATTCAGCACGTCGTCGACGCGGCCGGTGATCCAGTAATAACCGTCCTCATCGCGGCGGCAGCCGTCCCCGGTGAAATACTTGCCCTTATACGTGGAGAAATATGTCTGGATGAACCGCTCATGGTCGCCATAGACCGTGCGCATCTGGCCAGGCCAACTGTCGGTAATGCAGAGATTGCCATCAGCAGTGCCTTCCAGCACCTTGCCTTCATTGTCGACCAGTTGCGGCTTCACGCCGAAGAACGGTACGGTCGCTGAACCCGGCTTCAGGTCGATCGCACCAGGCAGCGGCGTAATCAGGATGCCGCCGGTCTCGGTCTGCCACCAGGTATCGACGATCGGGCAACGGCCATCGCCGACGACATGATGGTACCACTCCCAGGCTTCCGGGTTGATCGGCTCGCCGACCGTCCCGAGCAGGCGCAAGGACGAGCGGGAGGAGCGGGTCACGAAATGGTCGCCGGCACCCATCAACGAACGGAGCGCTGTCGGAGCAGTGTAGAAGATGTTGACCTTGTGCTTGTCGATGATCTCCCAGAAGCGGCCCTGGTCCGGAAAGTTCGGTACACCTTCGAACATCAGGGTCGTCGCGCAATTCGCCAGCGGACCGTAGACAATGTAGGAATGGCCGGTCACCCAGCCGACATCAGCCGTGCACCAATAGATATCGCCATGGTGGTAGTCGAAGACGTATTCATGCGTCATCGACGCGTAAACGAGATATCCGGCCGTCGTGTGTAATACACCTTTAGGCTTGCCGGTTGAACCCGAGGTATAGAGGATGAAAAGTGGATCCTCCGCCTTCATCTTCACAGGCGGGCACTCGGCCTTCACCGTTGCCGCTTCCTGATGGTACCAGAGATCGCGGCCGTGAGCCCAGCCGGTCTTGCCGCCGGTCCGGCGCACGACGAGGACCTTGCTGACCGTCACATGCTGGCGGGCCGCGATGTGGATCGCGGTATCGGCATTGTCCTTCAACGGCACCGGCTTGCCGCCGCGCACGCCCTCGTCGCAGGTGATGACGAATGTCGATTCGCAGTCGACGATACGTCCAGCAAGCGCTTCCGGCGAGAACCCGCCGAAGACGACAGAATGCACGGCACCGATGCGGGCGCAGGCGAGCATGGCAAAGGCCGCTTCGGGTATCATCGGCATATAGATGGTGACGCGGTCACCCTTCTTGACGCCGTGCTTCTTCAACACGTTCGCCATGCGGCAGACATGCTCGTAGAGTTCGTTGTAGGTGATCTTCTTGTCGATATAAGGGTTGTCGCCTTCGAAGATGATGGCAACCTGGTTTCCGTGCGTTTTCAGGTGGCGGTCGATACAGTTATAGGAAACGTTCGTCTGGCCGTCTTCGAACCACTTGATCGACACCTTGCCGGTAAAGGACGTATTCTTGACCTTCTTATAAGGCTTGAACCAGTCAATCCGCTTGCCGTGCTTGCCCCAGAACTTATCCGGGTTCTCGATGCTCTCCTCGTACCATTTCTCGTACTTGGCCTTATCGATTAGGGCATGGCTCTTCACCGGTTTCGTAACCGGATAGATCTTTTCCGACATGTGACTCCTCCTCAACACGGGCACCGGCGGCTAACTGCGCAAGGCGATCGCCGGAACGCTTCATGGCATTCATAGCAGGTCAAAAGCACCCGGCAATTAGACAAAGGTCATTTCATTCCTGATCAATTGCAATTCTGCGTCACTACAGTTATATAGCGCCATATTTCCCGGATATTATGGTGATATCCACGGACCGCGACACCGTCGTGGACGACAGAAGGACTATATCCATGGCTCAACAACTGCTCATGCCGAAGGCGACCGCCATCTGGCTCGTCGACAATACGGCCCTGTCTTTCGATCAGATCGCCCAGTTCTGCAAGCTGCATCCGCTCGAGGTGAAAGCAATTGCCGACGGCGAGGCAGCGCAGGGCATCAAGGGCCTGGATCCGATCTCAACGGGACAGCTTTCGCGCGACGAAATCGCCCGCGCCGAAGCAAACCCGAACCACAAACTGAAGCTCTCGGAGCCGAAGGTTCGCGTTCCCGAATCCAAGCGACGCGGCCCGCGTTACACACCTGTTTCCAAGCGTCAGGACCGCCCGAACGCCATCCTCTGGCTTGTTCGCAATCATCCGGAGCTGAAAGACGCGCAGATTTCGCGCCTCGTCGGCACGACCAAATCGACGATCGAACAGATCCGCGAACGCACCCATTGGAACTCGGCCAACCTGGCGCCGATGGATCCGGTCACGCTCGGCCTCTGCAGCCAGATCGATCTCGATATGGAAGTGGAAAAGGCATCCAAGGGTCGACCGCTGCCGACCGCTGCCGAACTCGGCGCCACGCTGCAGCCCGCCCAGGAAACCGAGCGCATGAGCCCGAGTTTCGAGCGCGAGGAAGAACGCGAAATCGATGCCGATGCCGTCTTCGCCAAGCTCAAGTCGTTGAAGTCTTCCTCCAAGGATGAAGACGAAGACGATCGTTTCTGACATGTCTGCATAAACAAACGACCCGCCGGATCGCTCCGGCGGGTCGTTTGTTTTCGGCTAGTCCAGAGTTTAGCTGCGGAAGAGCGACAGGATGTTCTGCGATGCCGAGTTCGCAATCGACAGGGACTGAATGGCCAGCTGCTGCTGCGTCTGAAGAGCAGTCAACTTGGAAGATTCTTCTTCCATATCCGCATCGATGAGACGACCGATGCCCGAGTCAATCGAGTCGCTTAGAGCCGAGACGAAATCTTCCTGCAGTTGGATGCGAGTGGAGATGGAGCCCAGCTGTGCACCGGCGCTGGTCATCGCCTTCAGAGCGGATTCGACAGCCGTCAGCGCAAGGCCGACGTCAGAAGTCGTGAAATTGGTGATGTCCATCTTATAGACAGAACCGATCGTACCGTTCGAGGTGCCGATAATGCCCGTGGAGGTCTCGATCAAACCGCCGCTCATGCCGAACAGGACGTTTCCGACGGAGCTGTCATCGAGGATATATTCAGTCTGTTTGACGGATACAGCGTTCGAGCCGTCACGAACAAAGGTCGAAACGACGCTCTTCGTACCCTCGCCAGCAACCCAGTTCTCGCCGGAGAAGGAGGCAGACTGAGCAATACTCAGGAGTTGTTCCTGAAGCTGGTCGATTTCTTCCTGAATCTTGGCCTTGTCGACGCCCGCTTCACTGGCGGCAACCAGCTTGGCCTTGATTTCAGAAACAATGTCGATGGCGCTGTCCATCGCGGCATAGGCAGTGTCGACCTTTGCAGCACCGAGGCCGAGGGCGTCAGAAACGGCCGAGAGCGCCTTGTTGTCGGAACGCATGGTCGTTGCGATCGACCAGTAAGCGGCATTATCAGCCGCCTTGCCGACACGCAGGCCGGACGAAACGTGGTCCTGGGTTTCCTTGAGGCTCTGGTTGACGCCGCGAAGGGTTTGCAGTGCCGCCATTGCGGCAGTGTTCGTTAGGATGCTTGACATCGCTTTTTGTCCAATTCGCTTGGGTGAAAGGGCATTCCGGCCAAGGCCGGGAGCGGCGGTGCTTCATGCTCACCTGCAACAGGTGTCCGTAAGCCGAACCTAGCGAAAACATGGTTAACAACTCGTCAACGCCGGTTACAACTCGTCAACGAATCTTACCAAATAGGTAACTTCCTACATTGGAAGCGAGCCAAAACCCTTGCTGCGCAGGGCATCCGCGATTTCATGCAGAATTGCCGGATCATCGATCGTCGCAGGCATTTTCCATGGTTCGCCGTCCGCGATCTTCTGCATTGTGCCGCGCAGGATCTTGCCGGAGCGGGTCTTCGGCAACCGTTCGACGGCGATCGCCGTCTTGAATGCGGCCACCGGACCGATCTGGTCGCGAATCAGTTTGACGACTTCAGCTTCGATCGTCGCCTTCTCCCTTGTCACGTTCTTCTTGAGCACGAGGAAGCCGCACGGCACCTGTCCCTTGACCGGGTCTGCAATACCGACGACAGCGCATTCCGCGACGTCCGGATGCCTTGCGCAGACCTCTTCCATCGCTCCCGTCGACAGCCGATGGCCTGCACAGTTGATGATGTCGTCTGTGCGCGACATGATGAAGAGGTAGCCGTCGTCATCGACATAACCGGCATCCGCTGTCTTATAGTATTCCGGAAACTCCTCGAGATAAGTCGAGCGAAAACGCTCGTCGGCATTCCAGAGTGTCGGCAGGCAGCCCGGCGGCAAGGGCAGCTTGGCGACGATGTTGCCGAGCGTGCCGGGCGGGACCTGATGTCCGCCATCATCAAGCACTTGGATATCATAGCCGGGCATCGGCACCGATGGCGAGCCGTGCTTTACCGGCAGCTTATCAAGCCCAAGTGGATTGGCGGCAATCGGCCACCCGCTTTCCGTCTGCCACCAATGATCAATGACAGGCACACCAAGCATCTTCTCCGCCCATTTGAGAGTTTCGGGATCGGCCCGCTCGCCCGCAAGAAAGAGTGCTCGAAAATGCGGTTTCGAATAGCGACGCACAAACTCACCGTCGGCATCTTCCCGGCGAATTGCACGAAAGGCGGTTGGCGCGGTGAAGAGAACGCGCACATCGTATTCGCAAACCACGCGCCAGAAAGCACCGGCATCCGGCGTGCCGACGGGTTTGCCTTCGAAGATCACAGTGGTCACGCCCGCAAGCAGGGGCGCATAGACGATATAGGAATGACCGACGACCCAGCCGATATCGGACGCGGTCCAGAAAACTTCGCCGGGTTTCATTCCGTAGATATTTGCCATTGACCAGTGCAGCGCAACCATATGCCCGCCATTGTCACGGACGACACCCTTCGGCTGACCGGTGGTTCCGGATGTATAGAGGATATAAAGCGGGTCGGTTGCTTTGACGGTGACACAGGGAATGTTCTTGCCGCGGTGAAGCGCTACGGTTTCTTGGAAATCATGATCCCGGCCCGGCATAAGTTCGGCCGTCAGTTGCGGCCTTTGTAGAATAAGGCAATGGGCCGGCTTTGATTTCGCAGCAGCGATGGCCTGATCAACAAGCGGCTTATAAGCAACGACACGGCCGGGCTCCAATCCGCAACTGGCAGTGACCACAAGCTTTGCACCGGAATCATCGATGCGGGCTGCAAGTTCGTTGGCTGCAAACCCTCCAAAAACGACGGAATGGACGGCACCGATGCGAGCGCAGGCAAGCATGGAGAAAATGGCTTCCGGCACCATCGGCATGTAGATGATGACACGATCACCTTTGCCGACGCCGAATGCTTGAAGGGTCGCCGCGATCGCCTGCACTTCGGCGAGCACTTCGGCATATGTGAAACGCGCCTTTGCGCCGCTCATGGCGCTGTCGAAGATAACCGCTGTTTCGGTGGCGCGGCCTGCCGATACATGACGGTCCAGGCAATTGTAACAGGTGTTGGTCTCACCGTCGGCGAACCAGCGGCCATAAACGCCCTCTGATGGCGAGAAGATCTGCTGCGGTTCCGTGAACCAGTCGATTGCTTTTGAAGCTTCGCGCCAGAATGCTTCCGGATCGCTCCTCCAGCTCGCATAAACCTGATGATAGCTGCTCTGCATCTGCTCCTCCCCAGGACATGCAAACCGTGTAGCCAATCTAGGACAGGGGAGGCTGGACCGGAAGCCCGACGAAAGCAGAACGACTAACGCGCGCCGAAAATAGCAGATCCGACGCGCACGCTCGTCGCACCGAGGGCCACGGCCGTTTCGTAATCCCCGGACATACCCATGGAGAGTTTTTCCACCCCGCATCTTCCTGCGATCTTAGCCAGCAGCGCAAAATGCGGACCGGGATTTTCCTCGGCTGGCGGAATGCACATCAGGCCTTCGATCGAAAGACCGAGCTCATTCCGGCAGAAATCGACAAACGCGGGTGTATCGGCGGGAGCAATACCGGCCTTTTGCGGCTCCAGCCCCGTGTTGACCTGGACGTAAAGTCGAAGGCTCTTCCCTTGCCGTTTCATTTCCCCCGCGATCGCGCGGGCAATCTTTTCACGATCGACAGTCTCTATGACATCAAAGAGGGCAACGGCATCCGCCGTCTTGTTCGATTGCAGCGGCCCGATGAGATGCAACTCGATGCCGGCGGTTTCAGCCTTGAGTTCGGGCCATTTGCCTTGGCTTTCCTGGACGCGGTTCTCGCCAAAAATGCGCTGACCAGCCGCAATCGCGGGACGAATGGCTTCCGCATCGAAGGTCTTTGACACGGCAACGAGTTGAGCCGATCCGGCAGGACGCCCGGACTGACGCTCCGCTGCCGCAATGCGCGAGCGAACATCGTTCAACCGCTCTTGAAGTTCCATTGTCTTATCCCGACATGACCGATGGCATGCACTAACCGCGGGTGACCTTTTTGCCAAGAGCCCGCGCCCAAAAAGCACTCTGGCTGCGAGGGATCTGGCGCTTGCAGTGCCCCGCAAAACTTGACGCTACGACGGTTTCATGGTGAAGGTCACCACCAACCTCCCCTGATTTTTCGGAAATTCGAATACCATGACTACCGAACGTTATAATCCGCGCGATGCCGAGCCCCGCTGGCAGCAAAAATGGAACGAGGCGAAGGTCTTTGAGACCGACAACGCCGATCCGCGCGATAAATACTATGTACTTGAAATGTTTCCCTATCCTTCGGGCCGCATTCATATGGGCCATGTGCGCAACTATGCGATGGGTGACGTCGTGGCCCGTTACAAACGGGCCCGGGGCTTCAACGTTCTTCACCCGATGGGCTGGGATGCCTTCGGTATGCCGGCGGAGAACGCTGCCATGGAGCGCGGCGTTCACCCGGCATCCTGGACTTACCAGAATATCGACTCGATGAAATCGCAGTTGAAGGCCATGGGGCTTTCGCTCGACTGGACCCGGGAATTTGCCACCTGCGACGTGGAATACTACCAGCATCAGCAGCATCTTTTCCTGGATTTCCTGGAGAAGGGCCTGGTCTACCGAAAGCAGTCGAAGGTCAATTGGGATCCGGTCGACAACACCGTTCTTGCCAACGAACAGGTCATAGACGGCCGTGGCTGGCGTTCGGGTGCACTGGTCGAGCAGCGGGAGCTCACGCAGTGGTTCTTCAAGATAACCGATTTCAGCCAGGATCTGCTTGACGCACTGGACACGCTCGACCAGTGGCCGGAGAAAGTTCGACTGATGCAGAAGAACTGGATCGGCCGCTCCGAGGGTCTTTTGATCCGTTGGGAGATCGTGCCGCAGACGGCGCCTGCCGGTGAAACCGAGGTGACAGTTTATACCACTCGTCCGGACACGCTCTTCGGAGCTTCCTTCCTTGCAATCTCTGCCGACCATCCGTTGGCAAAGGACGCTGCAGCGAAAAGTCCGGCTATCGAAGCCTTCTGCGAGGAATGCCGCCGGGCCGGCACGTCGCTGGCAGCCCTTGAGACGGCCGAGAAGAAAGGCATGGATACCGGTATCCGCGTCAAGCATCCGTTTGATTCGTCTTGGGAACTTCCGGTCTATGTCGCAAATTTCGTGCTGATGGATTATGGCACGGGCGCTATTTTCGGCTGCCCGTCCGGCGATCAGCGTGACCTTGATTTCGCGCGCAAATATGGTCTGCCCGTTGTCCCCGTCGTCATGCCAAAGGACGGCGATGCTGCAACCTTCACGATCGGCGATACCGCCTACGATGGCGACGGCATGATGATCAACTCCCGCTTCCTCGACGGCAAAACGGCAGACGAAGCCTTCAACCTCGTCGCCGACCGCCTGTCGAGCACGATGCTCGGCAACGTGCCGCAGGGTGAACGCAAGGTAAATTTCCGTTTGCGCGACTGGGGCATTTCGCGGCAGCGGTATTGGGGTTGCCCGATCCCGGTCATTCATTGCGATGACTGTGGGGTGGTGCCCGTCCCGAAAAGAGACCTTCCCGTGAAACTCCCGGCAGATGTTACCTTCGACCAGCCGGGCAACCCGCTCGACCGCCACCCGACCTGGCGGCATGTCGCTTGCCCAACCTGCGGCAAGGACGCGCGGCGCGAAACGGACACGATGGACACCTTCGTCGATTCGAGCTGGTACTACACCCGCTTTACAGCGCCTTGGGAAGGTGTACCGACAGATCCGGCTGCGGCAAATCGCTGGCTACCCGTCGATCAATATATCGGCGGTGTCGAGCACGCTATTCTGCATCTGCTCTACTCGCGTTTCTTCACCCGCGCGATGCGCGAGACCGGTCATGTCGACATCAAGGAACCATTTAGAGGTCTCTTTACCCAGGGCATGGTCGTCCATGAGACGTACAGCCGCGGTGCCGGCATGAACCGCGAATGGGTGGCGCCTGCCGACATCCGTATCGAAGAGATCGAGGGCAAACGCCGCGCTTTCCTGCTGGAGGGCGGAGACGAAGTCTCGATCGGATCAATCGAGAAGATGTCAAAGTCCAAGAAGAACGTCGTCGATCCGGATGATATCATCGCTTCCTACGGCGCTGACACGGCGCGGTTTTTTGTTCTCTCCGATTCACCGCCAGATCGTGACGTGATCTGGTCGGAAGCAGGTGTCGAAGGGGCGCATCGCTTCACACAGCGCCTCTGGCGTTTGATTTCCGAGGCCTCCGAAGTCTTGGTCACCGTATCGCCGAATCCGGCTAAGGATGGCGAGGGGCTTTCGATTTCCCAAGCTGCGCACAAGACTTTGAAGGCTGTACAGAACGACTATGACAAGCTTTGGTTCAATAAGGCGGTCGCGCGCATCTATGAACTCGTGAATGCCTTGTCTGGCCCGTTGGCGAAAGTAGCGACAGGCGGGGGTGACGTCGCCTATCGCGGTGCAGTTCGAGACGCAGCGGAAATCTTGGTTCAACTCGTTGCGCCGATGACGCCGCATCTTGCCGAAGAATGCTGGGCAGCACTTGGCAACAGCGAGATGCTCGCACGCACCCCTTGGCCTGCCTATGACGAAGCTCTGGTCGTGGAGAACGACATCGTATTGCCGATCCAGATCAACGGTAAGAAGCGCGCCGAATTGACAATTTCTCGAGACGCAGATCAGAATGCAGTAACGCAGGCGGTCTTGAAACTCGACGCCGTCATCAGCGCGATGAACGGTCAGGCGCCGAAGAAAATTATTGTGGTTCCGCAAAGGATTGTGAACATTGTCGTTTGATATCGCTCCCAGGCTCGCACGCGGCGCCGCAATCACCGCCGTCCTTGCGTTTGCAGCCTTACTTTCCGCCTGCCAGGTTCGTCCACTGTACTCGGAAACGTCGGGAGTTGCCGGCAAGCTCGCTTCCGTTGGCTTTTCGGATGCAACGACTCGCGTCGAACAGGAGGTTCGCAACCGCCTGATCTTCCTTGCGACGCACGGCGCAGGCGAGCCTGTCAAGCCGGCCTACGAAGTTGAGCTGCATGTGCGGTCCGATGTCGTCGACGCGCTTCTCGTCGAGACCTCCGATGAGTCGCGTGCCGGTCGCGTGACCGTCAGCGTTGATTACACGCTGCAGGCGACAGCGGATGGCCGGGTCATCAAGTCGGGTAACCGCTATGTCACCGCGCTTGTCGATTTCCCGAGCCAGCAGTTTGCCAAGCAACGCGCGATCCGTGATGCTGAGAACCGTGCAGCGCGCGAGGCTGCCGAGCTCGTGGGCCTCGATATCGCCGGCGCGCTCGGCCGCTGAGGAAAGGAACGTGGCGGAAATAAAATCTCACGAGTTTGAAGGCTTTCTTCAACGTTCGGTTTCCGCCTACCGCATGTTCGTCATCTATGGACCGGATCGCGGTCTGGTTTCCGAGAGAGCTGGGCAAATAGCCGGGAAAACCGGCGTTGCGCTGGATGATGCTTTTTCGCTTATCAAACTCGACATCGGCGACCTACAGAAGGACCCTGGGCGCCTGCTGGATGAGGCAGACGCTATCGGGTTATTCGGTGGTGAAAAACTCCTTTGGATACGTGGCGCGGCAAATGAAAAATACCTGGTCGATGCCCTCGGCGAGCTTTCTCAAAAGTCGCTCGACGCAACGTCCATCATCGTCGAAGCCGGAGATCTGAAGAAGGGCTCCCTTCTTCGCAAGCTTGCCGAAGGCACACGTAGCATCGTTGCGATCCCCTGTTATCCAGATGATGCACGCGCCTTGAATGCTTTGATCGACAATGAGTTGGCGTCAGAAAGCCTGCGCATCACGCCTGTCGCACGGCAGGCTTTAGTCGAACTGATCGGCGGTGATCGCATCGCCTCACGCAATGAGGTCAGAAAGCTCGCCCTCTACTGCCGCGGCATGGAGATGATCGAAGAGCATCATGTGAGCGAGATTATCGGCGACGCCAGTGCTATTTCGGTCGATGACGCCGTGGACGCTATATTAAGCGGAAACACCGGCAATTTCCTGCATTCCATGCGGAAGATCTCGGCATCGAAGACGGCTGTCTTCCTCGTCATCCAAGCCTGCCTGAAACAGTTCCAACTTCTCGACGCGATGCGCGCGGAAATGGAGGAAAAGCGTCTTCAGACAGCTCAGGTCATGCAGACGCTCGGCCGCCATCTGCATTTCCGGCGCAAACCCATCATCGAACAGGCGCTACGCACCTGGAATGCTGACGCCATTCGCCGTGAGACAAACAGGCTGCAATCGGCGATCTTGCAGACAAGAAGGCGTCAGAGCCTAGAGGACAGTATTGCGTTGCAGACATTGCTCTCTACAACTCTTCAAAGCAGGCGGAAGGGCTAGGCTTACCGCCGCTCAAGGAGCCGGCAGATTTCTTCAAGCTGCTCCAACGACCTGTAGGCAATGCGGATCTGGCCGCCGCCGGACTTGTGATTTATGGTGACATCGAGGCCCAGCGTATCGGAGAGCGTGCGCTCAAGTGCCAACGTATCGGAATCTTTCTGATCGCGTGGGGCAGACGGACGCTGTGGCTCGGATTGGGCCTTGATATCGTTCTGCGCAAGCTTTTCGGCGTCTCGGACGGACATTCCCTTCGAGACGATCGTGCGGGCGAGGGCCGTCGGATCGGATGTTGAAACCAGTGCACGTGCATGCCCCGCCGACAGACTGCCGGCTGCAAGAAAGTCGCGGACAGGCTCGGGAAGCTTAAGCAGGCGCAGAGAATTTGCGACATGGCTTCGGCTCTTGCCGATGATCTCACCAAGATCATTTTGAGTGTAGCCGTATTCCGCGATAAGCTGCTCGTAACCCAACGCCTCTTCGAGGGGATTGAGGTCTGATCGTTGGACATTCTCGACAATGGCAATCTCGAGCGCCGTCTTGTCATCGACATCGCGGATGATCACCGGAATTTCGACAAGGCCCGCGAGCTGGGCTGCCCGCCATCTTCTTTCGCCGGCTATTATTTCATATCGGTTCGTTGCAATCGTACGAGCAACGATTGGCTGGACGATGCCATGCTGACGAATAGAGCTGGCGAGATCGTGCAGTTCGCTGTCATCAAAAAAACGACGCGGATTGCGCGGATTCCTGCTGACAAATTCGATCGGAATGAGACGGTCTGCACTTACGCTGCTCTTTGCGCCGTCGACCGGCACCGGCTGATCCATTTCGCCGATCAGCGCAGCAAGTCCGCGGCCTAAACGTCTCTTCGATACATCGTCATTCATTTGCGGTACTCACTAAATCTTAAGCGGCGAGACGCTGGCGCTCGCGCTGGATGACCTCGGAGGCCAGCTGCAGATATGCCTGGCTACCGGCGCATTTCAAGTCATAAAGGATCGCAGGCTTGCCATAGGAGGGCGCTTCGGAAACACGGACATTGCGCGGGATAAGCGTATGGTAAACTTTGTCCCCAAGGTGCAACCGAACATCACTTACCACCTGCTGGGCAAGATTGTTTCGCGCATCGAACATCGTCAACACGATACCCTGAATATCCAAACGCGGATTTACCGTTCGCCGCACTTGATCAACCGTCTCCAAGAGCTGGCTTAATCCCTCCAATGCAAAGAACTCACATTGTAACGGGACCAAAACGGAATGCGCCGCAGCCATCGCGTTCATCGTCAAAAGGTTGAAAGAGGGTGGGCAATCCAGCAAAATGTATGTAAATTCAAATGCTTGCTGAGTTGTGAGCGCCTTGCGCAGCTTGAAAACCCGATCACTCTGCTGTGCGATCTCCATTTCGACACCAAGCAAATCCATGGTCGATGGTACGATGGAAAGATTTGGCACAGCGGTCGGCATAGCCGCCTCAGTCACTCCGGCCTCGCCAATCAGTAGATCATAAGACGAGAGTTTGCGGTCTTTCCGGTCAATCCCGAGGCCGGTGCTCGCGTTACCCTGAGGATCCAAGTCGACGATCAAAACTCGTTCGCCGATAGCAGCCAAGGCAGTTGCCAGGTTAATGGCAGTTGTCGTCTTTCCAACGCCGCCTTTTTGGTTCGCTATTGTAATAATCCGGTTCCGTTCAATGGCCATGGCCGCATCATCCGAACTGTTAAACCAAGCGTTGGAGATTGAAAATCTCAAGTATGACCGAATCTCGCTCGACAACGCTTCGATGTTCTAGCAGATCAAAACGCCACCGACCACGTGCCTTGGCAATTTCAACGCCGTAATCCCGGCCTTTATGGAAATATGCACGCGTATTTTTGTTGCGAAGCATCCAAGGTTCCGCAAGGTCGCATAGTTTATCGAGATCGGCGAGGGCGCGGGCGGATATAGCATCGCAGGAGGCGACAACAGCCGGTCCATCCTCAATGCGGATCGAATGCACAGAACCGCGTGCCCCTGTTTCCCGAAGGGCCAGCCTGAGGAAAGACGCTTTCTTGTTGTTGCTCTCAAGAAGGTGAACCCACCCATCGGCAAGCTCGGCCATGAGGATGGCGGTGATCACGCCGGGAAATCCGCCGCCGCTGCCCATATCCACCCACCGCTTCGGGCCGGGAGCTAATTGAAAGATTTGAGCGCTGTCGGCGACGTGTCTTTGCCACGCGTCATTCAATGTCGAGGGAGCGACTAGGTTGATGGATTTAGACCACTTGTTAAAGAGAGCAACGAAATGCTCCAGTCTGTCTTGTGTTTCACGTGAAACACTTTGACCGTTCAATTCCATGAAAGACTCTCAAAAAGTGTTAGGCAACCGACCGCTGCGCAGCCTCTGACCTTCGCAAATGAACGAGCAGAAGAGAGATGGCGGCCGGCGTCATGCCATCTATCTTTGCGGCTTGAGCGACATTGAACGGGCGCAGATTGCCAAGCTTCTGCTTGAGTTCGTTCGAAAGACCAGGCAGCATCGAATAGTCGAAACCATCTGGGATGAGTCGATTTTCGTCGCGTTGGACATCGACAATGTCTGAAGACTGCCGGCGCATATAAACGGCATATGATGCTTCGATCTCTATGGCCTCTGCGATCGGCTTGCTAAACGCCCGAAGTTCGGGCCATACATTTGACAGCAGCGCCATGTCGAAATCGGGATACGCGAGTAACTCGTAGGCAGAGCGCCTCTGCCCATCCAGATTAATCTTCAACCCATACTCACGGGCCTCATTTGGCGTGATGTGTAATGCCTTAAGTTGTTCTCGCGCACCGTCAAGAGCACATTCATATTCGCGGAATTTGGCACGACGAGCCTCTCCCAGACAGCCGATCTCGTCCGCAATTGGAGTAAGCCGCATATCGGCATTGTCCGCGCGCAGAGAAAGGCGGTATTCCGCACGCGAGGTGAACATGCGATAAGGCTCGGCAACACCCCTCGACGTCAGATCGTCAATCATGACGCCGATGTAAGAATTCGTACGGCTTAGGTAGACCGGCGTTTGGCCGCCCGCGTGGCGTGCCGCATTGAGGCCCGCCACGAGACCTTGGGCCGCTGCCTCCTCGTAGCCTGTTGTTCCGTTGATCTGGCCGGCAAGATAAAGCCCCGGCATCCTCTTTACTTCAAGAGAAGGCGTCAGCTCGCGCGGATCGACATGATCATATTCGATTGCATAGCCAGGTTGGATGATGGAAGCCTTCTCAAGGCCTGGTATGGTCCGGATAAAAGCATCCTGCACCTCTGCCGGCAGCGACGTCGAAATACCATTCGGGTAGACAGTGTCATCGTCCAAGCCTTCCGGTTCAAGGAAGATTTGATGCCCATCCCGCTCGCCGAACTTCACGATCTTATCTTCGATCGAGGGGCAATAGCGCGGTCCAACGCCCTCGATCTGCCCGGAATACATTGCCGAGCGATGCAGGTTATCCTGAATGAGTTTATGTGTGGCGGTCGTTGTGCGGGTTACCCCACATTCAATCTGAGGATTCGTAATTGCACCGGTCATGAATGAGAACGGTGTTACCTCGTCATCCGCGCCCTGTCGGCCAACCGATGCCCAATCGATCGTTTTCCCGTCAAGGCGCGCTGGCGTACCTGTCTTAAGACGGCCGAGCCGAAGCCCCAGGCGCGATAGTGTTCCAGACAAACCAAGAGACGGATCTTCACCGACACGGCCCGCCGGAATCTTCTTATCCCCGATATGAATAAGCCCGCGCAGGAAGGTTCCCGTCGTAAGAACCACAGCGCCAGAGTTCAGAATCCGGCTATCTTTCATTATGACGCCGGTGACGCGACTCTCTGATATATCAAGATCAAAGGCGTCGCCTTCGATAACGTCAATATTATCAATAGCTTCTATTGCCGCCTGCATGGCGGTTCGATAGAGCTTCCGATCGGCTTGGGTCCGTGGACCGCGGACCGCCGGGCCTTTCTTGCGATTGAGCATGCGAAACTGGATGCCGGCAGCATCGGCCACACGACCCATGAGGCCGTCCAGCGCATCCACCTCCCGCACGAGGTGACCCTTGCCAAGGCCACCAATCGCCGGGTTGCAGGACATGACCCCGATCGTGTCTCGCCGATGCGTCACCAGAGCTGTACGAGCACCGAGGCGAGCCGCTGCGCTGGCCGCTTCGCAACCTGCATGACCACCTCCGATTACGATGACGTCGTATTGATAGATGGTCATTTCGCCTTCTCACACGCTTTCAGATGTTTCACGTGAATCATTTTCCGATGCAAAACTCGGAAAAGATTATATCGAGTAAATTGTCGACGTCGACGCGTCCCGTAATTCTGCCCAGGGCGTTCCCCGCGATGCGAAGATTCTCGGCTCTAATGTCAAGTCCCGCTGACGGGTCGGCCAACGCTGCCCCGATCGCCTCCAGACATTCCGTAAGCGAATCCCTTTGCCGCCTGCGGCTTGGGATCGCCAGACTATGGCTGCTGACTTGCCGCTCCAGGCGCTCGGCGATGGCGGCGCGAAGAGCGAACAATCCCACATCCGTGACAGCAGAAATCGTCAGGTCATAGGCGACCGGACCAGTCGCCGCGGATATATCGGCCTTTGTCCCAACCCGCAAGACTTCCGTATTCGTGATCGGCGAAAGCCCATTCCTGCCTTGGGTCATATCCTCGAGATAGAGCACAAGATTCGCCTCAGAGATGATCCGCTCGGCCCGCCGTACGCCCTCGCGTTCAACGACCTCATCTGTATCGCGCAAACCAGCCGTGTCATAAAGCTTTACGAGGAAACCATTGATATCGAGATCGACGTGAAGAACATCACGCGTCGTTCCCGCTATATTCGTCACAATAGCAACCTCTCGCTGCGCAAGCGCATTCATCAAGGTCGACTTTCCGGCATTTGGCGCGCCTGCAATGACGACTTTGAAACCATCGCGAATGATCTCGCCCGCCTGCGCGTGCGCGAGGTGGTTCTCTACCTCGGCATGCAGTTGAGCGATATCATCCCACACCAGAGCTGAAACCGAGCCGGGCACGTCATCTTCATCGGCAAAGTCGAGTTCAGCTTCAATCAGAGCACGAGCCCGCGTCAATCGTTCCGCCCACGAATCGTATAGCTCGGATAGTTTGCCCTGGCTATGCTCGACCGCCAGGCGCCTTTGCATCTCCGTCTCTGCGGCAATCAGATCCGCCAGACCCTCAATCTCGACGAGGTCAAGTTTGCCGTTTTCAAACGCCCGCCGCGAGAACTCACCCTCCTCAGCCATCCGCACGCCCTCAATCGCCTCTAGTTCCTCAAAGAGGGCATGAATGACGGCTCGACTCCCATGAAGCTGGAGCTCGGCGCAGTCTTCGCCCGTAAAAGAATCTGGCGATGGAAAGAAGAGTGCCAGGCCGCTGTCTATAACCGAACCGTTACGGGAGCGAATCGTTCGCAGGGACGCCCTGCGTGGCGGTGGGGTGTCGCCGATCAGCAGTCGCAAGGCATCGCGCGTCTTCACACCACTGAGGCGGACAACCGCAACGCCGGAAGGAACAGCTCCACTCGATAGCGCATAAATGGTTTCGTTCGACATCCTCGACCACTCTGGCCACGCTCGGATTCCTCATAAGCGAAAGCCGGCCATCGCGAAACGGCCGGCTTTATGTCAGGAATCCGGCTATCTGTTATGTATTCATAGAGTCGAAGAAGTCCGGATTGCTCTTCGTCTGCTTCAGCTTGTCGATGAGAAACTCGATAGCGTCGGTTGTTCCCATCGGAGCAAGAATACGTCGAAGCACGAAGATCTTCTGCAGATCCTGGCGCGGAACAAGCAGCTCCTCCTTACGCGTGCCGGACTTCAGAATATCCATCGCCGGGAAGATGCGCTTGTCGGCCACCTTACGGTCGAGAACGATTTCCGAGTTACCGGTTCCCTTGAATTCTTCGAAGATGACTTCATCCATGCGGCTGCCGGTATCAATGAGCGCCGTCGCGATAATCGTCAGAGAGCCGCCTTCTTCGATGTTACGGGCAGCGCCGAAGAAGCGCTTCGGCCGTTGCAGAGCGTTGGCATCAACACCACCGGTCAGAACCTTGCCGGACGACGGCACAACGGTGTTGTAGGCGCGGCCAAGGCGCGTGATCGAATCGAGCAGGATGATGACATCACGGCCGTGCTCGACGAGCCGCTTCGCCTTCTCGATCACCATCTCAGCGACCTGCACGTGACGGACCGCCGGCTCGTCGAAGGTTGAAGAAATGACTTCGCCGCGCACTGAACGCTGCATGTCCGTCACTTCCTCCGGCCGCTCGTCAATCAGCAGAACGATAAGGTAGCATTCCGGATGATTTGCGGTGATCGAATGTGCGATATTCTGTAGAAGAACAGTCTTACCGGTCCTGGGCGGAGCGACGATGAGGCCACGCTGGCCCTTACCGAGCGGCGCGACAAGGTCGATGACGCGCGCAGACAGATCCTTCGATGTCGGAACATCGAGCTCCATCTTGAAACGTTCATTGGGATAAAGCGGCGTGAGGTTATCAAAGTGGACCTTATGGCGGATCTTTTCCGGATCTTCGAAATTGATCGTGTTCACCTTGAGCAGGGCGAAATAGCGCTCGCCTTCCTTGGGACCACGGATCGGTCCCTCGACCGTATCGCCGGTTTTCAGAGAGAAGCGGCGGATCTGCGATGGAGAGATGTAAATATCGTCTGGACCCGGGAGGTAGTTAGCGTTTGCCGAACGCAGGAAGCCGAAACCATCTTGCAGGACTTCCACGACGCCTTCGCCGATGATCTCTACATCCTGGCTCGCGAGAACCTTCAGGATTGCAAACATCAATTCCTGTTTGCGCATGGTGCTTGCATTTTCGACCTCGAGCGATTCGGCGAACGCCAGAAGATCGGTCGGGGATTTGCTCTTAAGTTCCTGAAGCTTCATTTCAGCCATGAAGTGACCATTACTCTGTATTTCGAAGGGGGGAAGGCTATGTTGCGTCGTTTCGGTGTTGCGAAAGGGCTCGCAGACGACTGAACTCAAAACACATGCCACGAAGATGAGATGCGCGGAAAATAGCGACTAAGCTGAGATGCCGCAAGGGGGCTGTTTAAAATGAAGTAAATTAAAGCGGCGCCCGCTCAAAACGGCTTAACGACAACCAGGATGACGATGAGGATCATGAGTAGCGTCGGTGCCTCGTTCATGAATCTCCAATATCGCGCCGTGCGCCGGTTTTCATCCCGTGCAAAAGCATCGACCGCGCGACTGAAGAACAAGTGAACGGCCGTCAAGAGCACGACGAGGGCGATCTTGGCATGAAGCCACGCACCCTGAAAACCGTAGACAGACCAAGCCAGATACAGACCGAAAACCCAGGTCAGCATCATCGCCGGGTTCATGACGATCTTCAGCAGGCGCCGTTCCATGACCTTGAAGGTTTCCGACTGTACGGAACCTGGTTCCGCGTCGGTATGGTAGATGAAGAGCCTCGGCATATAGAACAGCCCGGCCATCCAGGAGATGACCGCAATGATGTGCAGTGCCTTGATCCAAAGGTAGAGATTGGCCGGGTTCCATGCAAATAGCCCGACGGCAAGCAGCGCAAAAAAGGCGAGGGCGAAATGTGCCCGTCGCCGCGCATAGCTTCCTGGTCGCTCATCCGTCTGCTTTTCCATCATTCAATTCCCGCCACGGCGAACGCGTTTGACAAGCAGACGGACGTTTTCCGGATCGGCCTGCGGCGTAATTCCGTGGCCGAGGTTGAAGATCAACGGTCCGCCGCCAAGGTGCATCATGATGTCGTCGATACCCTCCTCAAGCGCGCGCCCACCGGCGACGACGCGCATGGGATCGAGATTGCCTTGGACCGGCCCTTCCTTCTGAAGCTCGGCAGCGAATTCAAGTGGAACGGACCAATCAAGCCCAATCGCGTCAGCATCGGTCTTCTGCCTGTAGGTTTTCAGAAGATAACCTGCACCTTTGGCAAAGGCGATGACCCGAGCCTTCGGGCGCTGCGCTTTGACGCGGGCAATGATCCGAGCAACTGGCTTGACGGCAAAAGCCTCAAATTCCTTTTCTCCAAGAACGCCTGCCCAGGAATCGAAAATCTGCACTGCATCGGCGCCGGCATCGATCTGCGCTACCAGATACTCGGCAGAGATGTCCGCAAGCAGCATGAGCAGTCGTTCAAACGCTTTTGGATGCTGGTAGGCAAAAAGCCTCGCCGGCGCCTGATCAGGCGTGCCGTGCCCTGCGATCATGTAAGTCGCCACCGTCCAGGGCGCACCGCAAAAGCCGAGAAGTGTCGTTTCTTCCGGGAGTTCCGTGCGCAACCGGCGCACTGTCTCGAACACCGGCTTCAGATAGTCGATAACACCATCAGCAGCCAGACGTGAAATTCCAGCCTCGTCGATCGGGTCCATTTCCGGACCATGGCCTTCCGTGAAACGCACATTGCGCTTCATGGCATCCGGAATGACAAGAATATCAGAGAAGAGGATCGCCGCATCGAAGCCGTAGCGGCGGATGGGCTGCAGTGTCACTTCGACAGCGTGCTCCGGTGAATAGCAGAGGTCGAGGAAGCTTCCTGCCTTTGCACGCGTTTCTCGATACTCCGGCAGATAACGGCCTGCTTGTCTCATAAGCCAGATCGGAGGAGGGGAGAGAGTTTCACCGTCGAGAACTCTCATGATTTTCCGGCGCGTTTCGCTCAAGCGCTTCGTCCCTTTAAGAATCTAAAGATATTTTAAAAGGTTTCTATTTCTTAGAGTCGGTGTCTATCAAGGATTAAAATCCATCCACTGCTGATACAATTTGTTACGCGCATCAAAGATATCAGGACAATATCGATCGCATTCCATCGTAGATTTTGGAGAAGTTCGAATCTAAAAATGATTCCAGAAACTTGCCTCGAAGGGTGAGGCGGCGTTGTCTGTGGATATCCTGTGTATTCCAGATGAGTTCTTTAACGCCGATCACAAAATCCACAGACTGCCCTGTGGTGCTCTCCAGAAAATCCGAAATGTGGATAAGGGGCCACGTTTTCCCTTGCCTGAAGCCATGCCGGTCCCTTAGCTCTCTATCATCCAGTCTTTTCAACAGGCAGCGGAAAATAGCGTGGAGAACCGCACGAACTTCTTCCATCTGCATCTGATTTCTGACTCGACCGGTGAGACTCTGATCTCAGCCGGTCGTGCCGCGTCCGCCCAGTTCAAATCCGCTCAGCCGGTAGAACATGTCTATCCGTTGATACGGAATCGTAAGCAGCTGTTTGCTGTTCTCGATGCGATCGACAACGAGCCGGGCATCGTCCTCTACACGGTCGTCGATCGGGAACTTGCGGGGCTGATCGATGAGAGATGCGTGGAAATGGGCGTCGCCTCGGTCAATGTGCTTGAGCCTGTGATGGCCGCTTTCCAGCTTTATCTCGGTGCTCCGTTGCGGCGTCGCGTCGGTGCCCAGCACGTGATGAATGCCGGGTATTTTGCGCGTATCGAGGCGCTCAATTTCACCATGGATCACGACGATGGGCAGATGCCCGAGGATTACAACGACGCCGACGTCGTCATCATCGGCATCAGCAGGACATCGAAAACACCGACGAGTATCTATCTCGCCAATCGCGGCATCAAGACAGCGAACATTCCGATCGTCTACGATGTGCCCTTGCCGGAAGCGCTTTTCACTGCAACGAGGCCGTTGATCGTCTGTCTCATCGCAACGACGGATCGGATATCGCAGGTGCGTGAAAACCGGGTGCTTGGTGTGACACCTGGCTTCGATCGTAGCCAATATACGGATCGAGCAGCGATCTCCGAAGAACTAAAATATGCCCGCTCTCTTTGCGCGCGCCATAATTGGCCGTTGATCGATGTGACCCGTCGTTCCATCGAAGAGACGGCGGCCGCAATCGTTGCCCTGCGCCCCAAGCTGCGCTAAGCGCTGATATTATGAATCTTGAGCTAAGAGACGCATGACATCGAAACTGATTCTCGCCTCGTCCAGTCCATTCCGGCGGATGCTGCTCGCGAACGCCGGTCTGGAGTTTGAAGCGCATGCGGCAAAGATCGACGAGCGGGCGATCGAAGCACCGCTCGAAAGAGAGGGCGCATCTCCAGACACTGTCGCCTCGGTGCTTGCTAGGGCCAAGGCGGAGGAGGTGAGCAGCCGGTTTCCGGATTCTCTCGTCATCGGCTCGGATCAGACCATGTCGCTTCGTGATCACGTGTTTCACAAGCCGCACAACATGGCTGACGCCGCCAATCATCTGAGAGTACTTTCGGGGCAAACACATCGTCTGAACAGTGCGATCGCTATCATCGGAAATGGTGCGCTTCTATGGGAGCACGTGTCACACGCGTCGCTGACGATGCGCGTTCTGTCGGCGGATTTCATATCGCGCCATCTGGCAAGAGTTGGCGACAAGGCGCTCGGCAGCGTTGGCGCCTATCAGCTGGAAGGCGAGGGAATTCAACTTTTCGACCGGATCGACGGCGACTATTTCACGATCCTTGGCCTGCCAATGTTGCCGCTGCTTCAGAAACTAAGGGAATTGGGCGCGATCGATGGATGATTCACGTGAAACATTCGGCCCGAATGCTTTCGTTACCGGCTTCCCGGTGCGGCACTCACGCTCGCCCTTGATCCACGGATACTGGCTGAAAAAGCTTGGACTTCGCGGTAGCTACCGCCCATACGAGGTTGCTCCCGCCGATTTTGCGGCATTCATGGGATCGCTCAAGGATCAAAGCTCCCAATTTATCGGCGGCAATGTCACCATCCCACACAAGGAGATGGCCTGTCGGCTCGCCGACAGGCCGGACGAACTCTCCCAGGAACTCGGTGCTTCCAACACGTTATGGCTGGCGGAAGGAAAACTCCATTCGACCAATACCGACGGGCAGGGATTTACCGCGAACCTGGACGCGCGCCACCCTGGCTGGGATAAACATGACACCGTAGTAATACTCGGGGCAGGTGGGGCGAGCCGCGCGGTCATACAGGCAGTCCGCGACCGCGGCTTTCGGGAGATTCATGTCGTCAATCGAACCGCTGCTCGTGCGCAGGAACTTGCCGATCGCTTCGGTGAGAAAGTCCATGCACATCCAATGGGAGCACTCGCGGAGGTCATGAAAGGAGCGGGGCTTTTCGTCAATACGACATCGCTCGGCATGGACGGCGAAACGGCACCGGCAATCGATTTCCTGCCACTCGACGAAAATGCAGTCGTCACCGATATCGTCTATGTGCCGCTGAAGACATCTTTGTTGAAACAAGCC
This sequence comes from Rhizobium sullae, assembly GCF_025200715.1. Classification (NCBI taxonomy): domain Bacteria; kingdom Pseudomonadati; phylum Pseudomonadota; class Alphaproteobacteria; order Hyphomicrobiales; family Rhizobiaceae; genus Rhizobium; species Rhizobium sullae. The sequence continues at coordinate 3,632,266 of NZ_CP104143.1, forward strand.
GAGGAACAAGGTTTTGTGATCGTGGATGGACTCGGTATGCTGCTTCACCAGGCAGTGCCGGGCTTTGAGAAATGGTTCGGCAAGCGCCCGGTCGTGGATGACGAGCTTCGTGCGCTCATCGTCGCAGATATGGAAAAGCACTGATGATCCGGATCGGTCTCACGGGTTCCATAGGAATGGGAAAATCAACTGCGGCAAAGCTCTTTGCCGAAGCCGGTATTCCCGTCAACGATTCCGACGCTGTGGTGCATGAGCTGTATGCCGGAGAGGCGGCGCCACTGGTCGAAGCTGAATTCCCTGGCACAGTGAAATATGGCGCTGTCGACCGGCAGGAACTTGGCCGCCAACTTTCGCGCAGACCAGATGGCTTCAAGGCGCTGGAGGCGATCGTGCATCCGTTGGTTCGCAAGCGCGAAGCCGAATTCGTAAAACGCGAGCAAGCGCGAGGATCGGAGATAATCCTGCTCGATATCCCGCTGCTTTTCGAAACGGGTGCCGAAACCCGAGTCGACATAATCGTCGTCGTGAGCTGCGATCCACAGATTCAGCGCGACCGGGTGCTTGCGCGTCCGAACATGACAGAGGAAAAATTCAGTATGATTCGCTCGCGGCAAACCCCGGACGCCGAAAAGCGGGCGCGTGCCGACTATGTCATCGATACGGGGCACGCCATCGAAATAACGCGGGCGAGGGTAAGCGAAATCATCGCGGATCTGAAAGCGCGGATCGCGAAAGGAGATTTCCGGAATGCGTGAAATCATATTCGATACGGAAACCACCGGCCTCGACAGCCGCATCGATCGCATCGTAGAAATCGGCGGCGTCGAGCTTCTGAACCATTTCCCGACCGGCCGCACAATCCATATCTACATCAATCCCGGCAATCAAAAAGTCCATCCCGATGCTCTGGCCGTTCACGGCATTACCGACGAGTTTCTGAAGGAAAAGAGGCCATTTGCCGACGTCGTTGAAGAGATCATCGACTTCTTCGGCGACGCAAAGTGGATCGCACACAACGCAACCTTCGACATGGGATTTGTCAATGCGGAGCTTGCTCGCCTTGGCATGCCGCCGATCTTGCCGGAGAAGGTGGTCGATACGTTATCACTCGCGCGGCGCAAACATCCAATGGGACCGAACTCGCTCGATGCCCTCTGCCGCCGCTATGGTATAGACAACTCGCACCGCACAAAACACGGTGCACTTCTCGACTCGGAGCTGCTCGCCGAGGTCTATATCGAAATGATCGGAGGGCGTCAGACCGCTCTTGGTTTGAGTGTTGCTGCTGCAACTGGGTCAGGCGACGCCGAGATTATTCTGGACGAGACCGTCGACATCGTTTTGAAGCGGCCCCGCCCCCTCGCGCCACGCCTCAGCGAAGCAGAAGCTCAGGCTCACGACGCATTGATTGCTGCGCTCGGCAGCAAAGGCATCTGGGCCAAATACGATCGTCCAAATTAAAAATGCCCGGGCTTTCACCCGGGCACTGCAGTCTAATCAGGTACTTCGAACTCAGTTTGTCTGCACCTTTGCGCGCGTCTGCTCTTCAGCGACGCGTTGCGCAAACATCTGTGCGAAGTCGATCGGGTCGATCATCAACGGCGGGAAGCCGCCATTGCGCGTAACATCGGCAATGATCTGGCGGGCAAACGGGAAGAGCATGCGCGGGCATTCAATAAAGAGAACCGGAAGCATGTGTTCCTGCGGGAAGCCGGCAACGCGGAAGACACCACCATAGACGAGTTCGGCGTGAAAGACCGTCTTGTCGCCATCCTTGGCCTCGGCGTTGAGCGACAGCACAACGTCGAAATCGCTATCCGAAAGCGGATTGGCATTGACGTTGACGCTGATATTGATCGCCGGAGCCTTGTCGCGCGCCTGAAGCGAACGCGGCGCGCCGGGATTTTCGAAGGAAAGATCCTTCGTGTACTGAGCGAGAATTGTGAGGCTCGGGCTTGTCGTGCCGCTGCCGTTGTTTTCATCAGCCATTGGATTTTCCTCGAGGGGCATTGAATGGTGCCGCCATCTAACATTTCGGGAAAAGGCTTACAACCCTAGGCGAACCCGTCTCTACTCGCCAAGCCGCTTGCCGGACCAAGGAGAATCTTTGTTCGGCTCGCGGCGGTAGTCGTCCTCATCAAGATCGACGACTTTTGAGTCCGGCTTGGATCGGTTGCCGGATTCGGATGATTGCGATGCCGCAAAGCCCTTCTTCGTTCCAACGATAACGAATCGCTTGCGGATGTAGTTCCAGGCAAGGTCACGAATGGCGGGGATGAAAAGCAGGATGGCGATGACATCCGAAATAAATCCCGGAACCATGAGAAGCAGCGACGCAATGACGAGCATGGCCGGCCGCAGAAGGTCCCGGCCCGGCATTACGCCGGTTCGCCCCTCGGCAGACATACGCTGCAGAATGCCGATTCCCTGGCGGCGAAGCAGAGCCATGCCGATTGCAAAACTCAGCACGACGAGGCCAAGGGTCGCCAGCAGGCCGATAGCGCGCCCGACGATCACGAAGCCCGCTATCTCGGCCAGCGGCAACAAAAGAACAAAACCTGGAAGCATTGCAAGTCGCATCGTCTCTCCAACCGGCGTTTGCCGGGCCTCGATCGCAATCGCGAGATTGCGGCTATTTGAATCATCTGTATATGCGGCCTATATGGGAGTACAAATCATGGATGTTAACGGCGGCTGCGGGACGATATGAGTTCAAACGACTTCATCACTTTGTTTTTCCTTGTGGCTGCGGTGCTGATTTTTTTTCAGCTCCGCAGTGTTCTCGGGCGCCGCACGGGAAATGAGAAGCCGCCGCGCGATCTTTTCACGCCGCGCGATGCCGCCGGCCCTGAGCATTCCGATGCCGGCAAGGTCGTAACGCTACCCCGCCGCGATACGCCCGCAGAAGAGGACGATCGCTTTGCGGCGATCGACGCTTTCGCCCCTGCCGGCACGCCGCTCAATGAATCTCTCCGCGCACTCAGCAAGGTCGATCCGTCCTTCGATCCAAAGGAATTCCTGAACGGCGCGAAAATGGCCTACGAAATGATCGTCATGGCTTATGCCGACGGCGACAGAAAAACGTTGAAGAATCTTTTGTCCCGCGAGGTTTATGAAGGTTTTGACGCGGCGATCACGGATCGCGAGGCCAAGGGCGAAAAGGTGAAATCCACCTTCGTCGGCATCGATAAGGCGGACATCACCCAGGCGGAAGCCAGAGGCAGCGAGGCACAGATTACGATCCGTATCGCCAGCCAGCTGATCTCCGCGACCTATGACAAGGCCGACAAGCTGATAGAGGGCGACGCCGAGAACGTAGCTGAGGTCAATGACATCTGGACCTTCGCTCGTGATACGCGCTCGCGCGACCCCAATTGGAAGCTCGTGGCAACCGAATCGGAAACATGAGTGACAATAAAGCGGACTTCGTTCTGCAAGCTGTCGATTTCGATGAACTCAAAGGCTGGAGGGATGACGATCCCTCCAGCCTTTTTGAAGTCATGGAAACCTGTCGCCGCCAAATTGCCGGCAGGAAACCGTACCGCACCGGATCGCTGGGGCTGAGCGCCGACGATCTTTTGCCTTTGCTACAAGCCGCCCGAAATGCGAAACCCGCCTCCGCTTCCGAGGCCCGATCCTTCTTTGAACAGAATTGTCGGGCGTTTCTCATCAGAAGAGGCGACGGTCGGCGGGGTTTCGTTACGGCCTTTTACGAGCCGGAGATCGCCGTTTCCGGCAAGCCCGATTCTACTTATCGCTTCCCCTTCTACAGACGGCCTGACGATCTGATCGAGCTCGACAATAGCAACCGCCCCGCAGGCCTCGATTCATCTTATGCCTTCGGCCGCCTCGAGGATGGAGAGATAAGCGGCTATCCCGACCGGCAGGCGATCGACCAAGGCTTCCTCGACGGCCGAGGCCTTGAAATCGCTTGGGCCAAATCCAAGGTCGATGTTTTCTTCGTGCATGTGCAAGGTGCGGCACGTCTGCGCTATCCGGATGGACGGACGGCTCGGATCACATATGCGGCAAAGGCCGGACATCCCTTCTCTGCCATTGGCAAGCTCTTGGTCGATCGCGGTGAAATCGATCGTGCGAATATCTCCATGCAGTCGATCCGCGCTTGGCTCGCAGCGCATCCAGAAGAGGTCGATGAGGTTCTCTGGCACAATCGATCTTATATTTTCTTCCTCGAGGCGCCGGTTGCCGATTCCGAAGCTGGACCGGTTGCAGCAGCGAAAGTGCCGTTGCTGGCCGGACGATCGCTTGCGGTCGACCGCCTGATACATACCTTCGGCTTTCCCTTCTTCATCCGCTCTGAAAGCCTGACCCACCTTGATAATGGGAGGCCGTTCCAGCGTTTGATGCTTGCCTTGGACACGGGCTCTGCGATCGTTGGTCCTGCGCGCGGCGATATTTTTACGGGTTCCGGCGATGAAGCGGGCGAACTGGCGGGTACGGTGCGCAACGACGCAGACTTTGCCATCTTGATTCCGAACGCAGCGGCTGGAAGGTTCGGCTGATGACGAGGGACCGCAAGCTCAGCACGGACGAGCGAATTCTGTGGGGCAAGGTTGCGCGCAGCACGCGACCGCTTGCCGGAAAAAAAGGCGAGCTCACCGAACTTGATGCCTTTCTGGCGAAAGCCGAAACCGAGGCCGGGAATGCCGAGCAGAAATCATCTGCCGAAATGGAAGCGCAAGCCGCAACCCCGCGTGCAGCAACAAAGCAGCCGTCCAGCACCCATCATCCGCTGGAGCGGCCAGTCAAACGTAAGATTGCAAAAGGCAGGCTGGCACTGGAGGCGCGTATCGATCTCCATGGCCTGGTGCAAAGCGAAGCGCATGTCATGCTTCTCGATTTCCTCATCCGCGCGCATGAGCGCGGCATGCGGCATGTGCTGGTGATCACCGGCAAGGGCAGTTCGATGGGAAGCGAAGGCGCGTTGAAAAGGGCCGTTCCGTTTTGGTTTTCGAAGCCGGAATTCCGCTATTTGATTTCGTCTTACGAAGCGGCTGCGCAGCACCACGGCGGCGAGGGGGCGCTTTATATCCGGCTCTCCCGGCGGCAGGGGGACAGGTCATGACGCCGTTCGGTGAAGCAGTTCGAAAGCTTCGGGTCCGCAAGGGCGTATCGCAAAAGCAGATGGCAGCGGCGCTCAATGTCTCGCCCGCATATCTCTCCGCACTCGAACACGGAAAGCGCGGCCTGCCGACCTTCGACCTGCTTCAGCGGATCGCCGGCTATTTCAACATCATCTGGGATGAAGCCGAAGAACTCTTCCTGCTCGCCCGCGCATCGGACCCGCGCGTGGTGATCGATACCTCGGGTCTGCCCCCCGAATATACGGCGTTTACCAATCGTTTGGCGGCCCGGATTCGCAACCTTGACAGGGCAGCTTTGGCCGAGCTAGCGGCTATGCTTGAAAATCTCGCTAAAGCTGACGGAAAAGCGTCATAATCCCCTGCTTTATGCCCGATTAGCAGGCTCTACCATTGGGAATGGTGCTCAAAAACCTTATATTCCGGAATGAAAAAGGCTGGTGATTCGCGACGCGAATTCAGGCGCTTACAACAGGGAAATTCAAAGACAGTATGACCGATACACCAGCGACGGAAAACGGCGTTAATACCGAATATGGCGCAGATTCCATCAAGGTCCTCAAGGGACTTGATGCCGTGCGCAAGCGCCCCGGCATGTATATCGGTGATACCGACGACGGTTCCGGCCTGCATCACATGGTTTATGAAGTCGTCGACAACGCGATCGACGAGGCGCTGGCCGGCCATGCCGACATCGTCACCGTCGCGCTCAACCCTGACGGCTCAGTCACAGTGACCGACAACGGCCGTGGTATTCCGACGGACATACACACCGGCGAAGGCGTTTCCGCAGCCGAAGTCATCATGACGCAGCTTCATGCCGGCGGTAAATTCGATCAGAATTCCTACAAGGTTTCCGGCGGCCTGCATGGCGTCGGTGTTTCGGTGGTTAACGCCCTTTCCGTCTGGCTGAAACTGAAAATCCGCCGCCAGGGCAAGATCCATGAAATGAGCTTCACGCATGGCGTCGCCGATGCGCCGCTCAAGGTAACAGGTGACGCGGGCAGCGATACCGGCACGGAAGTCAGCTTTATGCCGAGCACCGGAACCTTCACGATGACGGATTTCGACTATGGCACGCTGGAGCACCGCCTGCGCGAGCTTGCTTTCCTGAATTCCGGTGTTCGCATCTTGCTGACTGACAAGCGCCATTCCGACATCCGGCAAGAAGAGATGCGTTATGACGGCGGCCTTGAGGCCTTCGTTTCCTATCTCGATCGTGCCAAGAAACCGCTGGTCGATAAGCCTGTCTCTATCCGCGGCGAAAAGGATGGAATTACCGTCGAAGTCGCGATGTGGTGGAACGACAGCTACCACGAGAATGTCCTTTGTTTCACCAACAACATTCCACAACGCGACGGCGGCACGCACATGGCCGGCTTCCGCGCCGCGCTGACACGCCAAGTTGTCTCCTATGCCGATAGCTCCGGCATTACCAAGAGGGAGAAAGTCACACTTCAGGGCGAAGACTGCCGCGAGGGCCTGACGGCCGTCCTTTCGGTGAAGGTGCCGGATCCGAAGTTCTCGTCGCAGACAAAAGACAAGCTAGTCTCCTCGGAGGTTCGTCCGGTCGTCGAAAGCCTGGTCAATGAAGCGCTCGGCACCTGGTTTGAAGAGCACCCGAGTGAAGCCAAGGTGCTCGTCGGCAAGGTCGTTGAAGCCGCCGCCGCCCGCGAAGCGGCTCGTAAGGCCCGTGAACTGACGCGCCGCAAGGGTGCGCTCGATATCGCCTCGCTGCCCGGCAAGCTCGCCGATTGCTCCGAGCGCGATCCGGCAAAGTCGGAAGTCTTCCTCGTTGAGGGTGACTCCGCAGGTGGCTCTGCGAAGCAAGGCCGTTCCCGTGAAAATCAAGCAATCCTGCCTTTGCGAGGCAAGATCCTCAATGTCGAGCGGGCCCGCTTCGACAAGATGCTGTCGAGCCAGGAAATAGGCACGCTGATCACGGCACTCGGCACCGGCATTGGCAAGGATGAGTTCAACGTCGAAAAGCTTCGCTACCACAAGATCATCATCATGACGGATGCCGATGTCGATGGCGCCCACATTCGTACGCTGTTGCTGACATTCTTCTTCCGTCAGATGCCGGAATTGATCGAGCGCGGTCACCTCTATATCGCCCAGCCACCGCTCTATAAGGTTTCTCGCGGTAAGTCCGTTCAGTACGTGAAGGACGAAAAGGCGCTGGAGGATTATCTGATCGGTCAGGGCCTCGAGGAGGCGGCGCTGAAGCTTGGAAGCGGCGAAGTCCGTACCGGCCAGGATCTCCGTGAAGTCATTTTCGATGCATTGCGCTTGCGCGCGTTGCTCGAAAACCTGCATTCTCGCTACAACCGCGCTGTCGTAGAGCAGGCGGCAATCGCCGGGGCCTTGAACGCGGAAGCAGTCAGCGATCGTGCAAGGGCCGAACGGCTTGCAGGTGATGTTGCCAAGCGTCTCGATATCATCGCCGAGGAAACCGAGCGCGGCTGGGAAGGCGACCTGACTAGCGAAGGCGGGTTGCGGCTGGAGCGAATGGTGCGCGGCGTCAAGGAAGCCGTCGTGCTCGACATGGCGCTCATCGGCTCGCAGGACGCGCGTCACATCGATCAGCTCTCGTTGCGCCTCAAAGAAATCTACCAGACCCCGCCGGCGCTTTCGCGCCGCGACGGCGATATCGAGATTTCCGGTCCGCGCGCTCTGCTCGACGCAATTTTTGCCAGCGGCCGCAAGGGACTGACAATGCAGCGCTACAAAGGCCTTGGCGAAATGAATGCCGAACAGCTTTGGGAGACGACGCTCGACCCGAACGCCCGTTCGCTGCTACAGGTCAAGGTCCCCGACGCGACGGATGCCGATGGCCTTTTCGCCCGGCTGATGGGCGACGAAGTCGAGCCGCGCCGCGAATTCATCCAAGATAACGCGCTCAGCGTCGCAAATCTTGATATCTAATTGATTCCTTGTGCAAAAAGGCACGCTCACTGGAGCGCCTTTTTGTTTCGGCAGGGGTCAATTGGCAATGAATTTTCCGTTGAAGGCCACCTCGGCAAGCGGCATGCGCTGGCTTGGCACTTCGCGTGCCTGGTTGCGTTCCGATAGTACGCTTTTGTCGCCAAGGCGGCCGATGGCTATGCCGGCCTCGACGCGATAGCCTTCCGGGATAGCGAAGGCTTGCCTGATCTCGTCGTGTTTGATTCCACCCATGCCGTGGGCGTAGAAGCCTGAAAAGCGTGCCTGCATGGCGAGATGCCCCCACGCGGCCCCGGCGTCGAACGAATGGGTATAGCGCGGTTTGTTCTCCGAGAAATCGCCGCTGAAACTGCGTGAGATAACGAAGATCAATGCAGAAGCATTCTTTGCCCATTCCTGGTTCGATTCGACGAGCAGGCCAAGATGCTTCTCGAAATGTTCCGTGCCCTTAAGGGCGTAGATGAAGCGCCAAGGCTGCTGATTGCTGGAAGATGGCGCCCAATGCGCTGCGTCCAGGATCGTCAGCAATTGCTCTTCGGTTATGATTTCGCCGGTGAAAGCCCGTGGCGACCAGCGATCGAGAAACATCGCATCGATCGGATATTCGGATGTGCGGCTATTGGTTGCGGTCATCTTGTTTCCGGCTATTGGTTGAGGGCGCTGGAGCGAATGATATTGCCCGCCAACGAGAGCTTTGCAAGCAAACGGATTGCCGCAGATGTTTATCATTTCATTCAATCCGGCGCGCCAATTCAGTTCCGGCGAAATTATTAACAATGCGTACCGCTTCAGCAAAAAGCCGTAATGACACGCTTAGTCGACTGGTTCATAGGTGATGGAGTCCGTTTTCGATGAGGAGGAGATTTTTATGAAGTTGATGCGCGTTGGCGAACCGGGCCGTGAAAAACCGGCGCTACTCGATTCCGATGGCAAGATCCGCGATCTTTCGGCGCATGTTTCCGACGTCGGTGGTGAAGCGATTTCGCCGGCAGGTCTTGCAAAGATCGCAGCGCTCGACACGAAGAGCCTCCCGGAATTGACTCCGGGCCGTATTGGCGCCTGTGTTGCGGGCACCGGGAAATTCATCTGTATTGGCCTAAATTTCTCTGATCACGCTGCCGAAACTGGCGCAACGGTTCCGCCGGAACCGATCATTTTCATGAAGGCCACCTCCGCGATCGTCGGCCCCAACGACAACGTCGTCATCCCGCGAGGCTCGGAAAAGACCGATTGGGAGGTTGAACTCGGCGTTGTCATCGGAAAGACAGCAAAATATGTCACCGAAGCCGAAGCGCTGGACTACGTTGCCGGCTATTGCGTCTCCAATGATGTCTCGGAGCGCGCATTCCAGACGGAACGCTCCGGCCAGTGGACTAAGGGCAAATCCTGCGACACCTTCGGCCCGATCGGCCCCTGGCTCGTTACGAAGGATGAGATCGCCGATCCGCAGAATCTCGGCATGTGGCTGAAGGTCAACGACGAGACGATGCAGAGCGGGTCGTCGAGGACGATGGTCTACGGGGTCGCTTATCTGGTCTCTTATCTCAGCCAATTCATGTCGCTGCATCCGGGCGATGTGATTTCCACCGGTACGCCGCCGGGCGTCGGCATGGGTTTGAAGCCGCCGCGTTACCTCAAGGCTGGCGATGTCGTCGAACTTGGAATCGAAGGCCTCGGCACGCAGAAGCAGACCTTTGTCGCGGATCGCTGAAACTGTCCGATCTTTAACAATTGTGAGTGTATCATATGCCGGGAATCACATTTCCGGCATTTCTTTTTGCGATGCGGATGCCTATGTTGCTATGCAGCAAAAGCCTGTTACTCTCAATTGAAGTGCCCGCAAACGATGGAAAGAAGTGGATGGCTTGCCTGACGGCGCTGTCCTTTCCGCAAAAGAAAGGTGGCGCAAATCATGTTTTATCAGCTCTATGAATTGAACCATGCTGCGATGGCGCCGTTCCGCGCTGCCGCCGATGCGATGCGGCTTGTTTATGCCAACCCGCTCAATCCATTTTCGCAAACGCCGTACGGCCGCGCGATAGCCGCAAGTCTCGAAATGTTCGAGCGGACGACGCGCCGCTACGGCAAGCCGGCGTTCGGACTGAAGGAAACAGTCGTCGGAGACAGGAAGGTCGCAGTGCGCGAAGAGATCGTCTGGTCGCGCGCCTTTTGCAATCTTCTGCATTTTGCGCGCAACACGCCGTCCGGTCACCGCGATCCTCGAATATTAATCGTTGCGCCGATGTCCGGTCACTATGCAACGCTGCTTCGCGGTACAGTCGAAGCGCTGCTTCCGAGCGCCGATATCTTTATTACCGATTGGATCGATGCCCGCATGGTGCCGATGACGGAAGGCACTTTCGATTTCGACGACTATGTCGATTACGTCATCGAGATGCTGCATTTCCTCGGCCCTGATACGCATGTCGTTGCGGTATGCCAGCCCTCCGTGCCCGTTCTGGCGGCGGCTGCGGTGATGGAAGAGGCAAATGATCCGCTATCGCCGTCTTCGATGACACTGATGGGCGGGCCGATCGATACACGCATCAATCCGACAGCGGTCAATAAACTCGCAGAGGAAAGGCCGCTCGAGTGGTTTGCCGAAAACGCAATCATGAATGTGCCGTGGCCGCAGCCTGGCTTCATGCGCCCGGTCTATCCGGGCTTCCTGCAGCTCTCCGGCTTCATGTCGATGAACCTCGACCGCCACGTCATCGCTCACAAGGAGTTCTTCATGCATCTCGTGAAGAATGACGGCGAGCCCGAAAAGCACCGCGATTTCTATGACGAATATCTTGCCGTGATGGACCTGACCGCGGAATTCTACCTGCAGACGGTCGATCAGGTTTTCATGAAGCACTCTCTGCCGAAGGGAGAGTTGATCCATCGTGGCAAGCGCGTCGATCCGGCCGCAATCCGCAATGTTGCGCTCCTGACCGTGGAGGGCGAGAACGACGACATTTCCGGTGTGGGCCAGACGAAGGCGGCGCAGACGATCTGCATCAACATCCCGGACGACATGCGCATGCACTACCTTCAACCGGACGTCGGCCACTACGGCGTCTTCAACGGATCACGCTTCCGTAGCGAGATCGCGCCGCGTATCGTCAACTTCGTCCGCGAACACTCTCGCTCAGGAAAGCCGGCCGTAAAGCGCGTCATCAGGGGCGGCAAATCCGCCTGAGTTAGAGGATGCTGATTTAATGCTGCTCGTTCAAGGCCTTGTCCGATTTCGCGGGCAATCGTCTTGAAGGGCTGGCTGGCGGTTACCACATCGATTTTCAGCGTTCGGTATTCCGCCGGGCGCAGAAAGCGAGGATAACGCACGATGAACCAGTCAGCATTGCTTCGCCCGGATTGGACTCCGGCCACCGTTGCGTTGATGGTGCTCGGCTTCGTGGTCTTCTGGCCTCTGGGCCTGGCCATGCTTGCCTATATCATCTTCGGCGAGCGCCTTCGTGGTTTCAAGCGCGATGCGAATAATGCGACCGACGGCTTCTTTGCCGGCTGCCGCCGTTCGCATGGCCGCTACCGCCCGCATTTTTCGACCGGCAACGTCGCCTTTGACGATTGGCGGAAGGCCGAGCTTGACCGTATTGAGGAAGAGCGTCGTAAGCTCGATGAAATGCGTGAGGAATTCGATACCTATATGCGCGAGCTTCGCCGCGCGAAGGATCAGGAAGAGTTCGACCGTTTCATGCGCGACCGCAAGAATTCAAAGCGCAATGACAACGGACCCGCTGCCGAATATCAGACGCCTTAACGGTGTCCGTAGATGATCAGCAAACCGGCATCAACGATGCCGGTTTTTCTTTTTCTATGCCGGATTAGCTGCGAATCGTATAGAAAAAGCACTTATGTTTCCGCTCCTTTCCAAACCGAGACGTACCGTTGCGCGAAAACCTGCTCCGCCCGAAACGCGGACGCTGGACGTTGCAGGCAGGCTGATGCCGCTCACCATCAAGCATCATGACCGCGCAACCCGCATTACGCTGCGTATCGAGCCCGGCGGCAGGGCGCTGAAAATGACGGTACCGAAGGGCCTTGCGCAGCGCGAGGTCAATGCCTTCCTCGATCGTCATCAGGGATGGCTGCTGACGAAACTGGCAAAGTTCTCCATCGACAGCGCGCTTTGTGACGGCCGTGAAATTCTGCTCCGGGGCGTCAAGCACCGGATCGAACACACGGGCAGTCTGCGCGGCCTGACCGAGGCGGTCATGGTCGATGGCCGGCATATGCTCAGGGTCAGTGGCCTACCGGAACATCTTGGCCGCCGGATCGCAACCTTTCTGAAGAAGGAGGCGCGGGCCGACCTCGAGCGGCTCGCCCGCTTCCACGCCCATTCGATCCAAGCGCCGGTCAAATCGATCTCCATCAAAGACACCCGCAGCCGCTGGGGCTCATGCTCGTCGGAAGGAAACTTGAGTTTTTCCTGGCGCATCGTCATGGCGCCGGCCTCAGTGATCGATTATCTGGCGGCCCACGAAGTCGCGCACCTCAAGGAAATGAATCACGGCCCGCGTTTCTGGGCGCTCTGCGAAAAGCTCTGCCCGCATATGGAAGAGGCGAAATCCTGGCTGAAGCGCTACGGAAGCCAGCTTCACGCAATTGACTTTGATTGAGCGCATAGCCGCGGTAAATTAAAGCCTCAGTCGCAAATTGGCTCGACTCTTTTGCCTTTTCGTGTCACTCCGCTGCCATGAAACCCGATATCAAAATCTGCGGCCTGAAGAGCGCTGAAGCGATCGATCGCGCGGTGAATCGCGGCGCGAGCCATATCGGTTTTATCTTCTTCGAGAAGAGCCCGCGTTATATCGAGCCGGATCTTGCCGGAAAGCTTGCCGATCCCGTCCGCGGCAAAGCGAAGATCGTCGCCGTCACAGTTGATCCGACCAATGACGAACTCGATGAAATCGTCGCGCTTTTGAAGCCGGACATGATCCAGCTTCACGGTAATGAGAGCCCGGAACGCGTCTTGACGATAAAAGCCGTCTACGGTCTGCCAATCATGAAGGCATTCTCCATTCGCAGCGCCGATGATCTGAAGCCGGTTGAGGCTTATATTGGGATTGCTGACCGGTTTCTGTTCGACGCCAAACCGCCGAAAGGATCCGAACTACCCGGCGGCAACGGGGTTTCCTTCGATTGGAGTCTGCTCGGCTGGCTTGACGACGGCGTGGATTACATGCTTTCCGGTGGGCTGAACAAGGACAACATTGCCGAAGCGCTGGCGATCACCAAAGCGCCGGGTATCGACGGCTCCTCCGGCGTCGAAAGCGCGCCCGGCGTGAAGAGCGTTGCCATGATCGATGATTTTTTCGATGCGGTCGAGAGGGCTTGCGAGCCTGAAACGGCCTCAAGGAGTTGAGAGTGAACCAGACGCTAAAACCCAATTCCTTCCGTTCCGGCCCCGATGAGGACGGCCGTTTCGGCATTTATGGCGGCCGTTTCGTCGCCGAAACGCTGATGCCGCTGATCCTCGATCTGCAGGACGAATGGAACAAGGCAAAGGACGATCCGGAATTCCAGGCGGAATTGAAACATCTTGGCAGCCACTACATCGGCCGCCCGAGCCCGCTTTATTTCGCTGAGCGCCTGACGGCCGAGCTTGGCGGTGCGAAGATCTATTTCAAGCGCGAAGAGCTGAACCATACGGGTTCGCATAAGATCAACAATTGCATCGGCCAGATCCTGCTTGCCAAGCGCATGGGCAAGACGCGCATCATTGCCGAGACCGGTGCTGGCCAGCATGGCGTTGCCTCTGCAACAGTCGCCGCCCGCTTTGGCCTTCCCTGCGTAGTCTACATGGGTGCGACAGACGTCGAGCGTCAGGCGCCGAACGTTTTCCGCATGAAGCTCCTCGGCGCTGAAGTGAAGCCGGTAACGGCAGGTCACGGCACGCTGAAGGATGCGATGAACGAGGCCCTTCGCGACTGGGTCACCAATGTAGATGACACCTATTATTTGATCGGCACCGCAGCCGGCCCGCACCCCTATCCGGAAATGGTTCGCGATTTCCAGGCGGTCATCGGCACGGAAGCCAAGCAGCAGATGCTGGAAGCCGAAGGACGCCTGCCCGATCTCATCATCGCGGCGGTTGGCGGCGGTTCGAATGCAATCGGCATCTTCCATCCGTTCCTGGATGACGCAGGCGTCAAGATTGTCGGCGTTGAAGCCGGCGGCAAGGGTCTGCAAGGCGATGAACATTGCGCCTCGATCACAGCCGGCTCGCCGGGTGTCCTTCACGGCAATCGCACGTACCTGCTCCAGGATGGAGACGGCCAAATCAAGGAAGGCCACTCGATCTCGGCCGGTCTCGATTATCCCGGCATCGGCCCCGAGCATTCCTATCTGAACGACATCGGCCGCGTCGAATACGTGCCGATCATGGACCACGAAGCGCTCGATGCTTTCCAGACGCTGACGCGCCTGGAGGGCATCATTCCGGCGCTTGAGCCGTCGCATGCGCTGGCCGAAGTCATCAAGCGTGCGCCGAAGATGGGCAAGGACGAGATCATCCTGATGAACCTCTCCGGCCGCGGCGACAAGGATATCTTCACCGTCGGCAAGATCTTGGGAATGGGTGTGTAAAAAGCATGACCGCACGTATGGATAAACGCTTTGCCGATCTGAAGGCTGAAGGCCGTCCGGCGCTCGTGACCTACTTCATGGGTGGTGACCCGGACTACGAAACCTCGCTCGGCATCATGAAAGTGCTGCCGGAAGCCGGCGCCGATATCATCGAACTCGGCATGCCGTTCTCCGACCCAATGGCCGATGGCCCGGCAATCCAGATGGCTGGCCAGCGCGCGCTTAAGGGCGGACAGACGCTCAGGAAAACGCTGCAGCTGGCCGCCGATTTCCGCAAAAGTGACAGTACGACGCCGATCGTTATGATGGGTTACTACAATCCTATCTACATCTACGGCGTTGAGAAATTTCTTGACGATGCGATTGCTGCCGGCATCGATGGCCTGATCGTCGTCGATCTTCCGCCGGAAATGGACGACGAGCTCTGCATTCCGGCAATCCGGAAAGGCATCAACTTCATCCGTCTGGCCACTCCGACGACCGACGAGAAGCGTCTTCCGACGGTTTTGAAGAACACATCCGGTTTCGTCTATTACGTCTCTATGAACGGCATCACCGGTTCTGCTCTACCGGATCCTTCGCTGGTTTCCGGGGCCGTGAAACGCATCAAGCAGCACACCAATCTGCCTGTCTGCGTCGGCTTCGGTGTCAAGACGGCCGATCATGCCAAGGTCATCGGCAGCTCGGCCGATGGTGTCGTCGTCGGTACGGCCATTGTCAATCAGGTGGCGACAAGCCTGACTAGGGATGGGAAGGCTACAGCGGACACAGTCCAGGCCGTGGCCACCCTCGTTCGCGGTCTTTCATCCGGGGCACGTTCGGCGCGCCTTGTTGCTGCCGAATAGTGTCCCCACATTGGCTGTAGTCAATCAGGAGTTTTCGACTTGAACTGGATCACTAACTACGTTCGCCCGCGCATCAATTCCATGCTGGGCCGTCGCGAAGTGCCGGAGAACCTCTGGATCAAGTGCCCGGAAACGGGCGAGATGGTCTTCCACAAGGATTTGGAAGACAACAAGTGGGTCATTCCGGCTTCGGGCTATCACATGAAGATGCCTGCAAAGGCACGCCTTGCCGACCTCTTCGATAAGGGCGAATATGAGTCGCTGCCGCAGCCGAAGGTCGCGCAGGATCCGTTGAAGTTCCGCGATTCCAAGAAATACACGGATCGCCTGAAGGATAGTCGTCTCAAGACCGAACAGGAAGACACGATCCTCGCTGGCGTTGGCAAGGTCCGTGGACTGAAGCTCGTCGCCGTCGTGCACGAGTTCAATTTCATGGGCGGTTCGCTCGGCCTCGCTGCCGGTGAGGCGATCGTCAGAGCCTTCGAGCGCGCGATTTCCGAAAAGTGCCCGCTGGTGATGTTCCCGGCTTCCGGTGGCGCGCGAATGCAGGAAGGCATCCTTTCGCTGATGCAGTTGCCGCGCACCACCGTGGCAGTCGACATGCTGAAGGAAGCAGGCCAGCCCTACATTGTCGTTCTCACTAACCCGACGACGGGCGGCGTTACCGCCTCCTACGCCATGCTGGGCGATCTTCATCTGGCCGAGCCGGGTGCCGAGATCTGCTTCGCCGGTAAGCGCGTCATCGAGCAGACAATCCGCGAGAAGCTGCCGGAAGGTTTCCAAACCTCGGAATATCTGCTTGAGCACGGCATGGTCGACATGGTCATCAAACGGCACGATATTCCCGAAACGCTTGCGCGTGTGCTGAGCATCCTAACCAGGAAGCCTGCTAACTCGGTTGCGACGAATGGCGGCGCGATTGCAATCGCAGCGAGCGCTTGATTAAAACCTGCTTGGGCGGGGTGCTGAATGATACCCAGAGGCCAGACCGCAGTGAGTGAAGCAGCGCAGGAGATCGACAAGCTGATGGGACTGCATCCCAAGGGCTTCGATCTTTCGCTCGATCGCGTTACTCGCCTTCTCGAAGTTCTCGGCAACCCGCAGAACCGGCTGCCGCGTGTCATCCATGTCGCCGGAACGAATGGCAAGGGTTCAGTTACTGCCTTTTGCCGCGCGCTGCTGGAAGCCGGCGGCTACGCCGTTCACGTCCACACCTCGCCGCATCTGGTCAACTGGCATGAGCGTTATCGAATCGGTATCAAGAGCGGTCGCGGCCAGCTGGTTGACGACGCGGTTTTCGCAGACGCGCTCCGGCGCGTCGCAGAAGCCAATGCCGGGCAGAAAATTACGGTTTTCGAAATCCTGACGGCCGTGACTTTCCTGCTCTTTTCCGAGCACCCAGCCGATGCGGCAATCATTGAGGTCGGCCTCGGGGGCCGGTTCGACGCCACAAACGTCATCTCCGATCCGGCTGTTTCGGTCATCATGCCGATCTCGCTCGACCACCAGCCCTATCTTGGTGACCGCGTCGAACTGATCGCGGCCGAAAAGGCCGGCATCATGAAGGCCGGCCATGCCGTGGTGATCGGCCATCAGGAATATGACGCGGTCCTGGATGTGCTGATGGCGACTGCCGAGCGCTTGCATTGCCCGACTGCCGTCTTCGGCCAAGATTACGTGGCGCATGAGGAGTACGGCCGCCTCGTCTATCAGGACGAATTCGGTCTTGCCGACCTGCCATTGCCGCGGCTTCCGGGCCGCCATCAGTATGCCAACGCAGCGGCCGCAATCCGCGCTGTCAAGGCAGCGGGTTTCGTCGTCACTGAAGCGATGATGGAAAAGGCTATGAATTCCGTCGAATGGCCTGGCCGCCTCCAGCGGCTGACCGAAGGCAACCTGATCGCACACGCTCCGCCCGGTGCCGAGATATGGGTCGATGGGGGCCACAATCCCGGCGCCGGCGAAGTCATCGCGGAAGCGATGGCAAATTTCGAAGAGAAGCAGCCGCGTCCGCTCTACCTCATAACCGGCATGATCAATACCAAGGAGCCGATCGGCTATTTCAAGGCCTTCGTAGGCCTTGCGGAAAAGGTCTTCTGCGTGCCGATCCGCGGCAGCGACGCGATGATCGATCCCGTGGTTCTGTCAAATTCTGCCTATGATGCAGGCCTTGTCGCCGAGCCGATGTCCACAGTCGGTGAAGCGTTGGACGTGATCAAGGAGACCCTCGATCCGCAGGTTCCGCCGCCGCGAATCCTGATCGGCGGCTCTCTCTATCTCGTCGGCGATGTCCTTGCGGACAATGGAACGCCCCCCAAATGAAATAGCCCGGTCGAAGCCGGGCTATTTCATTCAGTATGCAATCAAAAATTAAGCTGCATTCGAAATCCAGCTCGAAAGAGCGGTCTTCGGAGCAGCGCCAACCTTGATATCGGCAACTTCACCAGCCTTGAAGATGGCAAGCGTCGGAATCGAGCGGACGCCGAACTGAGCTGCCAGTTCCGGGTTTTCATCAATATTGAGCTTGGCGACCTTAACCTTGCCGGCAAGTTCGATCGCAATTTCCTCAAGACTCGGAGCGATCATCTTGCACGGACCGCACCACTCAGCCCAAAAATCAACGACGACGGGTTCTGCAGATTCCAGAACTTCCGACTGGAAGTTGTTGATATCGACTTTCACGGTAGCCATAGGCTGCTCCTTTAGCGGAATTTACTGTTGATCCACATGTGATGGTGCGGTGCCAAATTTTCAATGTCCGGTATTTCACTTTGTTTTGAGTCCTGCAAGCGCCATTTCAAGCGCGCTCGCGGTCAGGGTATGAACGGTAGCGTTGTCGGTATAAACCAGCATGCAATCGATGCGCTTGCCGGGATAAAGCGGTGCCAGGATTTCGCGGTAGATCGCAAGCTGCGCTTGATGCGCGAAGGGAATATCCTTTGCCGTGGCAGGCGGCACGCGGTTGGTCTTGTAATCGATGATGACCACGCGGTCGTCAAACACGGCCAGCCGGTCGACACGGCCGGAAACGGCATAGTGCCGCCCCTCCAGGGCCAGCGTGCCCATGATCGAGACCTCCGGCTGCGCATGCGCTGCAAAAATGGGCTGAAGACTCTGATCTGCCAGTAGCCGTAGAACCGAATCAACCAGCCCTTGCCGTTCGGCTTCCGGCCAGAAACGTGCAGCACGGGCCGCGTACCGCGCTGCGGCGTCCGCTCTCTCGACTGGAGCGATGTCCGGTAGAGTCTGCAGCATGCGATGGATCAGGCGCCCTTTTTCCAACGATCGGTCCGAGCGTGTTTTTTCCGCAAAGAGCGGCGAACTGATCAACAGGTTATCCGCCTCCTCATCGATGATCGTTCCGGCGCCGGATGGGCTGAGAGGTCTCGGCAGTTGCCTTTGCGGCGGGAGCGGTTTGAGAATGCTGGAGGGCAAGGTTTCCCGTTCGTCCTTGTCTTCTGGTCTCTCGGAGCGCTCGAACGTGCGGCCTACTTGCGGCACGCGCCATTTCACGCCCTGCCAATCGCCATCTGGTCCTTCGAAAGTTGCGGGCATAACGTGCGGGTGGCTGTCCGCCATCGCCGATGAAATCATCATGTGCCAGGTATCGGTGTTTGCCCTGACACCGCGATAGCCGCAGACAATCAATCGGTCGGCGGCACGCGTCATCGCCACATAGAGCAGCCGCCGGTATTCCTCCTCCGCCGATTTCTGAAGCCGTGCGGTATCGGTTTGCGTCATCGAATTGGCAAGGTCGCTGACCGGGACCCAGACCGGTATCAGAGGGGCATCTGCGTTTGTTTCAAGCAGACGCAGTTTTGGCATGTGCGTATGCGTGAAAGCTTTCGAGCCGCCGTCGACAAGGAAAACAATCGGTGCTTCCAGCCCCTTGGAAGCATGTACGGTCATAATCCGCACCTCGTTGCGGCCCTTGTCCTGCTCGCGCTTCACTTCGGGCGCTTCGAGCTCCAGTGTCGAGATGAAGGATTGCAGGCCAGGGAGTCCCGAGCTTTCGTGATCGAGCGCGAATGTCAGGAACTCGTCCAGAATATCGCTGACCTCGGTGCCAAGACGCGCGAGAAACTGCCGCCGGCCGCCGTGAACGCCAAGCAGACGCGAGTAAAAGTCGTGGACGGACAGGTTTCGTGATTGATGAAGAAGTAGCGCGAGCTTTTCAGCCGCGGCCGCATATCGCTCGTTACCGTCTGCTGCAAATTTCTGCAGATGAGTCCAGACGCTTTCATACTCGCCGCGCAGCGCAGCGAGTGCGAAGATATCGTCTTCCGACAGGTCGAACAGCGGGCTCTTGAGCACGGCCGCCAATGAAAGATCATCCTGCGGCAATAGGAGGAAACGGCCAAGCGCCAGCAAGTCTTGGACGGCGATATGGCTGGTGAGCTTGAGGCGGTCGGCACCCGCGACCGGAATATTGTTGCGCCGCTTCAGCGCACGGGTCAGAGCGTTGACAAAGGCATCACGCTTGCGGACCAGCACAAGGATATCGCCAGCCTGGATAAGGCGTTCCTTGCCTTTCTCGACGATCGTCTCGTGTCCGACAAGCCGCTCGATCGTGTGGGCCATACGCCGGGCAAGGATCGCGGCCGGGGCGCTTTCGGGCGTCGCGTCGAATGGCGCCGTCCAGTCTTCGTCCTTAACGGTGGTTTCGGGGGCAATCGTCTCCCAGAGATCGACGGCACCTGGGTGACCGATGCGGCTAGAGCGGTGAACGACCGGCTCTTCGACGGCGCTAAGGCCTCGCGCGTTTTCGGGTGATGCAAAGATGTGGTCGACCGCAGCAAGAACGTCGGATGTCGAGCGAAAGGAAAGGGGCAAACGCACGGACGAAAACATTTGACCGCCTGCCGAAACCCGCCTCCTTGTATTCTCGCTCTCCTCGGAGAAACGCTCCGGGCGCGCGCCCTGGAAGGAATAGATCGATTGCTTCTCGTCGCCGACGGCAAACAGCGTCCGCACGACGGGCCGTGCACTTTCGCCGGAAAAGAAATCTTCCGCCAGCGACTGGATCACGCTCCATTGGATCGGGCTCGTATCCTGCGCCTCATCGACCAGGATATGATCGATACCCTGGTCGAGCTTATAGTGAATCCAAGGCCCGACACCGCTCTTCATCAGCAGATCCGCGGTTCGGGTGATGAGATCTTCGAAATCCAGCTGACTGCGCTGTTTTTTTAGATCCTCGTAATCCTGGTTCAGCCGGTCGGCGAGGATAAGCGCTGCATGCGTGGCATTGAACATGCGCATGATCTTGAGGCGGTCGCGGCAGGTGACGATATGCGCGCGCGCTTCGGAAATCGCATCTGCAAGCTCAGGTGCATCGGAGAGCATGGCTTTGACGGTGAATTGCGAATCCGACTTAGGTTCGCCCTTCGCCGTCAGGAATATCTTTTCCAGCAATTCGGCGCGCTTCGCCGCGTTCCGCTCATTGGAAGCCTGCCGCAAGCCGTAGGTGACTTCCTGTGCCTTCGCACCGCCCTTCTGGGCTGCCAGTGTCAGGTAAAGGTCGAGCGTCAGGCCGAAAAGACCCGGAAGCGGCCAGTATTGCGAGATGATCTGGGTCTCCGTCTCGTCGGCCGAAAGTTGCAGTTCCCTGCGCAGCGTGGCCGCAATCCCGCCTCGGTGTTCAGCCGTTGAAATGAAGCGGCGAATGGCGTTACGGTTGGCGACGATCTCGCCAAGCAGTGTCTCCAATCCGGTCTCGTCACCGAGATTGAGAACACAGGAAAAGGCATCAGCAAGTGTGGGATCCTGCTCGGGTGTCGTCGCGGTCAACAGGGAGCGGCGCGCATCGGCGAGCAATGTGGCCGCGGCGCGATCGTCGAGAACCGAAAAGTGTCCGGCGACATTGGCCTCCAGCGGAAACTGATGCAGCAAGGCCTCGCAAAAGGCATGGATGGTTTGGATTTTCAGTCCGCCCGGCGTTTCCAACGCCTTGGCAAAAAGCCGTCTCGCTTCGGCAAGCTTGAGCTGATCCGGTATCGCGCCTTCAATCTGTGTTATCCGGCTTCTCAATTCCTCGTCCGGCAGCACCGCCCACTCGGCCAAACGTGCGAAGACACGGTTCGACATTTCAGATGCAGCTGCCTTGGTATAAGTGAGGCAGAGGATGGCAGAGGGCCGCGCGCCGGCAAGCAGGAGCCGGATGACACGCTGCGTCAGCACATGCGTCTTTCCAGAACCAGCATTGGCTGAAACCCAGGCTGACCGCGACGGGTCGGAGGCAATCGACTGCTGGATCGTCGTCCAACTGATCCACGTGCGCGGATCGTCGCCCTCTGGAAGTGCGGTCGGATCATTCATCACCGCCCCCCTCTTCATTTTCGGCCGTCGACCACTCGGAGACGCGAGCCAGGTGATCGTAATCGCCGCCGAAATCGAACTGCTGCGCCGGAATTAACCGTGACGTGAAGCCACGCTCGCCGGACTGCAGCAGAGACACGAATTTGACCAATTGATCGATCGATTCTTCTGCCAGGTCGCGGGCTGATTTTGCCTTGTCGCTGCGCGTCGAAGTCTCGTTGTTGACCACGTCAGTGCGGAAACGGCTGCCGGGGCGGAGGCGCACATAGATGAGATCCTGCGGCACCAGGCTTCCGATGTCGCGAAACGCACCGGCACTGAGCGCCGCAGCCTCGAGCGCCAGCTGTGGGTCGAGTAGCGCGCGCGCCTGCGCGGGCGTTGGATTGAAGCCGGTTTTGTAGTCGATGATGTCGGCGGCGTTGGGACCGGTCGCATCGATGCGGTCAGCCACGCCGGTCAACCGGATGCTGATGGGTTTGAGCTCCACGCTGCCGCGTACTTCCGTATAGGTCTTGCGGATCGCCGGCCGCCGCTCCGCTTCCCATTCGAGAAATGCGCGCGCCACCTCCCGGAAACGCGGACGCCAGACCGCGTCGATGTGCGGCGGCAGGCGCTCCACATCGAAGAGTTCCGTCAGAATGGTTTCCATCGCGTCTGCGGCTTCCGGCGTACCGGCAGCATGTCCTTCACGGACAAAGCGGTCGATGATTGCGTGATAAAGTGTCCCGCGCTCTGCAGCACCCGGATCGCGATTGAAGGGATCGACCGGATCGAGCCGCAGGATGCGGCGTGCATAGATTGAATAGGGGTCGCGCCGCAAGCGGCTGGCCTCGCTGAAGGAATAGGATTTCGGCTGCAATTCGAGCGGCGGCGTGGGCGAGGGGCGCTGCGCAGGCGCTTGGCTCCTGCCCTCGTCCAGCAGGCTTACCCAATGCACGAAGCGGTTGCCGCGTGCTTTCAGTTCCCTCTCGAAAGTCTCGCCACCCAGCGCCAGCAGCCGCTGAAGCCAGCGCGAAGCGACCGTCGGCGTCGAGCCTTGCCGCAGCGAGCGCGAATAGATCAGATGCCGTGTTCCGCTCGCCATTTCGAAGTCATGGGCGAGTTGGCCGATGCGTCGCTCCGGCGGCTCGAGGCCGATTTCCGTCTTCATTGCGCGCGAGATGAAGGGATTGTTTGCCGTCTGACCGGGCCAGGAGCCTTCATTCAGTCCCCCTAGGATCAGCGTGTCGACGCTTTGCAGCCGCGCCTCCAATGTGCCGAATATGAAGACCCTCGGATGGCTGAGCGCGCGCGGTTTGACCGCCTGGCCTGCCGAAAGAGCCGCCATGATATCGATCCATTGCGGTCCATCGGCTTCGATCTGGCCCTCCGTCTCGATCACTTCTCTCAGCAGGCTTGCAAGTGAATCACCCGCTTCACCAGCCCAGAGATGGGCGAGGGTGCCGCGTTCATCGACTGCTACAGCTTCGAGCGCACGTCCGGTCCGCTCGGCCCAATCGGAAAGGGTGAAGCTGGTCGTCAGTCCACTGCCATCCGGTCGGTGCCGGACGAGCGCGGATGCCAGTGGTTCGGTCGCATTCGACACCCGCCGGGCAAGATTGCGCGCTTGCTCCACCGCTTCCGGCGGAAGCGACCTCCGCCACTTCGGCGCGTGCCTATCCCGTGCCTGCTCTGAAAGTTGATGATCGAGTAAGGGTTCCAGCGCGCTGATATCAACTTCGGCAACGCCACCACGCAAGGCGAGTAGTTCCAGTGCCTCGATGGCTTGTGTGAGCGCGCCGCGTTCGAGGCCGAAGCGGGCCAGTGGATGTTTGAGCAAGGCCACGATTAAGACCGGATCGCCGCGCCGGAGTGTTGCTTCGAGAAGCAGTTGCAAAAGCGTGCCCTGCAGCATAGCAGCAAGTGGCGTGCCGGCCGAGTCGTCGGCCAAGATGCCGAAACGGGAGAGGTCTGCCATCACGCGCCGGGCGAGATTGCGGTCGGGCGTGATAAGCGCTGCCTGGCTGTCGCCATTTCGTCCCGGCTGCTCCAATGCCAGCCGTAAGGCTATGGCGATCGCGGTCGCTTCCTCGCGTTCGTTTGCGGTTTCGATCAGCGAGACATCGGCAAAGGCTGCCGCCAATGCGTCATTCGGGAGCGCCTTCTTCCATTCGCCCCAATTGCTCGTCGCTTCCGCGGGCACAAGGGCGCGGGAAAGAATTTCTGCGCGGCGATGCAGATCTTGTTCCGCCTCCTCGATTGCAACGACGTCGCCGCGCGTGAGGCTCAGCCGTTTGAGGAGGGATGAAAGGCCATATTGCGGGTGACTTCGGCTCGCGGGGTTGGTCCGCTCGCCAGCGGTGATCTCTGGCGCAACCATCTGCCAATGCGCATCCGGCATGGATAGATCGAGACCTGGCAGCACGATCACGCCTTCAGGCAGATTGGCGACGGCAGCGATGAGGTCGGCCGTCGCCGGCATCGAGCCAGTGGACCCGGCAATAATAATTGGTCCGGCGGGTTTGGCAGCTGTGAGCCGATTGGCCTCCGCGCGTAGGATGGCATTGCGATGCCGTGCCGGTGACGATTTTCCGAGCTCAGCAAGCCGTTCCGGCCAGAAAGCGCTGGCAATCTGCAGAAATTCGGCCGTCAACTGCCACCACAGAGCGTGATCTTCGGCATCGAGCTTCGAGAGCTCCGACCACTCGCGATCCTCGGTCTCGATGGAATCGATCAATTCGGCAAGATTGCGTGCGAGCCAGGTCGCGTCTGCCGGGCTCGCCGGCGCAGCCAAGGGCGAGTCGGCGTGGACACGCCGCACGATCTCTGGCAGCCTGTTGCGCCACGCGAGGATGAGGCGAGCAAGTTCCAGTAGGCGCGCCGTATTCGAAAGCGGCTGCGCGAGATCGAGTGTCGCAGGTAGCGCCTCCTCGAAATAGCCGCTGTCGTCATCCGTCTCGCCGAGCGGCCGGATAACCGGCAAGATTGCCGAACGGCCACCAAGGAGATCGACGAATTCCGAACGCAGCACGCGGGCAGCGCGTCGCGTTGGCAGGTAAATCGTCACCTTGGAGAGCGAAAGCGGATCATCTGGATCGTGCCGGAAGAGAGGCGCGAGACGGCCGTCGCAGAGCGCCGCGGCAAGCGTCTTCAGGAAAGGCAGACCTGTTGGGATCGTTAGAACGCGGGGCTGGTGCCGTTCGGCCATCCGTCACACAAACATCCGGAAGCGCCGGATCGTTTCCTCCGCTTCGCCGATCGCCTCCGGCGTCCCGACCGTCAGCCAATGGCCTTCGAGCATCGTACCGAAAAGCCGTCCGCGCTCGATCGCTTTATCGAAATAGATATTGATATTGAACGGTTCATCGGCGGGCGCGTCGTCCAACAACGATGTGTCCATGACGATCGCGCCGGCATAGACGACGGGATTCGGACCCTCTTCATGATAGCGGGTAAGCCTGC
This sequence comes from Rhizobium sullae, assembly GCF_025200715.1. Classification (NCBI taxonomy): domain Bacteria; kingdom Pseudomonadati; phylum Pseudomonadota; class Alphaproteobacteria; order Hyphomicrobiales; family Rhizobiaceae; genus Rhizobium; species Rhizobium sullae. Next base: position 3,657,509 of record NZ_CP104143.1, read on the forward strand.
CATCTGGGGCAAGGTTGAAGTCATTCTTGCCGTTGTGGCCAGTCGTATCCGCGAGCCTGACGCAGAGCATCGCCATATCCATCCGGCTCGCATCGAAGAATCCGGCTAAATGTCGAAGATTGCTCGGCCTATCAGGGCGCTCGCCGATCCAGAAAAGATCGGCATTGGTGACGAAAACCGTGCCACGATCAAGCAGCTTGAGGCCCTTTGCCAGGCCGCCGCCATTGTTCATCAGCCGGTCGCGTTCGTCGGAAATAATGATTTCGAGCGCTTTGTAGGAATTCAGATGTGCGAGCATCTGGTCGGCAAAATGGTGGACGTTAACAACCGCCCTCTCGACGCCTGCCTCGGCCAGCGAGTCCAATGCATAGTCGATCATCGGCTTGCCGTCGATTTTCACCAGCGGCTTCGGGATCGTATCGGTGATAGGGCGCATGCGGGTGCCAAGGCCGGCAGCCAGCACCATGGCTTGTTTGATGGTCATCTGATCCGGGACTATGATTCGCTCTAACCTATTCCAGCCCTTGCGCACCAATCGCGCAAGGGGGCGAGCGCTTCGTGTTCAAACGCCACCTTGAGATAGGAGAGCGTGCGGGGCATGTGTTTCGTATAGCCGGGCTTTCCGTCGCGCTGTAACAGCCGCACCCAGAGCCCGGCAAGCTTGCAGTTGCGCTGGGCCGACATGATCGCCCAGCTTTTCAGGAAGCCGGCTTCCGCAAAATTGCCCTGTGCACGACGAAGAGCCAAATAGTCGTCCATGAGCTGCTTGAACAGGGCAGGCTCGATGGTGACGCGCGCATCCTGCACGATAGATGCAAGGTCATAGGCGGTCGGGCCAATCATGGCGTCCTGAAAATCGATGAGACCGATCTTCTGAATGCCTTGCTGTCCTTCGCGCCAGATGATGTTTGGCGAATGAAAATCGCGGAGCAACAGATTTTTTTCCGCCGATGCGAGATCATCGATAAGCGCATCCCAGATCGCCAGATACTCCTGACGCTCGGGATCGCTGGCAGCCGTACCGCGCTGCCAGGGGAGATACCAGTCGAGAGCAAGGCGCACTTCCATCTTCATGGCGGTGCGGTCGAAATCGGGAATGTGATGGATGCGGGTTTCGGTGACGCGGATATCGCGTGGAATTTTCATCCCGTGCAGTTGTGCCAGACAGGCGACACTTTGTCGGTAGCGCTGGGCAATGGGCTTGCCGTCCGCGTCGAGTACCCCATCGCTGCCGAGATCTTCGATCAGCAAAATACCCTGATCATAGTCGACCTCGTAGATTTCGGGCGTTGCAAAGCCCCTTTTGCGTAGCACATTGGCGATTGCAACAAAAGGATAGGCATTCTCGGCGATGTGGGCAACCTTCGGATAAGGCTTTCCATCGAGTACTGCCGGTCCCTCGGGAAGCGGCGGCCAGTCCATCAGGATCTTGCGACCGTCCTGATCCGGATAGATGGCTTCATAGGCACGCAGCGACGCATCACCCGTCAGGAAGCGGCGCCTGGCGGTTGGGTGCCCGGCTTTCGTGAGAAAAGCGCGGATTGCGAGAGCCCGGCGGATTCTCTGCATCTGCCCGGGCGGTGCGGCGATCGTTGCGCGCCGGCCACTGCCTTCGTGTTCCAGTTTCATCGCGATGCGATCGGCGGGGAGTTCGCCTTCTGCCATTTCCGGCCATTCGACAAGGCAGATGCCGCTTTGAATGGCTTCGTCGAAGCCGAGCTCCTCCAGTTCCGCACCGTCAGCGAGGCGGTAGAGATCGAAATGCGAAACTGGGATCCGCAAATCGTAGGATTGAACCAGCGTGAACGTCGGGCTCGGTACCTCAAGCCGTTCGTCGTCCGCTATCGCGCGCAGAAGCGCGCGGGCAAGGGACGATTTTCCTGCGCCGAGATCTCCGGAAAGCGCTAGGCAATCGCCGGCTTTCAGCGCGAGCGCCAGATCTTCTCCGAAGCGGATTGTTGCTGCCTCGTCCTTCAGAAAAAGGGAGATTGCGCTGTTTTCCGTGATCATTCTGCCGCTGCGATGGAATGCGGCAGGCTGACTGAGGGAATCCGGCAAATAACCTTCGTACCCCTGCCTGGTTGGCTGTCGATCGCCACCTTGCCATTATGCAGGCTAACGAAGCTGTCGACGATCGAAAGGCCGAGGCCTGCACCACCACGCTTGCCGCTCTTTTCGCCCGTAGCAAAGCGGTCGAAAACCGTTGCGATCATCTCCTGCGGAATACCCGGGCCGCGGTCACTGACCGAGAAGACGAAATCCGTGCCCTCGCGATGGCATTCGAGAGAGATTGCAGCACCATCCGGTGAAAAATTCGCAGCATTGGCGAGCAACTTCAGCAGGATTTGCTTCAGACGCTGAGGATCGGCGACGATCGAGCCAAGGTAGGCAGGCGCCGTGATCTCCAGCGTTACACCGCTTTCCTGCAACCGATCAGCGATCTGCATGGAGACATCATCGAGAAGATCGTTGAGATCAATCTCCGAATAATTGAGCCGCATGATGCCGGCATCGACGGTCGCAAGATCGAGAATATCGTTGACCAACGTCAGCAAAACGGATGAGGACGTCGAAATGTGGTCGATATATTCGGCTTGGCGTTCGTTCAGTGGTCCGACACCTGGCGTGCGCAGCAGATCGGCAAAGCCGATGATATTGGTCAGTGGCGAACGCAGCTCATAGGAGACATGTTGGACGAAATCGTTCTTCAGTTCGTCGGCCTTGCGCAGTGCTTCGTTCTTTTCCGTCAACGCGCGTTCGGCGCGGACGCTGTCCGTCATGTTGACGAAGGTCAGCATTGTCTGCGCATTCGGCAGCGGGATGATGGCGTAGTCCAGCACAAGGCCGGAAAGCAATTCCAGTGTTCCCTGGCTGGAGCGGCGCTCGTCATCGAAGCTGGTAATCAGCTCTGCAAAGGTCTTCCAGCCGTCCGGCCGGTCATAGGACGGCAAGCACGCTTCGCCGATCGCGCGAATATGCGTTCCGGGCTTGGCTTCGGCTTCTGTAATGCCCCAGAGCATACGGAAGGCCGGGTTCGAAAGGCGCATACGGCCGTCAGGTCCGAAAACGGCAACGCCTTCGGAGAGATGGTCAATCGTTTCACCCTGAACCTTGACCAGCGTGTTGTATCGCGTTTCGAGTGCGACCTGTTCGGTCAAATTCTCGAAGACCCACGTCGCGCCGCCTTGTGGATGCGCGGTCGCAAAGACCCGCAGCGTCTGCCCATTCGGCAAATGCCAGAGGTCCGTTTGCGTATCGAGCGCCCGATAGACGGAAAGCGCGGCCTCCTTCCAGCTTTTCCAGTTGAGCTGATCGGAAAGCTTCTTTGCGGCGCGCAAACGCTCCAGCAGTTCGGCATTGTCAGGTTTGCTTTCGAGGAAAGCGATGTCGAGTTCCCAGAGTGCGACGAAGGCCTGGTTATAGAATTGCAGACGGCGGTCGCCATTGAAGATCGCAACGGGCGTCGCGAGGTGGTCCAGCGTTTCGGCATGGCTTTTCAGCGTGCGTTCAAGCTCTGCGCGAAGCGATTCGGCATCCGAAACGTCGATAGCGATGCCCGCTGAACCGCTCGGCAGCTTTACGTCCACGACGTCGAAGAAGGTGCGATTGCCACGAACGACAGTCGAAATCCTGTCGTGGAAAGGTGATTCCGGCGTGGCGGCAGCACGGATGCGTTCGCGGGCGATCGTTGTCAGGAACTCCCGTCCTTCGTTGATCGCGTGCTGCGGCGACTTCGCCTCGACCGCATCGCCATAGGCCTGATTGACCCAGGCGAGGCGTCCTTCGGAGTCGCGCTGCCAGGCAGGCAGGTCGATCGCGTCGAGCAGGTTCTGGAAGGCCGAGATCGAGGACATCAGCCGGTCGCGCTCGATCTTCAATTCGGCAAGCTCGGCGCGAAGATTGTTGAGTGCCACGAAGCGTACGAAAGCGCGGCCACCGGAAACCCGGCCTTGCGCCTCGAGAATTTCTTCGCGATTGGTTTCGACGACCATATCGAAGCTTTGTGCGGCACTACGCAGACGATCGATCGCCCTTTCGAGCTCCGACGCAGAACGAGGTTTCAGCCACAGGCCGAACGCCAGGAATTCGCTGTCTTGCGGCGCACCGGTCTCGGCTGGAAGCTGGCCGAGCAGTTCTGGCCGCTCGTGGCCGTCCCAGACAACGATGCGGCGATTCTTGTCGGCGATCAGCGCCTGGTATTGCGAAATACGCTGATGCGCATCGGAAAGAGCAGAGCGGATTTCGCGGCTTTCGTTTTCAAGATTGCCGCGCTGGCGCACGAGCCAGAGCGTCGAAAGCAAGGCTGCGGAAATGACGCCGATCACGACGGAAAAACCGACGACCTGCGACGATGTGAAAAGATGCGCGGATGCCATTGCTTCGGATTCGACTTGAGCCAGAACTGGTCGCGCCAAAGCTGCGATAGCCGTCCCGCCTGCGCAAATTCTTGCGAGCCGCGCCAGTGATCCCGAGCTTACCTTCACGGTTGTTGTGGCCGCCGCACAAGTATGTTTTTCACCTGCCTCGACTGAACGGACATCAGGCCAAACGCCCTCGTCCGCCTGTCCCGGCAGGTTGTGATTCACTTTCGACATCAGCGGTATGTCTCCGTCCTTCAATGTGCCGCATTACGACAAGACATCCCATTTTCGGGCGAACCGGATAACTCCGCGCCACGAATCGAGTTCTAAAACAATACTTCGGAAGGGAATCGGCGGAAAGGTGTGTTCCAAAAAATAAGGATGCCGCATATGTCAATGCGGCATCCCCAAGATGTTGTGGATATTGTTGCTCAGATTAATATCTGTAGTGGTCAGACTTGAAAGGACCCTTCGGCGAAACGCCGATATAGGCGGCCTGTTCTTCAGAAAGCTGCGTCAGCTTCACGCCAAGCTTGTCGAGGTGCAAGCGCGCAACCTTCTCATCGAGGTGCTTAGGCAGGATGTAGACCTGGTTGGAATATTGATCCGGCTTGGTGAAGAGTTCGATCTGAGCCAGGGTCTGGTTGGTGAAGGAAGCCGACATGACGAAGGACGGATGGCCTGTCGCGTTGCCGAGGTTGAGCAGCCGGCCCTCGGAGAGAAGGATAATGCGATTGCCCTTCGGGAACTCGATCAGATCGACCTGTGGCTTTACATTCGTCCACTTGAGGTTGCGGAGCGAAGCAACTTCGATTTCGTTGTCGAAGTGGCCGATATTGCCGACGATCGCCATATCCTTCATCTGACGCATATGGTCGATGCGGATGACGTCCTTGTTGCCAGTCGTGGTGACGAAGATATCAGCCGACGAGACGACGTCCTCGAGCAGCACGACTTCATAACCGTCCATGGCGGCCTGCAGCGCGCAGATCGGATCGGCTTCCGTGACCTTGACGCGGGCACCGGCGCCGGAAAGTGACGCCGCCGAACCCTTGCCGACGTCGCCATATCCGCAGACGACGGCAACCTTGCCGGCCATCATCACGTCAGTGGCGCGACGGATGCCATCGACCAGCGATTCCTTGCAACCGTACTTGTTGTCGAATTTCGACTTGGTGACCGAGTCGTTGACGTTGATCGCCGGGAAGGGCAACAGGCCCTTCTGGCTAAGCTGGTAGAGGCGGTTGACGCCGGTGGTGGTTTCTTCGGTGACACCCTTGATCGCATCACGGTGTTTCGTGAACCAGCCTGGTGAAGTGGCAAGCCGCTTCTTGATCTGTGCAAAGAGGATTTCTTCCTCTTCGGAATGCGGGTGCGAGAGCACGTCTTCGCCAGCCTCAGCACGCGCGCCGAGCAGGATGTACATGGTAGCGTCGCCACCATCGTCGAGGATCATGTTGGAGAGACCGCCATCGGCCCACTGGAAGATCTTGTCGGTGTAGACCCAGTAGTCCTCGAGCGATTCGCCCTTGACGGCAAAGACCGGAACGCCGGAAGCCGCGATTGCGGCAGCGGCATGGTCCTGCGTCGAGAAGATGTTGCACGAGGCCCAGCGGACTTGGGCGCCGAGCGCCACCAGCGTTTCGATCAGAACAGCCGTCTGGATCGTCATGTGCAGCGAGCCCGTGATACGCGCGCCCTTCAGCGGTTGCGACGGGCCGAATTCGGCGCGGCAGGACATGAGGCCCGGCATTTCGGTTTCGGCGATCGTAATTTCCTTACGGCCGAAATCCGCCAGACCGATATCGGCGACGACATAATCTTTTTCAGTGCTCATCGAGGTCTCCAGCTGAAAAGCGTCTCATAGTCAAAGCGCGCAGTGACGGCGCAATAGCTCGAGCGCGTGCATGACGCACGGCCGTGCTCGCCGTGTAGCAGGCTTCATAGGCAATGGCAACAAGGATATAAAGAAGTCTTTATATGTTTATATGAAGCCCGGAAAGCTCACATTTCTTCGCCGAACTTGTCCTGGACCAATTGATCCAATGCGTTCAGCGCTTCGGCGGCCTGGTTGCCGCACGCGGATACGAGAACGGTCGTGCCCGGACTCGCAGCAAGCATCATCAAGCCCATGATCGAGGTGCCGCCGACCGTCATGCCGTCCTTCGAGACAGTAACGGCAGCGTCGAATGTTTCGACCATCTGGACAAATTTGGCGGAGGCGCGCGCGTGTAGGCCGCGTTTGTTGACGATGAGCAGTTCCCGGGAAAGCGCGGTCATGGCGGGGCTTGTGCTCATCATTTGCCGCTCAGAACGCGGCTGGCGACATTGATGTATTTCCGCCCGGCCTCGGACGCTTCGACGAGCGCCTTTTCCATGTTGTTTTCGCCGCGTACGCCGGCAAGCTTGATCAGCATCGGCAGGTTCATGCCGGCAATCACTTCCGTATGACCGCTGCTCATCACCGAAATGGCGAGATTGGAAGGAGTACCCCCGAACATATCGGTCAGGATGACGACGCCGTGGCCATCGTCCGCGCCAGAGACCGCGTGCAGGATATCCTGCCGTCTCTGATCCATATCGTCTTCGGGGCCGATGCAGACCGTCTCGATAAATTTCTGAGGACCGACGACATGCTCCACGGCATGACGAAACTCTTCAGCCAGCTTGCCATGAGTGACAAGCACAAGTCCGATCATGATTTAACTGCTCCCAATGGCATATAAACGGTGGCCCCAATATCGCAATGCAGCAATCGCGTCCACCGGTGGGGGCACATCTTGGCCATCAAAAGCCGAAGTGCAAGATAAAAATGCAGAGATATGGGGCGAATCCGCCTGTATAGCAGGCACTATCGGCCTATGTCCGGTGCCTTTGCCATCAAAATCGCGAGAGGTACTGTAGCGTTTGCCAGCAAGCGAAGAGCCGGCAGCGAAAAATCTTCTGCGAAATGCGCGATGTCGTTGTCCGGTGGGAGGCGATTCTCGCCCGACGCACTGCCGGGGAGCACGGCGTAATGCATCGGGGCGAGCGGGACGCTTTCGCATTTGACGATGCCGGTCCCGCGCAACTCGATTAACCCGGAGATTGCGGAAGGACATTCGGCAACGATCTCACCATCGCGTTTCGACAGAAATACCTGATCGTCGGCGACCAGCAAGGCAGCCAGCCCCATCCGCTTCGCTTCCGTGATACAAGTGAATGCCAGCATGGATTTACCCCAGCCCGAGGGGCCAACGAAGAGCAGACCGGTCCTGTTGATGACGATCGCCGTGGCGTTGATGTTGAAAGCCGCGCCCATCACGACGACATCGAGACTGCGGGCAGGGCGAGAATGAAGCGGGCGCCAAGCACTTCAGCCGTTTCCGCATCAACGATGTTTTCGGCGCGCAACGAGCCGCCATGCGCCTCCGCGATCTGACGGCTGATCGATAGGCCGAGACCGGAATTCTGCCCGAAGCCTTCCGATTCCGGCCGGTCGGTGTAGAAGCGCTCAAAGATACGGTCGATATTTTCCGCCTGGATACCTGGGCCGTTGTCTTCGATGTAGACGATGCAACGGGACCGCGTGCGAAACAGCCGGACTGTGATCTTGCCGCCTTCATCTGGAACGAAGGAGCGGGCGTTCTCGATCAGGTTGGTGATGATCTGTCCGATACGAAGATCATGGCCGTTAACAACGAAGCGCGTCTTGATCCCAGGCTTGCGTTCAATCGCGAACTCGATCTGCACGTCCTTGTTCTTATGGCGAATCTGTCTGGAAACCTCAACCAGATCGCTGAGGAAAGCCTCGAGATCGACGGATTGGGCATCGACACGGGCAAGCTCGGCATCAAGGCGAGAGGCGTCGGAGATATCGCTGATGAGACGATCGAGGCGGCGGACGTCATGTTGGATCACATCCATCAACCGTTTCTTGGAATCATCCGACTTGGCAAGCGGCAACGTCTCCACAGCGCTGCGAAGCGACGTCAGCGGGTTCTTGAGCTCGTGGCTGACATCGGCGGCAAAACTCTCGATCGCATCGATGCGGTCATAAAGTGCGGTGGTCATTGCGCGGAGGGCGATCGAAAGGTTCCCAATCTCGTCCTGGCGGGCCGAAAAATCGGGGATCTCCTCGCGCTCCTTCGCGCCGCGCCGGACGCGGATCGCCGCAGCCGAGAGACGGCGAAGCGGATTGGCGATAGTCGAGGATAGAACCAGCGACAGCAGAACGTTGACGAGCGTCGCCACACCGAAGACGCGCATAATCGCCAGTCGTTCAGCATGGACGATGTTGTCGATGTCGCCTGCCTGCGTTGAAAGGAGCAGAACGCCGAGAACGGCGCGAAAACGCTGGACCGGGACAGCCACAGAGACGATCAGCTCACCCTTTTCGGTGGTGCGTACAACGGCGCCGCGCACACCAGTCAGCGCATTCATCACTTCCGGATAGATTGATCCGTCGCCGCCCGGCGCTTCCTTGTAGACCGGCAGGTTTCCAGGTTGCAACGCCTTGTTGAAAAGCGTCGTAAGCCATTCGCCCCAAGTCTGCTTTTCCTCTTCAACCGGCGGCAAATTGAAGCGCAAAACCTGGCCGCGCGAATAAAGATGGCGGGAATCGAGAAGCAGGTTGGCATCGGCATCGAAGATGCGGGCGCGCGTTCGCGTTGGCGAAATTAGCCGCCTGAGAACCGGTGCAACCTTTTCCGGATCGATAGGGAACTCCAGATCCTCATCATTCGGGACAGGCGTAATACTTTGCCCGGCCTGCAACTCGAGAAGCTTCTGCGGATCGATCGTGATCGAGTTGGTATCGACGGAAGCCGATGCCGAAACCGCGCCGGCAATGATTTCGCCTTGCGTCAGCAAGCTTTCGACGCGGGCGTCGATCAGCCCCTCGCGAAACTGGTTGAGGTAAAGAATGCCGCCGACAAGGACGAGCAGTGCTGCGAGATTGAAAAAGAGAATGCGGCGCGTCAGGCTCGAAAAGACCGCATTGCCGAAGATCCGGCGAATGATGGTGAAGGGATGCGACCAGCGCCTTCCCCTGACACGGCGGCCGCTCAAGCCTTCCGCATCATCCAAATCCCTTTCCTGCACCAACTGTGCCAACGACAGGCCCTTTCGGAGGGCGCGGCCGTTGCCGGCCTGCGGCCCTCGACAATACTCATGCGCCGCGCCGTCCGGCGTCAGGCTGCTTCGCGGAAGCGGTAGCCCACTCCGTAAAGCGTTTCAATCATATCAAAGTCGGTATCGACCATCTTGAATTTCTTGCGAAGCCGCTTGATGTGGCTGTCGATGGTGCGGTCGTCGACATAGACCTGTTCGTCATAGGCCGCGTCCATCAGCGCATCGCGGCTTTTCACTACGCCCGGACGCTGTGCGAGCGAGTGAAGGATCAGGAACTCGGTCACCGTCAGCGTTACCGGTTCGCCCTTCCACGTGCAGGTATGGCGTTCCTGGTCCATGACGAGCTGGCCGCGCTCCAACGAACGCGCAAGCTGGGCAGCGCCCGCCTTAGGCGCAGCGCCGGCGGCCGAGACGGCCGTTGCTTCCCGGCTGGAGGCGCGACGAAGCACGGCGCGGACCCGTTCCACAAGCAATCGCTGAGAGAATGGCTTTGTGATGAAATCATCCGCGCCCATTTTGAGGCCGAAGAGTTCGTCGATCTCCTCATCCTTCGAGGTGAGGAAAATCACCGGCATATCGGATTTTTGCCGCAAGCGGCGCAAGAGCTCCATTCCATCCATGCGCGGCATCTTGATATCGAAGATGGCAAGATGCGGCGGGCGCGCGATAAGGCCATCGAGGGCCGAGGCGCCATCCGTGTAGGTTTCGACCTTGTATCCTTCGGCTTCCAGTGCGATCGACACCGAAGTCAGGATGTTGCGGTCGTCGTCAACGAGCGCGATTGTCGCCATGGTGTTCGTCTCCGTCATCTATGCGCATCTCCCGGAATTTTTGATGTCCCCAGGCCGGCCCCAACGACCGGATGCGCTTATGGAGGATAAAGGTGGAACAAATTGTGGCAAAGATAAAGGGTAGCATTGTCGCAATGATCAAAACGGCAGGACACAAGTGTTGCGATAAAAATCGATCCAAAATGCTCAGTTCAAACGATTTAAAATGAATAAAATAAATTTAAATCGATTAAATATTTGATATCATTATATTTTCTTCATTTAGCGCTATTGCTTTTTAAAATTCGTCACCTTACTTTTTCTCTCAGTTTTAACGGCGGCAGCCTTGGACGAAAGGAAAAGCCATGGAGACGTTCGGAATTCACAACCCGGCGATAGCGCTGGCGACGATCGGTTTGGGACGCGCAAAAAGCGTCCGCTATAACCTTAGCGCCGCCTCCCTTTATGAAGAAGCGATTCGCCGCGGTGAAGCCGAACTCACGGCCCAAGGCGCCCTTCGTGCTCTGACAGGACAGCATACCGGCCGCTCGCCACGCGACAAATTCGTCGTCCGCGATGCCAATACGGACGGCGAAATCTGGTGGGACAACAACAAGCCGATGTCGCCGGAGCATTTTGCCTTGCTGCATCAAGATATGCTGGCGCATGCCGTCGGCAAGGAGCTTTTCGCTCAGGACCTGATCGGCGGCGCCGACAAGAACTACGCGCTGCCGACGCGTGTCGTGACGGAATTTGCCTGGCACTCGCTTTTCATCCGCAATCTTCTGATCCGTCCGGAGCTTTCTGCCCTTGCATCCTTCGTGCCGAAACTGACGATCATCGATCTGCCGAGCTTCAAGGCTGATCCGGAGCGCCACGGCTGCCGCAGTGAAACGGTGATTGCATGTGATCTCACGAACGGCCTCGTTCTGATTGGCGGCACCTCTTATGCCGGCGAGATGAAGAAATCCGTCTTCACCGTGCTTAACTACTTGCTTCCAGCAACCGGTGTCATGCCAATGCATTGCTCGGCGAATGCCGGCCCGGATGGTGATTCTGCGGTTTTCTTCGGCCTCTCCGGCACCGGCAAGACGACGCTCTCTGCTGATCCGACGCGTACGTTGATCGGAGACGACGAGCATGGCTGGGGCGAAAATGGCATCTTCAACTTCGAAGGCGGCTGCTATGCCAAGACGATCCGCCTTTCGGCGGAAGCGGAGCCGGAAATCTATGCGACGACGCAGCGTTTCGGCACGGTGCTTGAAAACGTGGTGCTCAACGAACTGCGTGAGCCGGATTTCGACGACGGTTCGCTGACGGAAAACACCCGCTGCGCCTATCCGCTTGATTTCATTCCCAATGCCTCGAAGACAGGCCTCGCCGCGCATCCAAAGACGATCATCATGCTAACGGCAGATGCTTTCGGCGTCATGCCGCCGATCGCGCGTCTGACGCCGGATCAGGCCATGTATCACTTCCTTTCCGGCTATACCGCAAAGGTCGCCGGCACGGAGAAGGGAGTGACGGAGCCGGAAGCGACATTCTCGACCTGCTTCGGTGCGCCGTTCATGCCGCGTCATCCGACTGAATATGGCAATCTCTTGAAGCAGCTGATTGGCCGCCATGGTGTTGATTGCTGGCTGGTCAACACGGGCTGGACGGGCGGCGCATACGGCACCGGCAAGCGCATGCCGATCAAGGCAACGCGCGCCTTACTGTCGGCAGCTCTCTCCGGCGAACTGGCCAAGGCAGAGTTCCGCATTGATCCGAATTTTGGTTTCGCAGTGCCCGTTGCTGTCGCTGGCGTCGAAACCAGCATTCTCGATCCGCGCTCCACGTGGGCCAACGGGGCGGCATATGACGTTCAGGCAGAAAAGCTCGTCTCAATGTTCATTTCGAACTTCGCGAAGTTCGAGGCACATGTTGATGGCGGCGTGCGCGATGCGGCACCCGGTATCAAGGCCGCTGCCGAATAGGCCACAAGACATTGATGATTCACGTGAAACCCGGCGACCTCGCCGGGTTTTTCTTTGCATGTTTTAAAAATCCTGCCGATATGAGATAGAAGCGCATGGCTAGCGACGCGCTCTATATCAACGACAGGATTACCATCGCTGGATGGGAGCTGACGGAACAGTTCGTTCTGGCTGGCGGTCCCGGCGGCCAGAATGTCAACAAGGTTTCGACCGCCGTCCAGCTGTTCTTCAACATCGTGAATTCCCCCTCGCTTCCCGACCGTGTCAAGACGAATGCCACGAAGCTGGCGGGCAAACGCATGTCAAAAGAAGGCGCGCTGATGATCGAGGCAAGTCGTTTTCGCAGCCAGGATCGCAATCGCGAGGATGCGCGGGAACGCCTCAAGGACTTGATCCTCGAAGCCGCCAAGCCGCCACCGCCACCGCGCAGGAAAACAAAGCCGACCAAAGGCTCGATCGAACGCCGCCTGAAGGAGAAATCCGGGCGGGCCGAAGTGAAGAAGATGCGCAGCCGTCCTGGCGGAGAATGATATGCCGCAGCTTTCGAATGGCGTTCGTCATTTCCCCGAGTACCTTGACCGTGCCCGGCAGGAAGGACTCGTCGAAATGATTCGCTCCATCGTCGCCGAAGCCCCGCTTTTCGTGCCCGTGATGCCGGGAACGGGCAGGCCGATGTCGGTGCGGATGACCAATTGTGGACCGCTCGGCTGGGTCACGGACAAGGAGCGCGGCTACCGTTATCAATCGACGCATCCGGTCACTGGCATGCCATGGCCGGCAATGCCGGAGGTGCTTCTCGACATCTGGAACGATGTTTCCGGTTACGGAAAACCTCCGCAGGCTTGCCTGATCAATTTCTATTCCGACGATGCAAAAATGGGCCTGCATCAAGACAGGGACGAGCGGGATCTGACGGCGCCCGTGGTCTCGATCTCTCTCGGCAACAACTGCCTCTTCCGCGTTGGCGGGCTTTCCCGCACCGACCGCACGAAGTCGATCAAACTCACCAGCGGCGACATCGTGGTGCTTGGGGGCGAAGGGCGTCTGTGCTTTCACGGCGTCGACCGCATCTATCCGGCGACATCGACGCTGCTCAAGAATGGCGGGCGGATCAACCTGACGTTAAGGCGTGTCGATCCGTGAATCCGGCTAAAGTTTCCTGAGCGCGACCTGCTCGATAAGGTGGTTCTCGCCTTTGCGCAGGATCAAATCAGCGCGTGGGCGGGTCGGCAGGATGTTCTGCCGGAGATTCTTCAGGTTGATGTTGGCCCAGAGCCCCTCCGCGATCGAAAGCGCTTCTTTCTCGCTGATCGACGCATAGCGATGGAAATAGGAATTCGGATCACGGAAGGCGGTTTCGCGCAGGCGCATGAAGCGTGTGACGTACCAGTTGTGGATCAGTTCTTCTTCGGCATCGATGTAGATCGAGAAATCGAAGAAGTCGGAAACCATCGGCACGATCTTGCCGTCGGCAGGAAGGTCACGCGACTGCAGAACGTTGATGCCTTCGAACACCAGGATGTCTGGCCGGTCGATGATCGTGTATTCGTTCGGAACGACGTCATAGACAAGGTGAGAATAAACGGGGGCTTTTACATTCGGCTGCCCGGCCTTGATCGCGGAGAGAAATTTCAGGATGGCGCCTGTGTCGTAGCTTTCCGGAAAGCCTTTGCGCTGCATCAGGTTTTCGCGTTCGAGTACCGCGTTCGGATGCAGGAAGCCGTCCGTCGTGATCAGGTCGACTTTTGGGCTCGACGGCCAGCGCCGCAGGAGCTCCTTCAAGATACGCGCGGTCGTCGATTTGCCGACGGCGACAGAGCCGGCGATACCGATGACAAAGGGCGTTTTTGTCACGTCGGACAGGGTCAGGAATCGGTTGCGCTGCTCGAAGAGCAATTGCGATGATTCGACGTGTGAAGAAAGCAGACGCGACAGCGAGAGGTAGATGCGCCGGACTTCGTCGAGATCGACCGGATCACCCATCGAGCGCAGTCTCGCGACTTCCTCGGCCGTTAGCGTGAGCGGCGTGTCGGCGCGGAACTTCGCCCATTCCTCGGAAGAAAAGAAATTGTAGGGCGAATAGGAATTCGCCTGGAAGTGATCGAGCGCTTCTGGCGCCCCAAGAATTTGCGTCGCGATACTCATCAACTCTACCGGCTGGCCTTTTCCTTGAGGCCGGATTGAGCGGTACGTCGCTCAAGTTCCGCCATTACATCCTGCAACGGAATGCCTGCTATCTTCAATACGACCAAAAGGTGATAGAGGAGGTCGGCCGTCTCGTAGGTAAGATTGTCGCGATCGTCGGTCACGGCAGCCATAACGGCTTCAATGGCTTCTTCGCCGAGTTTCTTCGCGGCCTTCTGCTGCCCGGCGGCAACGAGCTTTGCCGTCCAGGATTCATCCGGTGGGGCCTTCGACCGTTCGTCGACGATTTTTTCCAGATCGGAAAGGGAAAATCCGGTCATTCTGTCACTTTCAATCAGTCGAGGCGCATCGCGATGCCGTGCGAAGACATATAGTGTTTCGCTTCGCCGACGGAATAGGTGCCGAAGTGGAAGATAGATGCAGCAAGCACGGCATTGGCATGGCCATCCTTCACGCCCGCGACCAAGTCGTCGAGATCGCCGACCCCGCCCGAAGCGATGACGGGCACGCGGACGGAATCGGCGATCGCCCGGGTGAGTTCAAGATCGTAGCCGGCTTTCGTACCGTCGCGATCCATGGAAGTGACCAGAAGCTCCCCGGCCCCGCGCGCAACCATCTTCTGCGCAAATTCCAAGGCATCGATGCCGGTCGCATTGCGTCCGCCGTGGGTATAGATTTCCCAGGCGCTCAAGTTGTCCTGGCCAACGGCTTGGGTGCGGCGCCGCTTGGCGTCGATCGAAACGACGATGCATTGGTCGCCGAACTTGTCAGCCGCTTCGGCGACGAAATCCGGGTTGTTCACCGCCGCTGAGTTGATCGAAACCTTGTCGGCACCGCAAAGAAGTAGCTTGCGGATATCGGCGAGGCTGCGCACGCCGCCGCCGACGGTCAGCGGCATGAAGCACTGCTCGGCAGTGCGGGAAACGACGTCAAAAATGGTTTCGCGGTTGTCGGAAGAAGCCGTGATGTCGAGGAAGCAGAGTTCGTCGGCGCCGGCTGCATCATAGGCTTTCGCAGCCTCGACCGGATCGCCGGCATCAATCAGATTGACGAAATTGACGCCCTTGACGACACGGCCGTCCTTGACGTCGAGGCAGGGGATGACGCGGGCTTTCAGGGTCATTGTGCATTATCCTTTTGCCGCGCCGCCTTGATCAGCGCCAAGGCTTCCTTGGGGTCGATACGCCCATCATACAGCGCGCGGCCGGAGATGGCACCTTCCAGCTTGCGGGCGTCGGGCTGCAGCATGCGCTTCACATCCCGGATCGAAGCGAGCCCGCCCGAGGCGATCACCGGGATCGAAACGGCATCGGCAAGCTCCAGCGTCGAGGCCCAGTTGATGCCGGTCAGGATCCCGTCGCGATCGATATCCGTGTATATGATCGCCGCGACGCCGGCACCTTCGAATTTCCTGGCAAGTTCGATGACGCCAAGCTCGGACGCTTCCGCCCAACCTTCGACGGCAACCTTACCGCCTTTCGCATCGATACCAACGGCAACGCGGCCGGGAAACTGCTTGCAGGCTTCGATAACAAGCGCCGGATCGCGAACGGCGATCGTGCCGAGGATCACGCGGGTCAGGCCACGTACCAGCCAGCTTTCGATATGGGCAAGCGTCCGGATGCCGCCACCGAGCTGCACCGGGTTCGTCGTTGCCTTGAGGATTGCATCGACAGCGGCTCCATTGACGCTCTCGCCAGCAAAGGCACCGTTGAGGTCAACGACATGAAGCCATTCGAAGCCCTGATCCTCGAAGGTTTTCGCCTGCGCGGCAGGGTCGGGGTTGTAGACCGTTGCCTGCTCCATGTCGCCGAGCTTCAGGCGAACGCAGTGGCCGTCCTTCAGGTCAATGGCGGGAAATAATATCATGTGATTCAGTCCTTGCAGGTTGCGCGAGCCTAAGGCTTCCAGCGCAGGAAATTGGTGATCAGGGCAAGACCAAGCTTCTGGCTTTTTTCCGGATGGAATTGCGAACCGGCCATATTGTCGCGTCCGACGAAGGCCGTCATCGGCCCGCCATACTCTGTCGTCGCAATGACGTCACCGGCGTTCCTGGCGGCCAAATGGTAGGAATGCACAAAATAGGCATGCAGACCATCAGGCCCTGTCGGAATGCCTTCGAAGAGCGGATGCGGATGCTTGAGGTCGAGCGTGTTCCAGCCGATCTGCGGTATCTTGAGATCGGGATCGTTGGGGTTCATTTCGACGACGTCGCCAGGAATCCAGCCAAAACCTCGCGTCACCGTCTTTTCGAGGCCGCGTGACGACATCAGTTGCATGCCGACACAGATGCCGAGGAAGGGCCGAGCCTTCCTTTCGACCGCTTCGATCAGCGCCTCGGCCAGGCCGGGAACAGCATCGAGCCCGTGGCGGCAATCGGCATAGGCACCGACGCCCGGCAGAACGATGCGGTCGGCCGACGCGACATTGTCGGCCTTGTCCGTCAGGTCGATATGCGCGTCGATGCCTGCCTCGCGCGCTGCACGCTCAAAGGCCTTTGTTGCCGAGCGCAGATTGCCCGAGCCGTAGTCGATAATTGCGACGCGCATTAGCGTCCTCCGTTAAACCCAAAGAGACCAAGCGAAGTCGTATTGCCGTTGCGGCGGGGGGAAGGCGGATGTCGCTCCCATTCCGGCGCGGGCATGCTGTCGCCATCTGCATTGGTCTCAAAATTCGAAAAGTAGATCTCTTCTGCGGTCGCAAGCGAATCCGCGGTGATCACGGCTTCCTCGTTCCAGCCTTTGGAAGCGAGATTTCGGATCCGCAGGTTCTGGCCCTCGAAACCGGCCAGAATGCAGGTACCAATTGTGATCGCAAAACCTGCCGGCCAGAGCCCGGGCCGATCCATAAGAACACCGCCCAGGCCTTGAAGCAGGAATGCTGCAATCGCATGGAGCCAAAGCCGGTGCGCAAGAAGCCATAGCCAGGGGAAAAGAAAGCCGAGCAGGGTGAAGCCGTCGCGGATGACGCGCGTCTTCTCATGGGTGACATCCGTTCCGCCCGGAGGCGTCAGAACCAGATAGCTGGAAGTCATATCGTTCAAGCTCCCTGAAGGGGCTCAGACGAGCGTGCCCTTCGTCGAGGGAACACGGCCCGCCTGTCTCGGATCGATCTCTGTCGCCATGCGCAGCGCGCGGGCAACGGCCTTGAAGCAGGTCTCTGCAATATGATGGTTGTTGGCACCATATTGGTTCAAGATATGCAAGGTGATGCCGGCGTTCTGCGCCAGTGCTTGGAAGAATTCGCGGACAAGTTCGGTGTCGAAGGCGCCGATCTTCGGCGCGCTGAAGGCGACATTCCAGACCAGGAACGGACGACCGGAAAGATCGACAGCAGCTTTCGTCATCGTCTCGTCCATGGCAAGGTCGATCGAAGCATAGCGGGTGATGCCGCGGCGGTCGCCGAGCGCTTTTGCAATCGCCTGGCCTATCGCGATCCCGGTATCTTCGACTGTGTGGTGATCGTCGATATGCAGGTCGCCCTTCGTTTCGATGTCCATGTCGATCAGTGAGTGTCGCGAAAGCTGGTCTAGCATATGGTCGAAGAAGCCGACGCCCGTCGAAATCTTGGCTTTGCCGCTGCCGTCAAGATTGACGGAAACGGAAACCGAAGTCTCTTTCGTCTTGCGGGAAACACTGCCCGTGCGGCTTGCTGCAGTATCGGCCATATGGCTGCTCCATCGGGAATGACGGCCGTTCCTTATCAGGCGTTCCATAAAATATCCAGAAGCGCACCGGCAGAAAAACCCGCCCATTTGCAATCGCCATCGGCAAACTTACATAGGGCTCACAGGGGCCGGTGAGCGGCTCGGCGTAACGCCCGCTGATCCGGGCAAGGATGTTTTGATGACAACGATTATTACAATTCGAAAGGGCGGCAAGGTGGTGATGGCCGGTGACGGCCAGGTCAGCCTCGGTCAGACCGTTATGAAGGGCAATGCCCGCAAGGTGCGGCGTATTGGCAAGGGCGAGGTCATTGCCGGTTTCGCGGGCGCGACCGCGGACGCCTTTACGCTGCTCGAGCGCCTTGAAAAGAAGCTCGAACAATATCCGGGCCAACTGATGCGCGCAGCCGTCGAACTCGCCAAGGACTGGCGCACGGACAAGTATCTTCGCAACCTCGAAGCCATGATGCTGGTCGCAGACAAATCGATAACACTGGCAGTCACCGGCAACGGCGATGTTCTGGAGCCTGAGCATGGCGCTACGGCGATCGGCTCCGGCGGCAACTTCGCCTTGGCGGCAGCGCGTGCCCTGATGGATACGGACAAGTCCGCAGAAGAGGTCGCTCGCCGAGCGCTGGATATCGCAGCCGACATCTGCGTCTATACGAACCACAACGTGGTGATGGAAACACTGGATGCTGAAAGCTAAGCCTGTCTCGCGATATCGTTTCCGCGACGTCTGCCGCGAGGATCTCCCGCTTCTGGCGCAATGGCTTACGGAGCCGCATGTCGCGAGATGGTGGGGCGAACCTGCAACGGAGCTTGGTTCGATCGAAGAGGCAATGACGAGTAAGGAAACCCGGCCGATGATCGTGGAACTGGACGGAAAGCCTATAGGCTATCTGCAAAGTTACGATCCTCATCTCGAGGAGGGCCATCCCTATCGCGATCAGCCGAAGGGTACGCTCGGCATCGACATTTCGATCGGTATCCCGGAACTGACGGGCAAAGGCCACGGTGCTGCGATCATCCGCAAGCTTGCGTCCGAGCTTTTTGCAGGTGGCGCCACGCGCATCGTGATCGATCCGGATCCTGAAAACGTTCAGGCGATCAGGGCTTACGAGAAGGCGGGCTTTCGCTACGTCGATAAAAGAACTTCCATTTACGGTCCGGCCCATTTCATGGCACTGGACGCACCCGGAGAAACGGAATTACCATGACCACCTTTTCCCCTCGCGAGATCGTTTCCGAACTCGACCGCTACATTATCGGTCAGCATGAGGCCAAGCGCGCCGTGGCGATCGCGCTCCGCAACCGCTGGCGCCGCCAGCAGCTCGATCCAAGCCTGCGCGACGAAGTGATGCCCAAGAATATCCTGATGATCGGCCCGACCGGCGTCGGCAAAACGGAGATTTCGCGCCGTCTTGCCAAACTTGCCGGTGCGCCTTTCATCAAGGTCGAGGCGACCAAGTTCACCGAGGTCGGCTATGTCGGCCGCGATGTCGAACAGATCATCCGCGACCTCGTCGAGATCGGCATCGGGCTCGCGCGCGACAAGAAGCGCGCCGAGGTCGAATCGAAGGCGCATATGAGCGCCGAGGAACGTGTGCTTGATGCCCTTGTCGGGTCTACCGCTTCTCCTGCCACGCGTGACAGCTTCCGCAAGAAGCTGCGCAATGGCGAACTGGACGATAAGGAGATTGATATCGAGGTTGCCGATAGCGGCGCGGGCATGGGCGGCTTTGAAATCCCCGGCATGCCCGGTGCCAATATCGGTGTTCTCAACATCTCGGAAATGTTCGGCAAGGCGCTGGGCGGGCGTACCAAAAAGGTCCGCACCACTGTTAAAGCCTCCTATACCGATCTGATCCGGGACGAGTCCGACAAGCTGATCGACAACGAAGTCATCCAGCGCGAAGCCGTGCGTGCTGTCGAGAATGACGGCATCGTCTTCCTCGATGAGATCGACAAGATTGCAGCGCGCGACGGCGGGATGGGTGCCGGCGTGTCGCGCGAGGGGGTGCAGCGCGATTTGCTACCGCTCGTCGAAGGAACGACTGTCTCCACGAAGTACGGGCCGGTGAAGACCGACCACGTTCTTTTCATCGCCTCGGGCGCCTTCCATGTCTCGAAGCCTTCCGATCTCTTGCCGGAATTGCAGGGCCGCCTGCCGATCCGTGTCGAACTTCGTCCGCTGACCAAGGAAGACTTTCGCCGTATCCTGACAGAAACCGAGGCAAGCCTGATCCGCCAGTATCGCGCGCTCATGGAAACAGAGAACCTGAACCTCGAATTTACCGACGACGCGATTGATGCCTTGGCCGATGTCGCCGTCCATCTGAACTCATCGGTCGAAAACATCGGCGCTCGCAGGCTGCAGACCGTGATGGAACGTGTGTTGGACGACATCTCGTTTAATGCCCCGGATCGCGGCGGTTCGGCGGTGAAGATCGACTCCGCCTATGTGCGTGAGCATGTCGGCGATCTGGCGCAGAACACGGACCTCTCGCGTTTCATCCTGTGATATTGCCGCATCGGTCGAAACCTTTGCGGGTTTCGCGCCGGATTTCGGCAGTCTGAACTCTCGACAGCGGGCCTTTTACTACTTAGTGAAGGCCCGTTTTGTTTGTGGACGCGGCTTTATTCGGCCAAGATTCTGGTCCAGTCAGCGCGCTTCGCCATGAAGACGATATAATAGCCAGAGGACGGAATAGCTGATCGTGCGACGCCTTTTGACATGCCTCCTGATCGCCGTTGCGGCACTTACATCCGTGCCCGCCCATGCGATGCAGGTCGTGCCGCCCGGCAACCGCAACGTCGAGCAGCCTGCGGTCCCTGGCGCATCCGTCCGCCGCACCAAGGGTACCAAGACGACCTTCGATCGCAAGTATGAGAAGGTTTATGAGCTACTCTCCACCGATCACGAGCTGATGAGCAAGATCAGGAAGACGGCGGCCGCTTACGGCATTGAACCCATCCACATCATCGGGGCCATCGTCGGCGAGCACACCTATAACGTCGACGCCTATGACCGCCTTCAATCCTATTACGTCAAGGCCGCTTCCTACGCCGGCGAGAGCTTCCGTTTTGCCTATGAAGGCGAGGATGTCGACACCTTCGTCGATCGTCCACAGTTTGCCGAGTGCAACGGCAAGCGCGATTCCTATCTGCTTTGGAGCTGCCGTGAGGATGTCTGGGAAAGCGAGTTCCGCGGCAGGACCGTCGGCGGCAAGAGCTTCCCGAACAACCGCTTCAGCGCCGTGTTCTTCCAGCCGTTTTATGCCGGTCAAACCTTCGGTCTCGGCCAGGTGAACCCGCTGACGGCATTGATGCTGTCGGATCTGGTCAGCCGTGTTTCCGGCTATCCGAGACTGAACGAAAAGGATGCCGGCGCCGTTTACCGCGCCATCATGGAGCCGGATATCTCGCTCGCGTTCGTTGCGGCCTCCATCCGCCAGTCGATAGATGATTACAAGCAGATTACCGGCATGGATATTTCGAACAATCCCGGCCTGACCGCCACGCTTTACAATGTCGGCAATTCGCGCCAGCGCGCATCGGCTCTTGCCGCGAGGAACCAGGTCGCAGGTGCGATAGTCTGGCCGGAGGAGAATTATTACGGCTGGCTGATCAACGACAAGCTGGACGAGCTTGAGGGCCTGCTCTAACGTTCGCCTGGCGGGAGGCTATAATCTTCCGCGAAAGGCTTTGCCATGGATATGCGACCGGAACCGTTTGTTCCACCCGCGCCGCTGCCGCGCTCCGTGCCACCGTCGCGGCTGGAGATCATCCGCACGATCTTTCGCAATCCCTTGGAGCTTTGGGGCGAGCCGTCCTACACACTTCCCTGGATCAAGGACCGCTTCTTCGGCGACAGCACGATCATCGTCAACGATCCCGCCCTCATTAAATATGTGCTGGTCGATAACACCGCGAACTACCGCATGTCGGATATCCGCCAGCTCATATTGCGCCCCATATTGCGCGATGGATTGCTGACGGCTGAAGGCGAGGTCTGGAAGCGGACGCGGAAAGCGGTTGCCCCCGTCTTCACGCCCCGCCACGCCAACGGCTTTGCCGCGCAGATGCTGCAGCAGTCCGAGGCGTATGTGCATAAGTACGAGGCGGCGGGAAGCGAAGGCCGGGTATTCGAAATCGCCAGCGATATGACGGAGCTCACCTTTGCAATCCTTGCCGATACGCTGTTTTCCGGTGAAATCGTCACATCCTCGGACAGCTTCGCTGACGATGTGAACGCGCTTCTGCACCGCATGGGCCGCGTCGACCCCATGGATCTCCTGCGAGCGCCGAGTTGGGTGCCGCGGGTGACGCGGGTCGGCGGCCGGAAGGTTCTCGACAAGTTCCGCAACATGGTGCGCGAAACGATGGACGCCAGGCTCCGGCGCATGGCTGCCGATCGCGCCTCGGCGCCCGAAGATTTTCTGACTCTGCTGCTCGACCGGGCATCGGCGGGCGGCCTCACCAATGAAGAAATCGAAGACAATATCCTGACGTTCATCGGCGCTGGTCATGAAACGACGGCGCGGGCGCTCGCCTGGACGCTATATTGCGTGGCGAACAGCCCGCATATCCGCGATGGGATGGAGGAAGAGATCGGCCGCGTTCTTGCAAGCGGCGCCGAGCCCGTCGAATGGCTCGATCTGATGCCCCTCACGCGCGCCGCCTTCGAGGAGGCCCTGCGGCTCTATCCGCCGGCGCCGTCGATCAACCGTGCGGCGATCGCTGACGACAGCTGGACAGATGCCAAAGGCGAGAAGGTCGAGATCCATGCCGGCATGACGGTGCTCATCATGCCCTGGACCCTGCACCGGCATGAGCTCTACTGGGACAAGCCGCGCGCCTATATGCCCGAGCGCTTTTTTCCGGAAAACCGCGGCAAGATCGGCCGGTTCCAGTTCCTGCCATTCGGCGCCGGTCCGCGTGTTTGCATCGGCGCCACCTTCGCCCTGCAGGAAGCGGTCATTGCGCTGGCCGTATTGATGAGCCGTTTCCGCTTCGACGTGACGGAGAAGACCAATCCTTGGCCGGTGCAGAAACTGACGACCCAGCCCCAGAACGGTCTGCCGATGCGTGTCACCGCGCGCACTGTTTCCTCATGGGCATAAATCTTTCGAACTATTGCAGAATTGACTATGAATGAAAGCGGCGCAAAGTGAACAGTATGTGAAAACGCCGCCGTCTGCGGGAGGAGAATTGTATGCGCCGCATTGAAAAGAACGGTCTTTTCGTCGAAACCGTCCTTCATGATTTCATCGTCAATGAAGTGCTTCCCGACCTTCGGGTTGATGCGGATGCATTTTTCGCCGGCTTTTCAGCAATCGTTCATGATCTCGCGCCGAAGAACCGCGAACTGCTTCTGAAGCGCGACCATCTCCAGCAGCAGATTGACGACTGGTACCGCAAGAATGGCGCGCCGACAGACTTGGATGCCCATCAGGCATTTCTGCGCGAAATAGGCTATCTGCTGCCGGAAGGCTCTGATTTCCAGGTTTCGACCAACAATGTCGATCCCGAGATCGCCTCGATTGCCGGGCCGCAACTCGTCGTCCCGGTCATGAATGCGCGTTACGCGTTGAACGCCGCAAATGCGCGCTGGGGCTCGCTCTACGACGCGCTTTACGGCACGGATGCCATTCCCGAAAGCGACGGCGCGGAAAAAGGCAAGGGCTACAATCCGAAGCGCGGCGAAAGGGTCATCGCCTGGGTTCGCGACTTTCTGGACGGCGCCGCTCCGCTCGAAGGCGCGCGTTGGAAGGATGCTGCTGCCTTTAAGGTGGACAGCGGCAATCTCGCGATCACCTTGACAGATGGCGAAAGACTGGCCCTCAGGGATAATCGGCATTTTGCCGGCTACCGAGGAAATGCCGAAGCGCCGACACATCTTCTCTTGAAAAACAACGGCATTCACATCGAGATTGTCATCGATGCCTCGACGCCGATCGGAAAGAACGATCCGGCGCATGTTTCCGATGTCTGGCTCGAATCAGCGATCACGACGATAATGGACTGCGAGGATTCGATTGCTGCCGTCGATGCCGAGGACAAAGTCGTCGTCTATCGCAACTGGCTGGGCCTCATGAAGGGCGACCTGCAGGAGGAAGTAACCAAGGGCGGCTCGACCTTCATCCGCAAGCTCAATCCTGACATCACCTATCAGGCGCCGGACGGCTCCGCCTTTGATTTGCATCGCCGCTCGCTGATGCTCGTCCGTAATGTCGGCCACCTGATGACGAATCCGGCTATCCTCGACCGTGACGGTCGCGAAGTTCCCGAAGGCATGATGGATGCCGCCATTACCGGCCTGATCGCGCTTTACGATATCGGTCCCAACGGCCGCCGCAAGAACTCGCGCACCGGCTCGATGTATATCGTCAAGCCGAAGATGCATGGGCCTGAGGAAGTGGCGTTCGCCGTCGAGATTTTCTCACGCGTCGAAGAACTTCTCGGCATGCCGAAGAACACGATGAAGATGGGAATCATGGATGAGGAGCGCCGCACGACGGTAAATCTCAAGGAATGCATTCGTGCTGCCCGCGAGCGCGTCGTCTTTATCAATACAGGCTTCCTCGACCGTACTGGAGACGAGATCCATACCTCGATGGAAGCAGGCCCGATGATCCGCAAGGGCGACATGAAGCAGGCGGCATGGATATCGGCCTACGAGAACTGGAACGTCGATATCGGCCTCGAATGCGGCCTGTCCGGTCACGCGCAGATCGGCAAGGGCATGTGGGCGATGCCAGACCTGATGGCGGCTATGCTGGAGCAGAAGATCGCCCACCCGAAGGCCGGTGCCAACACCGCCTGGGTTCCCTCGCCAACTGCAGCGACACTGCACGCGACGCATTATCACCGGATCAACGTGGCCGACGTTCAGCGCGGACTGAAGGATCGCGCCCGTGCCAAGCTCTCCGATATCCTTTCCGTTCCAGTTGCCGCCCGGCCGAACTGGACGACGGAGGAAATCCAGCGAGAACTCGACAACAATGCGCAGGGTATCCTCGGCTACGTCGTCCGTTGGGTCGATCAGGGCATCGGCTGCTCGAAGGTGCCGGACATCAACAATGTCGGGCTGATGGAAGACCGCGCAACGCTTCGCATTTCCGCTCAGCACATAGCCAACTGGCTGCACCACAAGGTCGTCAGTGAAGCACAGGTCATCGAGACGATGAAGCGCATGGCCGCGGTCGTCGATCAACAGAATGCCGGCGATCCTGCCTATATGCCGATGGCGGAGAATTTCGACCGCTCGGTGGCCTTCCAGGCTGCCGTCGATCTCGTCTTGAAGGGCAGGGAACAGCCGAGCGGCTACACGGAGCCGGTCCTTCATCGCCGCCGTCTCGAGCTCAAAGGCAGGCAGGCCGCATAAGGCTCATGATCAAACAAAAAGGCCACCGTAAGAAAATTCCGGTGGCCTTTTTTATACCGAATTCGCTTTCTAGCTTACTGGATAACGATGACCTTGGTCGCCTTGCCTGGGCGTACGCGGCTGTAAAGGTCGATCACGTCCTGGTTCATCAGGCGGATGCAGCCGGACGAAGCTGCGGTGCCGATGGAGGCCCATTCGGGCGTGCCGTGAAGGCGGAAAAGGGTATCCTGGCCCTTTTCGTTGAAGAGATACATGGCGCGTGCGCCGAGCGGATTGGTGAGACCCGGGCCCATGCCGTCCTCAACGTACTTTGCAATGTCGGGCTTGCGGACAGCCATTTCCTTCGGCGGATGCCAGGTCGGCCATTCCTGCTTCCAGGCGACATAGGCCGTGCCGGCCCATGCGAAGCCCTGCTTGCCGACGCCGATGCCGTAGCGCATCGCCTTGCCGCCCGGCAGGATGTAGTAAAGGTGGCGCTCGCGGGTGTTGACGATGATCGTACCCGGACGCTCGGTCGTCTCGTAGGAAACAATCTGTCGGCGGAACTCCGGCTTGACGCGCTGGATCGGGATCGCGGGCAGGGCGTATCCGGCATCCGTCCTCACGCCGTAGGCATCATCGAAGATTTGTGCCGTCTGGACAGTCGGGCCGGCGGCCTTGTCTTCGAGGGAAGCGCGATCGGAATTGGTAGAGCAGCCGGCCAGAGCGAGGGTCGCCATTAGGCCGAATACAGGGAATGCATTTCGGATGCGCATGAATATCTCTTTAGGATTGGCAGTGAGGAAACGGTCTTGGAACCATCTTTGATTATGGTTTATTTTCGATTAACTTCGTCTTTGCAAGATGTTGCAGTGCGGCGAGAGTTACCGGCAGCGGCAAATTAGAACCGCATGGTTTTTTTGCAACAACGGGCGATACGTCCTCACGGTTATCCATGACGATTTTGAGCGTTTACAATAACAATCCGTTAATAGATGGCCGGCAATCGGACAGAGCCATGCTCGTGCGCCGCGGGACTCAGATATTACTTCACGACATGCGCCATGCGGTTCTGCCTGAACTGCCGCTGGCGAGCGGCCGGCGCGCCGATTTGATTACCATTTCGGAAAAAGGCGAAATCTGGATCATCGAGATCAAAACCTCGATCGAGGATTTCCGCGTTGATCGCAAGTGGCCCGAATACCGGCTGCATTGCGACCGACTGTTCTTTGCGACGCACAAGGATGTACCGCTTGATATCTTCCCGGAGGAATGCGGACTGTTTCTGTCCGACGGCTATGGCGCGCATATGATCCGCGAAGCACCCGAACATCGGCTTGCGCCGGCAACCCGCAAATCGGTCACACTGAATTTCTCCCGCGCCGCCGCGCAGAGATTGATGCTGGCTGAATGGGCGAATGGCAAGCCGCTTGCCACCGACGATATCTAACAGCGGCTACTTCGGGGCGCGTTTTGCGAGAATTCGCTGTAGCGTGCGGCGGTGCATGTTGAGCCGCCGCGCCGTCTCGGAGACGTTGCGCTCGCACATTTCATAGACGCGCTGGATATGCTCCCAGCGAACCCGGTCGGCCGACATCGGGTTTTCCGGAAGCTCCGCCTTCTCGCCCGGCCGTTGCGTCAAAGCTGCGAATACGTCGTCCGCATCGGCAGGCTTGGCGAGATAGTCGACGGCCCCGAGCTTCACGGCTGTCACTGCCGTTGCGATATTGCCGTAGCCCGTCAGCACGATGATCCGCGTATCGTCCCGGCGCTGGCGGATCGCCTCGATGACGTCGAGGCCGTTGCCATCACCGAGCCGCAGGTCGACCACCGCATATTTCGGCGGATGGCTCTTCGACTTGGCAACGCCCTCCGCAACCGATTCGGCGGTCTCGACCTGGAAGCCGCGTGTCTCCATCGCGCGTGCCAAACGTCGCAGAAAAGGCCCGTCGTCGTCGACAATCAAGAGGCTCGCATCGGGGCCAATATCGTGCTCGCCGGCGGCAAGGGTTTCGTGGCTTTGTTCGGTCATGGTCTTCGATCCTGGCGGTTTACGCCCACCTGATATTTGTCAGCTACGCATATCTTCATTATGCCGATAAAGTCATTTTGTCGAATTTGCATCGATGAGCATGCGCGGCCATTCGACACGGATACGCGCTCCTTCACTTTCCGGATCGCGGTTTTCAAAAACCAGCGTTGCACCGGAACGCTCAAGCAGCGTCTTGGCGATAAAGAGCCCGAGCCCAAGCCCGCCCGCAGTATCCTCTTTCTGCCTTTTGGTGACGTAAGGCTCGCCGATACGGGTGAGAATATCCGGTGCGTAGCCGTTGCCATCGTCCTCGATGACGATCAGAACCTTACTGGGGTCATGTTCGACGGTGACTGTTACTTTCTCGCGAGCATAATCGACGGCATTTTCGATGAGGTTGCCAAGCCCATACATGATCCCGGCATTGCGCTCCGTCACCGGTTCACCCTTGCGCGGGCTTTTTTCGATCAGCTCGACTTCAATCGGAAATTCGCGAAAAGGCGCAATGATCTCCTCCATCATCGAAGATAGCGGCAGGCGCCGCATATGGGCATCGCCCTCTGCAGAAAGACTCGTCAGCCGCTTCAGGATATCGCGGCAGCGTTCGCTCTGGCTGCGCAGCAGATGCACGTCTTCGCGGAACCGGTCGTCATCCTTCAGCTCGCGCTCCATTTCCTTTGCGACGACGCTGATCGTCGCAAGCGGCGTTCCGAGCTCATGTGCCGCCGCCGCCGCCAGGCCATCGAGTTGCGAGAGGTGCTTTTCCCTCTGCAGAACGAGTTCGGTTGCAGCCAGCGCATCCGCCAACTGGCTCGCTTCCATGGAAACGCGATAGGCATAGAAAGCTGCAAAGGCCATGGTCGAAGCGATCGAACACCAGACACCGAACTGCATGACGTTGTGCACATTGATCTCGGCGCCGTTGAACCATGGAAGCGGGAAGGGCGAGAAAGCGAGGATCGTGATGCAGACCATCGCAAAGACGATGAGGGCGACGCTGTAGCGGATCGGTTGGGAGGCAAAAGAAATGATGACCGGCACGCAGACGAGCGCCGCAAACGGGTTCGCCAGGCCGCCGGTGATGAACAGCAACGCGCAAAGCTGCAGAAGGTCAAGTCCAAGCAGCGCGAAGGCGGCTGGTGGTTGCAGGCGATGCGTTGGTGGATAGCGGATCGTCAGAAAGAAATTGACCAAGGCAAGCGCTGCAATCAACAAGCTGCTTGTAACCAGCGGCAACGGGAATTTCAGCCAAAAGGCGACGATGAAAACCGTCACCGCCTGTCCGCCGACCGCGAGCCAGCGCAAGCGTACCAGCGTCTGCAGGCGCAGCCTGCGGCTGCTGTGGCGGTTATCCTGAGGCTTGCTGTTGGCGTCATCGACCATGGCCGGCTCCTCGCACTGCTTATGTACCACGCGGCTTAACGCGTGTCGTCGGCAAGGCCTCCTCCGGCCGCTCCGGCCACGGATGCCGCGGGTAGCGGCCCCGGATGTCGGCGCGCACGTCTTTCCAGGAACCGGCCCAAAACCCCGGCAAGTCGCGCGTCGTCTGGATCGGCCGGTGCGCCGGCGACGTCAGTTCGAGAAGAAGCGGCAGCCGTCCGCCGCCGATCGCCGGATGCTGCTTCAATCCGAAAAGTTCCTGTACGCGAATCGTCAGCAGCGGCTCCTCGCCCTCGTATCGGATCGGATGCCGCTGACCCGTCGGCGCTTCGAAATGCGTCGGCGCCAGCCGGTTAAGGTCGCGTTGCAACTCGTGCGGCACAAGCGCCATCAGCCCGCTGGTGAGCGATCCGGCGGGAATATCCGAAAGCCCGCGTGCATCGCTCTGGTAGGGCGTGAACCAGTCGTCCAGCCGTTCCAATAACGCAGCGTCGCTGACATCCGGCCATGGCGCGCCGATCGTTCGATGCAGGAAGCCGATCCGCTCGCGCAGCTGGATAGCCTCCTTGGAAAAGGGCAGGGCGTCGAGTCCGAGTTGCCGTACGCCGTCCGCCAGTGCCGCGGCAACAGCCTCGCCCGTCGGCCGGGGCAGCGGCGTTTCATCGAAAACGATCGCCCCGAGCCTCGTCGCGCGCCGGGCGCGGATGCGTCTGGTCTGTAGATCGAAATAGGTCTGCTCGCCGGTCGTGATCAGACCTGGCAGCTCGGCTTCGACATCGCTGCGCGAAATCTCCGCCGCAGCCAGGATACGCGCTTGCGCCGCGCGCCCGGTCAGATCGGCGATCACCAACATCTGGCTGCCCGCCAGACGTTCCGTCTCCGGCAATTCGGCGCCACGGCCGTTTACCATCACGTATCGTCCCCGCCCGCCGCGCTGCAGGGCAATTCGATCCGGAAAGGCATGCAGTAGGAGCTGTCCGGCAAGCGGCGGCGTGCTTGAGGAAACCTTGTCGAGCCCGCGCGCCAGCCGTGCAGCAAGGCGCCGTGAAGCATCCGCCCTTTCGCCCTTCTCCGTCTTGAAGCGTCGCAAACGGTCCTCGATGTCGATGCTCGTACCGCCGAGGCCCTGCTCTGTCAGAAGAACGGCGAGCATCGCGGCTTCTTTTGCCTGCCCGCTTTCCCCGGCCGAAACCACCATGGCGGCCAGCCGCGGCGGCAGCGCAAGCTCGCGCATCGTTCGTCCACGCGCCGTTAAGGTTCTATCCCCGTCCAAAGCTCCAAGTTCCTGCAGTAGCGCGCGCGCCTCCTTCAGCGTCGTTTCCGGCGGCTGGTCGACGAAGGCAAGCGATGCCGGGTCCTGAACACCCCAATGCGCCAGATCGAGCACGAGACCGGAAAGATCGCTCGACAGGATTTGCGGCGGTGTAAAAGGAGCCAATGCGGCCGTCTGCCCCGGATGCCAGAGGCGGACCGCAATGCCGGGCTCCGTTCTGCCGGCGCGCCCGGCGCGCTGGTCGGCTGAAGCCTGCGACACGCGCGCAGTCTCCAACCGCGTGATGCCGGTCGAGGCTTCGAACACCGGCAGTCGCTGCAGCCCGCTGTCGATCACGATCCGTACGCCGTCGATGGTGATCGAGGTCTCCGCGATCGATGTGGCAAGCACGATCTTGCGCATTCCCTTAGCCGGCGGCCGGATAGCCGCATCCTGCTCCCTCTGACCAAGATTGCCGTAGAGAGGGGCGATCAGCGTATCCGTTCCGAACCGCCCCTCAAGCCTTTCCGCTGTTCGGGTGATCTCGGCTTGTCCAGGCAGGAAAGCGAGGATCGATCCCGTCTCATCCGCATGAGCCTCGAGGATTGCCCGTGTCACGGCATCCTCTATGCGCTCGCCGCCCGGCCGATCCCGATAGCGGATGTCGATCGGAAAACTCCGACCCATGCTTTCGATCACCGGCGGATGACCGAGAAGCACTGCGACACGCTCGACGTCAAGCGTTGCCGACATCACCAGAAGCCGTAGATCGTTACGCAGCGCCGACTGCACGTCGAGCGCCAATGCCAATCCAAAGTCTGCATCGAGCGAACGCTCGTGAAATTCGTCGAAAATGACCGCCGAAACGCCGGAGAGTTCCGGATCATCGAGGATCATGCGCGCAAACACCCCCTCGGTGACCACTTCGATCCGCGTCTTGCCGGAAATACGATTGTCGAGCCGCATGCGATAGCCGACCGTCTCGCCTACCTGTTCGCCGAGCAGAAAGGCCATGCGGCTCGCCGCAGCCCGCGCTGCCAGCCGCCGTGGCTCCAGCAGAATGATCCTGCCGTCATTGCGCCATGGTTGATTCAGCAGGTAAAGTGGCACAAGCGTGGTCTTCCCGGCGCCGGGTGGTGCGGAAAGAACGGCTCGCCCGCTTTCGGCAAGTGCGGCTCCGATTTCGGGCAGAACGTGAGAAACCGGAAGTTCCGGCAAAACAGGCATGCCAGTTATTTCCTGCCGGTGACGGTTTCATAGGCTAGGATTGCTCCCGCGAGGTCCTCGAGCGCGGCACCCACGGACTTGAAGAGCGTGATTTCTTCCGCCGCGCTGCGGCCGCTTCGCGTGCCGCGAACGAGCTCGGCGAGCTCGGCCTTGATCGCGTTCTCCTTGAGAACGCCGCTTTTAAGCGGCTGAACGATATCGCCCGCTTCCTTCATCGCACCAGCTCGCGTATCGACGAAGACGGACGCGCGGCGGATCGCCTCGTTGTCGCTCTCGCGCATGCTCGGCTTGAAGCCGCCGACGAGATCGAGATGCGCCCCGGGTTTCAGCCATTCGCCGCGAACGAGCGGCTCGCTTGAGAGTGTGCCGCAGGAGATGATGTCGGCGGCTCGCGCCGCCGTTTCGATATCGGAGACTGCTTTGGCGGGAAGTCCGAGCTCCCGCGCTTCGGCCGCAATCTTCTCCGCGCTCACAAGATTGCGTCCCCAGACATGTATATGTTTGATCGGCCGGACGGTGGCATGCGCCTGCAGCAGGTTAAGGGAGAGGCGACCCGTTCCGCAGACAAGCAGCTCGGCCGCATCCGGCCGCGCCAGATAGCGTGCCGCCAATGCGGAGGTCGCAGCCGTCCGCCGTGCCGTCAGCTCGCCACCGTCGATCGCCGCAAGCATTTCCCCCGTTGTGCCAGACGAAAGCAGATAGGTTCCGAAGATCGCAGGCAGCGCGCGCTTGGCGTTCCCCGGAAAAACCGAGACCATCTTCACGCCGGCGTAGCGCCCGGGCACCCAGGCAGGCATCAGCAACAGCGTCGCCTCCTCCTCGCCGGGAACCTCCATGTCGTGATGATGGCGCACCGGCATGACGCATTCCCCGGCAAACATCGCCGCGATCGCGTCGATAAGCTCCCCCCAGGGAAGCGCCGCGCGCGTCCGTTCTCCATCGAGGACAAGCATTCCGATCTCCATAGCCGAATATCCAGGACGCCAAACTAGCGATTGGCCGCGGCTGCGCAAGCGGATCTGGAAAGTGATGACGATGCTTCCTATATAAGGCAGGCACCCCAAATCGACGGCGTGACGGCGGATTCTGAAAAATGAATCTCTCTCGCTCCGGAATTGGACTGAAATTTGCTCGACTTTTGACTCTGCCTTAAAATCCCTAGTGAAAACAGTCTGTTACAAAAATGTCAAAAAAGTTGGATTGG